>CAYQRU010000009.1:0-50719 GCA_964419945.1 uncultured Bacteroidales bacterium | reverse complement strand
CCTCAATAGCGAATGGACCGTATGAGGATACTTTTACTCATGACAACTTTTTACACTATAAATACCGAGGAAACGATCCAAATCATTACGATAATGTTGGATTGAGAGAATTATATCGTAGAAAAATCCCGCTTATTTATTTTCACGGAATAGTTACTGGTAAATATTTAGCAGTGTGGCCGATTTATATTATTGGAGACAATATCAAGGGTCTGACTTTTATTGTTGCATTGGATGAGGACAGTGTTACTTCTGAAAGTATCATTAAAGAGGATGCTGCAACATACTATAGAAGAGCTTATTTAACTTCTGAAGTTAAAATCAGACTTCATCAAAGATCATTTAGAGAAAGGGTTTTGTTTGCATATCGAAATCAATGTGCTTTTTGCAAGCTTAGGCACACCGAACTACTGGATGCAGCTCATATTATTGCTGATAAATCTAATAAAGGTGACCCAATAATACAAAATGGATTATCGTTGTGCAAAATCCATCATGCTGCTTTTGATAAAAATATTTTAGGATTGAGTCCTGATTATAAAATAAAAGTTAGACATGATATTTTGCGTGAAACAGACGGTCCAATGCTTAAATATGGTTTGCAATTGCTTCATAACAAGATAATAGAATTGCCAAAAAATACTAAAGACTATCCCGACAAAATTAGACTTGAAATCCGTTATCAATTATTCAATTCAGCATAAGGTATAAAAGACTTACATCAAATTTGAAATCTATCTGAAAAATGAAACCCGGACAAAAACCATGGTCACGTGAAGAATTAATTCTAGCGATCAATCTGTATTGTAAAATTCCGTTTGGAAAAATCCACGGGCGTAATCCAGAACTAATCCGTCTGGCTGAATTAATCGGAAGGACGCCAAATGCTGTTTCTTACAAACTTGTCAACTTTGCTAGTCTTGACCCAAGTTTACAAGCGAGGGGTATTAAAGGTGCTCAGAACGCCAGCAAGTTAGATAAAGAAATATGGAATGAGTTTTTTAAGAATTGGGATGAATTACCTTTTCAGAGTGAAAAACTACGTGCAGATTTTGAGGGAAGCACAGTTGAAAATTTGAACCACATCAACGATTTAGAACTACCTTTTGAAGGCAAAGTTCGGGAACAAGTTGTCAAAACAAGGGTTAATCAGTCATTTTTTAGAAAAACTATTCTTGCTGCCTACGACAGTACTTGTTGCATTACAGGTATTAGAACACCTCAATTAATTGTTGCGGGTCATATCAGACCCTGGGGCTTGGATGAAAAAAACCGAATGAATCCTCGAAATGGTTTAGCCATGAATGCACTCCATGATAAAGCATTTGAAAATGGCTTGATAACTATTACTACTGATTACACTGTTTCAATTTCATCAGCTTTGAAGGCTGACAGAAATATTCCAGCTATTAAGGAATTGTTCATCAAATATGACAAACGCCCAATAATTCTACCTAAAAGATTTCTTCCCGATCCAGAATTTCTTGAATATCATAATTCTGAGAGATTCATTTCTTGAAAAATGAGATCGCATTCTTATTCGTAATCAAACACTTCACATCACTTAATTATCAGAATAACAATCTACTAACACTTGATGACCATGTCCACCTTCTGGAACCAACGTTTCTCCTCCGAAGAATATATTTACGGCACTGAGCCTGGCGCTTTTTTCAAACAGGTAATTGATGGCCTGAGGCCAGGAAAGTTGCTGGTTCCGGGCGCCGGCGAAGGCCGCGATGCTGTATACGCTGCAACGCTGGGCTGGGAGGTGCACGCCTTCGACATAAGCAGCGAAGGCCGCCGCAAAGCCCTGATGCTGGCTCAAAAAAGCAAGGTGAAAATGGAATATGAAATTACGGATGCCGCTCATTTCACCTGGCAAGGCAGATTATACGACCTGGTGGCGCTGGTATTCATGCACTTCGAACCGGTGTTGCGTGAACGTTTCCACCGTGAGCTGCAAAAATGTCTGGTACCCGGCGGAGTGCTGCTGGTGGAGGCATTCCATAAAAACCAGCTGGGCAACAGTTCCGGCGGTCCAAAAAATTTGGATATGCTGGTAACAGCAGAAATTCTTGCCCATGATTTCAGCAAACTCACCATCCTGCAAAATCATGAAATGCAGGTAGAGCTTAACGAAGGCACCCACCATCGGGGATTGGCGGAAGTTGTAAGGTTTCTGGGTCGGAAGCGATAGATGACTGCCATTACACATGCACATTTGCAATTTGCGGATCGCAAATCAACTTGGCTAGTTAAGTTTGTAAAACAAAGAATCAGCCTTAAACCACTATAATGCTGAAAATTTTCAATTTTGCTCAAAACCCAGCAAAATCATTTTATGATCTCATTAGCCCAGTGGGAATACTATTTCATGGAGAGATAAGTGCAGATCATCCATCCGAAGATCATTGAGCAGTCAGAGCAGGTGCTTAATGAAAGTCTGAAGCAGAAAACTTAAAAGGTTTATGATGTGATGAAATATTCGATTGACTCTGGTCAGAAATCCCTTGAAACCGGAAAAGGTATTCCGGACATCAGTCTAATCATTGACATCTTATAAAAAAATACCGGATTGAGATTCTCATGATGCGAAAGACAACCTGGTTGCCCGAAGTTGTTGAAAAAGTAGGTTATCATCAAAAGTCCCTGATGTCAAAAGAAGTTCATTAATTCATTGACGAAGTAACCGGTATGATCCTGCTTTCTAGAAAACGAAAAGCTGAGTTCCGGTTGATTGGTAACAAAGATATTAGATGTGTGGCCATTTACAATCAAATCAGTTTGTTGTATCGTGTAAACCAAAATTCAAGCATTTAGATTGTCAGACTGCGATGTAGAAAACTTAATCCTGAAAAGTTTAGTTGAATTCTCTGGTGCCCTGCATCCATTCTTTGATGCATGATATTTACAACGATGTCCTGATGGTATATAAATCCTATGGACGCAGTATTCCATATTTTTGCGGACTGTTTTTGATCCGTATACAGAAAATACAAACCCATGAAACCAGCAAAGACAGATCCCGACAAGTTCGATCTTGTAATGCGTGATAATGATTTTGTAATTTATTACGACCGGCAACCCTTGCTTACCCCGTGTGGAAAGGAGTTTTCGCATTTCGACTCAAGACTGTTGAGGCATCTACTTATCCGTTTCAGCCTTTCGGAAAGAATGAACACTTACGAAGCGGGTAGCACCGGAGTTTTTTCATTTTGCCGCGATGTGATCGAACCCGGAAAAGACCTTTTTCAGGTCAACATCACCCGGGAAGCAGAAAACGACCCCCTGTTCCGGGCAAAATTCGTTTCCGGAATAAAAATGTATCATCCTCCTGAGGGGCTTCTGGAAAATCTTGATGACAAAATGCATATAATCAATCTTATGCTTTTGGGATCAACGGTTATATCAAAAAGCCTGAACGATTTCTTTTCCACACTGGATGAGATGGCCGGTTTTTCAATGAACTCCGATGCCAACCGAAAGCAAGCAGGCGAATTTATTTCATACACTTATCAAAAAATGAGTAATGAGCAAAAAGCCGCTTTGCAGGTTTTGTCAGCATCGCATCAAAGTGGAATTCTTTTGCCCGCAATGCTGATAAAATCCGTTATTTCACCTTCAGAATATGCCCTCAGTGCAATGGCAAACCAAAAGGGTGCTGCCCTGGCAGAAACCCAGACGCCTTGGTGGAAGCAACCCGGAGAGCGCTTTTTCAAAATTTACCGTGAAGCCCTTGACGTGATGGAGTTTCTTGATTTCTTCAGAACGCCGGGAAAGCAGATGTCGGTTATTAATACACTGATCAGCCAGGGCGAAGGAGAAACAATTGAATTCAAAAGTACATTGAGGTGGGATTTGAGGCAAAACAAAAAAAATCCTGCCATTGAACATGCGGTGCTTAAAACCATCTGTGCTTTTCTTAATTCGTCGGGCGGCGACCTGCTGATTGGGGTAGCCGATGACGGTGCAATAGCTGGAATCGAAGCGGACAATTTTGCCAACACTGATAAATTTCTGCTTCACCTCTGGACCTTAATTAAAACAAGTATTGGAAAAGATGCGAGTGATTACATTGCAACAAGTCTTGAAAAAATCAATACCAAAACCGTTTGCCGGGTAAGGTGCAAGCCTGGCAGGGAGCCATTTTTTCTGAAACAACCCGGTTTCGGCGAGCTGTTTTATATTCGTATTGGTCCGGGCAGCGGCAATCTGGATATCAGTGAGGCACTGAAATACATTGCAAGTCATTTCTCAAAATAGGCTTCAGCAATTATGAATCTTATAAAAATCCCGGCCCATACGTAATGCAGGCCGGGATAAAAATTTGCTAGCTGATTTCGAATCCCCCTGCTTGTTACCTGGCTTCTTGAAGACTGCCTGCCGGGTAAGTTTCACCATTTCCGTTTCTAACACTTTCCTTTTCATTCAGTGCCGCCTGGTAAATCGAAGCAAAAGCCGCATTCACCCACACCAGCGCAGGGAAAATACCCACAACCAGCAGCAGTAAACCTCCAAGGACAATAAAAAAGCTTACTACACCCATTCCGAAGATTGTCCAGCCATAACCCCGTGTCAGGCGCCAGCTTTCTTCCACGGCAGCCACTGCCTCCATTTTTTTGTCCATCACCAGGTAAGGTACGAACACCAGGCGGCAGGCGACAATAATTCCAGGAATGATTAGTGCCACAAAAGCAAGCCCTATCAAAGCCATACTGAGCAGGTGCGCCAGGATTACATTCAGATAATAATCGAATCCCCGTACAATATTTTTTACATCAATAACTTCGCGGCGAACCGACTGCAGGAAAAGGTAATCGGCACTATACGAAAAAACCGGTCTCACCAGGAAAAAATAAGCAATTCCGAAGATATGCAACAGGATTCCGCCGGCAGAACGTATTGTTTCATGGGCATCAATGGCAGATAATGGCAGGTAAACCACCGAACACACAATAATAATAAGAAACAGCCGCAGAAAATCATTTTTAAGGGTTTCCAGGCCGTAAGTGAAACTTTCCGAGAAAGTAGCTTTCAATTTTTTGAAATTAGGTGTTTCCATAAAAATATTTATTTAATGATGAGGCAAAATTACAGTGCCCCGATACGATAGCTTTCATACCAAAGTTGGAATCTGCAAAAAACACTACCAAAGTTGGATGTCTTTGAGCGGGGGATTCTTGTACTTTTGTTCGTCAAATAGCAGAGCATTGAAATTAACAGCTTATATTCTGCTGCTTCTGTCCGGAACAGCCATCACATCGTGGGGTGTAATTGTTTCCCTGCGGCAGAAGCACAAAACCGGGGAGGAATACTTCACGTTTTATCTCCTCCTGCTGGTGTTTTCATCCATTTTTGGGTTATACGGCCTCTGGGGAACCGGATTCATCATCCATTTGCTAGCTCCTCCCGCTGAATCGTTGCTGTTGAATTCCATTCTCGGATTCCTGAACTTACTGAGCCTGCCTTTTCTGTTGGCAACCTGGCTGACAATGATCAGAACCACCTGTCTGATTACAGGTAGGAATTTGTCATGGCTGCTGACTTCGGTTATCATTGCAACGGCACTTGCCCTGATCGTACTTGCGGTGCTTTTTCCCTTGAACCTGCCACTGACGCAATGGCTACCCGGGTCTGAAGTACTGGTGTTTGTTATAATACATCTGTTTTTCTGCTTTTATACCGGAATTACACTGTTGTTTTTCAGACAGGAAAAGAGTATCTGGGCCATATCACGGCCGGTTTTCTGGCTGGGTTTTGCTTTTCTTTTACAGGGAGTCATGCAGGTTCCGGCCATGGCTTATCAGCATCTCAGCTTTTTGTTTCACATGGTCTTCTTGCTTTTGTTTTTCATCAGTCTACCTGTCCCGCTGCTGGTACTGATACGATCGCCACTGATCAGAAAGAAACAAGCTGTTGTAAAAGAAGAGCTTAAAGGATTCAGGGCATTTTGCCTGAGATATGAAATCAGCCCGAGGGAAGCCGAAGTGGTGCTCGAAATATGCCAGGGGAAATCCAATAAAGATATTTCCGACACCCTGTTCATCTCCCTGCAAACGGTGAAAGACCATGCGCATAACATTTTCTCAAAAACCGGGGTGAAAAGCAGGGTACAACTGGCCAATATGGTGAGGGAAGTAACGTAATAAATCCCGGAATGTAGTAAGCAGACTGTTACCTGAAGCATTCACAATCATGTATAAAACAATGCTAATCAAATTTTTTCGTCATCCCGGACTTTAGGTTGGAAAAAACCAGGCTTAGTGCAATCATGGACTTTACCATTATCAGAAATTTTACAAACAAACCTGGATAAGAATGTTCATTCACAAATTGTCAGGCATTTTCTCCAACAGTATCTGACTAATCCTTAAATCTTTACCTTTGCCTGCTGACATAATTTTTTATGGACTATGAAAAATAATCTTCTGATCATTTGCTTTTCAATCCTGTTGGTTGGAATTGGTTGCCAAAACCTTGAAGACTCAGAAAATCAGCAGGTTTTTGATTATGCATCGCTGGTTAATCCTATGATCGGAACCGACAACATGGGTCATACTTTTCCCGGTGCAACGGTTCCGTTTGGGATGGTGCAGTTAAGTCCGGCCACCAACCATGTTCCCTTTCATGTGGATGGGAAATACAATCCTGAAGTTTATCGCTATTGTGCAGGATATCAATACGATGATTCAACTATTTTGGGGTTTGCCCATACCCATTTCAGCGGCACCGGCCATTCCGACCTTGGCGATTTTCTGGTGATGCCTGCTACAGGAAATCCGGCATTGGATCCGGGCGGTACAGAAACTTCCGGAGTTGGCTATCATTCAAGGTTTTCGCACACCAACGAAGATGCACAGCCGGCATATTATCGGGTTCATCTGGACGATTACCGGATTATTGCCGAACTAACCGCCTCGGAAAGGGTGGGTTTTCACCGCTACACGTTTGCGGAATCAGATACGGCAATCATTCTGCTCGACATGATGTATAACATTTACAACCACACCGGGAAGAATGTATGGACTTTTCTGCGGATTGAGAACGATTCTACCGTGACCGGTTTCAGGCAAACACATGGCTGGGCGCGAACCCGGATGATGTATTTTGCCATGCAGTTCTCAAAACCATTTATCGCTTACGGTCATAAAAAATATGATGAATCACTCTATAATGGATTCTACCGCAAATTTCGCGAAAGTGAGAACTTTCCGGAAATGGCCGGAAGAAATATCCGGGCCTGGTTCCGTTTCAAAACTACGGAAAATGAACAGGTTAAAGTCAAACTTGCACTTTCGGCGGTGAGCACCCATGGGGCTATGAATAACCTTCACGCCGAAATACCGCATTGGGATTTTGATCTTGTGGTAAAAGAAGGCCGCGATAAATGGAACCGCGAACTATCAAAAATTGATGCAACACTACCTTCCTGTGAGGACAGCGTGGTTTTTTATACCGCACTGTATCACACCATGTTATCCCCAGTTATATACGAAGATGCGGATGGTTCGTACCGGGGATTGGATCAAAATATACATCAGAGTGCAGGTTTTACCAATTACACAATTTTTTCCCTTTGGGATACTTACCGGGCTTTGCATCCCTTGTTTAATCTGATCCAACCAGACCGTAACAACGAGATGATTCATTCCATGATGGCACACCACGATCAGAGCGTCCACCGTATGCTACCGGTCTGGAGTCATTATGCCAACGAAAACTGGTGCATGATTGGGTATCATGCTGTTTCAGTGATTGCCGATGCTATGGCCAAAGGTACCACCAGCATTGATCCGGAGCGAGCATTGCAGGCTTGCATCAATACCTCCGCAGTTCCATACTTCGATGGGCTTGAACATTACATGACCCTTGGTTATGTGCCTGAAGATAAAAGCAGTAACTCGGTTTCAAAAACTCTGGAATATGCATACAACGACTGGTGTATTGCACAAATAGCAAAGCTTGCCGGCTATGAAGATGTGAACAGGCAATATATCTTGCGTTCGAAAAGTTACCGGCAATTGTACGATACACATGCAGGATTTATGCGGCCAAAATTATCTGACGGGAGTTGGCGTAAAGATTTTGATCCGCTCGATACCCATGGACAGGGCTTTATTGAAGGCAACGCACTGAATTACGGATTGTATACACCGCATGAAATGGATAGCCTCGTGGCCATGATGGGTGGAAAAGAAAAATTCGCAGTGCATCTCGACAGCATTTTCACTATTTCGCTGGATGAGAAATATATAGAAAAAAACGAGGACATCACCCGCGATGGAATGATTGGCGCCTATGTGCATGGCAATGAACCAGGACATCAGATAGCCTATTTGTACAACTGGACCAACCATCCCTGGAAAACCCAGGAACGGGTGCACATGATCATGAAAACCATGTATGCCAATTCTCCAGATGGACTTTGCGGCAATGATGATGCCGGCCAAATGAGCGCCTGGTACATCTTCAGCGCTCTGGGATTTTACCCGGTACTCCCCGGCAGCGACCGTTATGAGATTGGAAGCCCCCTTGTAATAAAAGCAACATTGCGGTTTGAAAATGGTAATAAATTGACAATTAGCACAGAAAATCAATCAGAAGAAAATATTTATGTTCAAAAAGTCCTTGTAAATGGTCATGAAATTGACCGTCATTACCTCTTACATCCGGAACTGGTGGCTGGCGGAGAGATCGTTTTCAGGATGGGGAATAAGCCGGGAACTAGATAGTGTGGCTCATGTAAATTTATCATACAACCACGCGAATATCTTTGATCATGATAGTAATTTTTTTAACAACCTTAAAATTCTAAACAATATTTATTGAATTTTGTAACACTACACCTGCCTGCTGCATGTACTTTTGTAAGTCTTTTAAACTTAAATAAAGCAGGCTATGAAAACAAAAATTGCAACAATGGTGTCAGTGTTGACCCTAAGTGTCTGTCTGGTTTTTACCAGTTTAATCCTGAACGCTCAAACCATGAGCATCTCTCCCGACATGATCAATCTGAATGCACAGGGCAGTTGGGACAAGGTTCAGTGCCATTATGGTTTTTACCTCCCCTCGGGGTATTCTGTTTCTGCACATAACGTGGCAGTTTACTTTGGCGGTAACTATGTGGCTAATGCTTATAATGTGTGGTATTGTGTGATTGACAGCAAGCTTTTTGTTTATGTTGACCGTGCAGCAGTGCAAAGTAGTCCTGCAGTGCATACACTGGCAGGTTTGGGGCCAATCGTGGTCACTATTTCAGGTACCTTTACCGCTTCCAATAGCCAGGGAAATTCAATTCAGTACACTGTTGATCGCTGGGGCTATGCTACTATACTGAAGCCAGGGCAGAAGAAATAGGGAGAATAGGAAGATAATTCAGTAATCCGGGAGAATATACTACCAAAAACCTGCAAAATTTTAACTTTGCATCCAAAACTTTCCTGTCTTGATTGAAATTATCTTCATCGCCATTGGTTTATCCATGGATTCATTCGCTGTTGCGCTTGCTGGTGGGATATGCCACAAGAAACACTGTCGTGTAACCGGCATACGGGTCGCTCTTTTTTTTGGCTTTTTCCAGGGTGGTTTTGCAGGAATGGGATGGTTACTGAGCAATTTCCTGAAACATATGATCGAACACATTGATCACTGGATTGCCTTCCTGTTGTTGCTCGGAATTGGCGGAAAAATGATCATCGAATCTGTAAAACCGAACACCGCGGTAAAATCATTCAATGTTGAAAACTACCTCATTCTTCTTGGATTATCCGTCGCTACCAGCATTGATGCGCTGATTATCGGTATGGGGCTTGGTTTTTTGGAAATGCCGGTGCTTTCATCCGTTTTGATTATCACCATGATCACCTGTCTGTTTTCTTTCTCCGGATTTATTCTGGGAAACAAAAATGGCTTTCATTTGCTTGGAAGGCGTGCGGAACTTATTGGTGGGCTTATTCTTACCGGCATAGGAATAAAAGTACTGGTGGAGCATCTGGCGGGGTAAAACCGGGAAGTTATGAGTTACAGTTTATGATCAGGAAATATTGTAAGGGAGGTCATTTTTTATAGAGCCTGTTGGCAAGAATATATTCATAAACCTCTGCAGGAACAAGATCTGAGACGGGATCACCTTCCATAATTCTTTTACGGATAGCTGTGGAGGATATTTCAATAAGTGGTGCACGGGTGTGTTTTATATTCGGATGCTGATCGAATGGGGTGGGTTCTGCTGTGCCACGGGGATACACAAGTGTCTGAAATTCATTGATTATACTTTTGTGGTCTTTCCATCGGTGCAAATCCTGAAGATTGTCAGAGCCTATCATCAGATAAAAATCATTATTTGGATATGCTGACCTCAGTCGCCGGAGTGTATCAATGGTGTACGAAGGTTCCGGCATGGAAAATTCAATGTCGCAAATTTTTAACCCAGGCTTCGCATCCAGGGCAAGCCTGGTCATTTCAAGGCGTTGCTCTCTGCGCACAAGTAATTCTTTCTCTTTCAGTGGATTTTGTGGTGAAACCACAAACCAAACCTCATCTATCCCTTCATGTTCAAGCATATATACGGCAATTTTCAAATGCCCCAGGTGAACCGGATTGAAAGAGCCAAACAAAAGACCTGTAATTGTTTTTCTTACAGCCATAAAGCCATTCATCATTCAGCAGAGTTAAGCGATCTGTGATCATTCTCTGTAAGCAGGGTGCTGATGGTCAATAAACCCGTTGACCAGGTTCAGCAATTCCGTTTTTGCGATACTGATCTCATTATTTACGATTATCTTATCGAATCCATTGGCAAAAGTCATTTCCCAGGCTGCCTTTTTCACACGTTCCTGAATTTTTTCTTCACTGTCGCTTTGCCTTTTTCTTATGCGCTGTTCGAGTACTTCCACCGAAGGAGGCTGAATAAAAACTGCCAGTGCTTTATTCGTAAATTGTTTTTTAATATTCAGTCCACCAATTACATCCACATCAAATATCACATGCCGCCCGGCATTCCAGATACGGTACACTTCGCTTCTCAGTGTTCCGTAAAACGAACCGGGATACACCTCCTCCCATTCGATAAATTCATTATTCTCAATTTTATTTCTGAACTCTTCCTGTGTCAGGAAATAATAATCCCTTCCATCCTCTTCATCATCTCTTTTAGCCCTGCTGCATGCCGAAACTGAAAATTCAAGGTCATGGCGTTCTCCGAGCAGATGTTTTACCAGTGTGGTTTTTCCGGCCCCGGAAGGCGCTGAGATGATGATCATTCTGGGTTCCATATAACAGAATTATTAAAGTACGTTAAGCAGTTGTTCCTTGATTTTTTCGAGTTCATTTTTCATTTCAATGACGATTTTCTGTATATCGGCATTGTACGCCTTAGAACCTAAGGTATTGATTTCCCGTCCGATTTCCTGAGACAAAAAACCAAGTTTCCGGCCTTGCGAAACATTTTCAGCCAGGGTGTTCAGAAAATCAAGGCAATGCTTCTCGAGCCGGAATTTTTCTTCGGTAAAGTCAATCCTCTCCAGGTAATAAATGATTTCCTGCTCAAACCTGTTGCTGTCAATAGTTACACGTTGTTCAAGTTGCGCCAGATCTGCATTCAGGCGGCGCCGGATATCATCTATCCGTTTAGCTTCATAGGGTTTTGTTTCTTTGAGGAGTGCCAGGATAATATCGATGCGTTGTCTAAAATCCTTTTCTATGGCGGCGCCTTCACGTTTTCTGAAACTATCAGCCTGGTTTAGCGCCTCTGTTGTCAGAGCGAGGACAAAGCTTTTATCCTTTTCGTCCGTCTGAATCACTGATTGTGTAACGACGTCGGGCAGGCGCAGGATGGCAGGTAAAACTTCAGGAGAAATCAGTATGCCTGATTCTGTACCCAACAGTTTCAATTCCTCGATGTAATGCTTCGCCAGCGCCCGGTTTACTCTGTATTCTGAAAAGTCCGTTTCATTTTCGATGGTCAGGTACATGTCAATCTTTCCTCTTTCAAGGATATCGGCAAGTAAAATACGCAGTTCTGCTTCCAGTTCACGAAAATTTGTTGGCACACGCACATTGGCATCCAACGAACGGCTGTTGAGCGACCGCACTTCAACAACAATTTTCTTTCCGTTCACAATACCGGCAGCTTGACCGAAACCAGTCATTGATTTTAGCATAAGAATCCATTTTCAGGCAAAGGTACACAGTATTCAATTGCTCACCATCAAATTGAACACAGATGAATGCAAACTTTATTTTTAACACTTATAACCCGGTTTGCAATTTTTTTCTTAACCTTGTGCAAATTTTCGCCATGAAATTCATGACATCCATTTTGCTGGCTATACTTTTTCTTTTGCAGTCAACTCTTTTTGCCGGCGAAATTGACAGCCTTGAGCAGCTCCTGACGTCGTTGCGGGGGATTGAAAAAATTGACGCGCTCAGCAACCTGTCCCGTTTATGTGCCCGTGATTACAGGCAAAAATCAATAGAATTTGGCCTCGAGGCGCTTGAGCTATCGAAAAAAATAAATTACCGCAAGGGAGAAGCCGATGCGCTGATCGGGCTGAGCACTGCAGATTATCATTCGTCCGATTATCACAAAGCGATTGAACATTTAACAGAGGCTCTGATTATCACCGAAGAGCTGAACGACTCCCTTATGATAATTGATGCATCCAATAAACTTGCGATCAATTACAGGATGACCGGGAAGTTTGAAGAATCTCTTGCAGCTTCCTTCAGGGCACTTCAGATTTCCGAACGGTTGAACGACACCCTTGGTATTGCACGTATGTTGAATAATATAGGAGGTATATATAAAGAGTTGATGGAATACAGCAAAGCACTTGAATATTATACCCGTGCCGATGAAATTTATTCCCGGATGGATAACCTGCGCGGACTGGCTCAGACAACCAACAATATCGGAATCATTCACCGTACCAGCGGTAATTATGAAACAGCCCTGATTTACTATAAGAGATCGCTTGACATTGAAATACAGTTGAACAACAGGCGTGGAATTGCACAATCGCTGAATAATATCGGAAGTTTGTATTCGCTGATGGGAAATTATGACCAGGCCATTGAGTCATTCCAGGGTTCGCTGGCCATTTCGGGTGAAATCAGCAATCCGGAAAGCCAGTCGGTTTCATTGAATTTCTTAGGTGAAACATATTTTAAATTAGGGCGCTATACCGAATCTGAAAAAGCCTTTGATGAAATGCTCCATATCAGCGGGCAAACAGGCAATGTGAACCGAAGGAGCATGGCCATTGATCAGTTGGCCAAAATAAGTGTCAAAAAAGGGGATTTCAGAAAGGCCGTTGAATACTATGAAAAACTTACTGCATTGCGCGATTCGCTGCACCAGGAACAAATTAAGGCAATTGTGGCAGAAATTGAAGCAAAATATGAATTCGAAAAGAAAGCTAAGGAAATTGAAAACCTGAAACAGGAGAACAAAATAAAGGAACTTCGGCTCAATACAAGCCGGATCATTATGTATGGAATGACTTTCCTGATGGTCATCGCCCTGGTTATTGCACACCTGCTGATACAAAGAAATAAACTTCGCACCGGAAAGAAGAATGCCGAACTTGAGCAAAAGCTTTTCAGAACCCAGATGAATCCTCATTTCATATTCAATGCACTGAACACAATTCAAAGCTTTATCATTAAAAACAATCCTGCTGACGCAGGAAAGTATCTATCGAGCTTTGCGCGGCTCATCCGCCTTGTACTGACCAACTCGCGCCAGGAATTTGTATCTCTGAAAAATGAGATCAGCACCCTTGAGTACTACCTGCAACTGCAACAACTCCGTTATGAAAACAAGTTCATCTACAATATTTTCATTGATCCGGCCATCCACCCCGATCTCACCATGGTGCCTCCCATGCTTGCACAACCTTTCATTGAAAACTCCATTGAGCATGGCATCCAGGGATTAGATCACCAGGGTTATGTTCATGTTTCGTTTAAACTTAACCTGGATGCAATTTCCCTCGAAATTGAAGACAATGGAATCGGGATCAAGCAATCGCAGAAAAATAAAGCCGGCGAATCTTCCAAACATGAATCGCTTGCACTTGCCATTACACAGGAACGACTGAAGTTGCTGAATCAGAGCAAAAAGAAAAAAATCATTTTTCAGATAAAGGAATTATTATCTGAAAACATGAATGTCAGGGGAACAGCCATTACCTTCAGCATTCCATACCGTAACCTTGAACAGACCGATTAAATCTTAATAAAACCCGGCGAAATGAATACAAAAATGATCAGAACCGTTATTATTGACGATGAAAGCCACTCACGTGAAAACATTTCCGAAATGATAAAAATCTATTGTAAAGATGTTTTGATTGTAGACCAGGCAGAAAACGTCCGTTCCGGATTGCTTTCCATTAGAAAACACAAGCCCGATCTGGTGCTTCTTGACATTAAAATGCCCGATGGAACTGGTTTCGACCTGGTCAGACAGATTGATCAGATCAATTTTAAGATCATTTTCATTACTGCCTACGAGGAGTACGCCATCAAAGCATTTAAATTCAGTGCATTGGATTATTTGTTAAAACCTATTGATCCCGAAGAACTTACAATGGCTGTGGAAAAAGCCAGGAACATCATGCAAAATGAAAATCTCAACCAGCAGATCAATGAATTCCTGTCGCAAATGAACCGGTTTCAGAAATTTGGCACCGGAAAAAAGATTGTGCTGAAAACCTCTGATAATTTCTTTGTGGTAGATACCAACGATATTATCAGCGTTGAATCAGATGAAAATTATTGTCATTTTCATCTTGTGAACAAAGAAAACATCCTGGTCAGCCGCTCTATCAAAGAGTATATCAAGTTGTTGGAAGAGCATACGTTTTATCGTGTTCATAAATCTTTTGCTATAAATATACACCATGTGAAACGTTACAACCGCGATGATAACAGTTGTATCATGAGCGATGGTTCAGTGATACCGGTGTCGTATCGCAAAAAAGACAAATTGTTCGATCTGTTTAAAAATATCTGATTTCTGAATTTTGATCGTGAAAAACTGATCATCACCATGATCCGGGGTACATTAAGCGCCACAAATTAAAATGGGGAACGAAAACTATAAACTTTATGACCATCCGCCTGCATTATACGATGCGATGATCAATGACATCATGCAGGCTCACGATTATATTTTTATTGAAACCTATAAATTCAACCATGATGATGTTGGTCACAGGTTTCGCGATGCGCTCACAATAAAAGCCCGGGAGGGTATAAAAATTAAATTGCTGATTGACTCCTGGGGTGCCGGCGTACCCCTGTCATTTTTCAGCGAGATGATTGATTTTGGTGCCGAGGTAAGATTTTTTAATAAAATCGTTCTCACATTCGATTTTTTTACCAAGAATCACCGCCGCAATCATCGAAAACTGCTCATTATTGACGATCGCATCACCTATATCGGGTCGGCCAATATTGCTGGGCATTCCATCAGGTGGAGAGAGTTGCAGCTTCGCATCGAGGGGGAAGTTACTCTGCATTTCAAACGAACTTTCCTGACAAGTTTTAAATATTACCATAAGTATTTATTTAACAGGCTTTCGTTTCGCAAAGCCATTTATTTCAATGATTTTGAGATTGTTCAGGATATTCCGTCCATTTACCGTCAGCGAATAAAAAGGCGTTATGAAGAGTTGATCAATCAATCAGCAAATGAGATCATTATCGAAACTCCTTATTTTATTCCAGGTTTTAAGCTCAGAAAATCGCTCATTGATGCAGCAGGCAGGGGCGTAGATGTTAAAGTTATCATGCCGGAACATTCAGATGTGAGGATGGTTGACCTGCTGAGGAATAAATATCTCGGCCAGATGCACCGGAATAACGTGAAAGTACTTTTTTACAAACCAACAAATCTTCATGCCAAAGCAGCCCTGTTTGATAATGAAATTTTCGGGATTGGCACCTCCAATTTCGATTACCGCAGTTTCAGGTATATGCACGAAATCATGCTTTTTGGCAGAAACATGGATGTGGTAAGCTCTTTGAGAGTGCATTTGGATGAAACACTGAAAGATAGTGTTCCCTTTGACTATCAGTCCTGGTTGAACCGGCCAGCCATTGAAAGAGTCATTACATGGATGTTGGTACCCTTCAGGCATCTTTTCTGAAAAAGCGGATCTTTACATGGTTTTTTTTTACAGCATACCATTATTACCGGAATGTACTGATGCTAATGCTACTCTGGCTTCTTTTTCCGGTTCACAAAATATACTCCTGTGAATATACAGGCAGCAGCAACCGCTTTGGCAAGTGTCATTGTTCCTTCTGACCAAATAAGTCCAATTGCAGCAGCCATCAGGGGCTGCAGGTAAATATAGTATCCTGCCACACTTGCTTTCAGAAATTTGAGACCGTAAATGGTAAGCAGATAAGCTACCATTGTGGTACCCAGCACCACAAAGATCATCGCAAAAAGTGTATGGCCGGTAAATATGTGGTAATCGAGCCCCATCATGGTATGCAGAGAAAACGGAGCTACACCGGCCAAACCAAAAACAAACAGCCATTTCATTATTGTGAATGGGTGATATCTCTGCATCATTGGTTTGATAAGCACCAGGTACATAGCATACGCTGTGTTGTTGATCAGGATATATAGATTACCCAGGAAACTTCCCTCGAATAAACTCCCATCCATTCCATTTATAATTAGAAGTATAGCACCGGTAGCACCAATTACGACTCCCAATACATTGATCAGTATGATTTTCTCACGTATGATCCAGGCAGCAAATAAAAGCACCAGGATCGGGCAAGTGGCGTGAAGTAAAGCTGCATCAACAGGAGAGGTCAGGTTCAGTCCCTCGAAAAAGAATACCTGATTTAGAGTTACGCCCAGAAGACTCGATACGAATAGCAGCCATAAATCGCGTGGCCTGACCGGTTCGTGTTTCACAGCCCCGGAAAAAATCCAGAATAAAATTGCAGCAATAAAAACTCTGATAAAAATAATCTGCCGCGGCTGCAAAGGATCAGGCATTAATCCCTTTGCAATCCAGTAATTTGCACCGAAAATCAGGCCACCAAGCAGCAGAGCGCCATGAGCTTTAAACGTATTGTTCATGATTGGGCAAAAGTGCATGAAAAATCGGAATTTGAAGCATCCGGGAATGAAAAATCATTACGATGAGCCAGACAACTCCTGCAGAAAAACAAAAAAGACCTATCGTTATGATAAGTCTTCTTCACGATCCGGTAAACCGGATATTTCAATCTTCTTATTTATGCAACAGTGATTTGCCGGCTCAGCCGCGATTTCGCTTCTTCAATCTTCGGCAGTGCTACAATCAGAATTCCATTGTTGTAATCGGCTGAAATTTTTGAGGTATCCACAATTTTAGGGATTGTAAATGAACGCCTGAAAGTACCAAAACCAAATTCGCGGCGGGTGTATTTGATCTCTGCTTCTTCTTCCTGTCTTTTATCGTTATAGATGCTGAGTACATTGTTTTCCAGTTCAATCTGAATGTCTTCCTTTCTGTAACCGGGAATTGACATGTGGATTTCAAATGATTTTTCAGCTTCAATAATGTTTGATGCAGGAACGCAATCGCAGTTTTTCTTATCAATATCTTCCATTGATTTGGTGAACATGTCGTCAAAAATATCGGCAAGACGGGTAGGTTGGGCAAAACGGATGATTGTCATACTTATTTCCTCCTTTAATTTTAGATGAATATTTGATTTTGAAATTTGCCTGTCAATAAGCATACCGGTACGCAAAGCAATTGTATTTAATTAAAATTCACGACAATCAGTCATACAGCCCTCTGATTTTTGTGTCTTTTTGTCGCGCGAACCAAAAATACCTTTCTTTGTTAAGTGAATTTGAACCTTTCTATAATTTATCCGGAATGCAACATTATTTTTGCAACCACTAATTATCTAAACACACTATCTGATGCCGTCGCGACATCGTCAAATCCTGAGATTTTTTTCCCTGAGAAGAATTTCTATTCCGGTAATAATTGGGCTGGCGGCGGCTACTTTCTTGTTTATCAGAGATTTTGACAATGAAATTTTTTCTGGAATTCAATGGGCAAAATACCCGGTATTGTGGTTGATGCTCGTGCCTGTACTGATTATTATACGCGATCTTGCCTATATGTATCGTATCAGATTGCTCACCGGCGGTGAACTTTCGTGGAAGCGAAGTTTCCAGATAATTATGTTGTGGGAGTTTGCTTCTTCTATCACACCTTCTGTGGTAGGGGGTTCGGCGGTTGCACTTTTTGTGGTTCACAAGGAAGGAATAAATATGGGCAGAACAACGGCGGTTGTAATGGCAACCGCACTGCTCGACGAACTTTTTTATATTGTCATGGTGCCGGTTGCAATATTCATTGCAGGAACCGGAAATCTGTTTATCACAGAACCAGGTTTTAGTATTGCCAGCATGCAACTCAGCAGCAAGGAAGTTTTTATCATTGGTTACATTTTTATTCTGGTGATGACTGCTATCATCTTTATTGGTATTTTCTTCAGTCCCGAAAAAGTAAAGCGTTTGCTCATCAGTATTTTTAAGCTCCGGTTTCTGCGTCGCTGGTCGCACCAGGCCGAGCAAACCGGAAATGAACTGATAACTACTTCGGCAGAGATGAAAAACAAATCAAAGATTTTCTGGCTGAAGGCTTTTCTGGCAACAGTTGTTTCGTGGACATCCCGTTTTTGGGTAGTCAATGTGTTGATCATGGTGTTTAATCCCGTCAGCGAGCATTTTCTCATTTATGCACGCCAACTGATCATGTGGGTAATCCTGCTCATCAGTCCTACACCGGGTGGCAGTGGAATTGCAGAATATTTCTTTCCCGTTTTTCTTGGCGAATTTACCGGAAATGGTTTGGCAACGCCATTAGCTATATTATGGCGGCTGATTAGTTATTATCCTTATATCTTTATAGGAGTGCTTGTGCTGCCAGTATGGTTGCGCAGGATATATTTCGGAAAAAGACGGAGTATCCGGTTCAGAAGTGTTTGATCAACCGCAGTGGAAGTGCTGATTCACAAGTTTTATTATTTTACCCTGGTCGTGCTGTATATCTTCACGGAGTTTTTCATCGTTGTACGATCTGAGCATTGCAGCAGTTCCATCAATTAATCCTGCCGGAAAAACACCATACTTCATATAGATGTCTTTCTGTTCCTCAAGCCTTGCAGCCGATTCCCAGCAGGATGAAGGCAGTTGTTTCAGCCTTTTGACTTTTAATTTATGTTCTTCGGCGAAAATATTTACATCCACGTAGGTATCTTCTGCATATTTCAATGCATTTTCCATTTCAAGTCCATGCAGCACTGCTACGGTAAGGCCGGCCAATGTTAAATAAATATCTGCTGATCCATCCGGACACCGGAACTCCACGGTCTGCACATCAGAAAAATCAATGCTGTGAGGCGGCTCATTTGGATTCGCATCGTTAATCATATTGTGACTGCCCGTCCATCCCAGTGGTACCCTGACAAGTACTGAACGGTTGCGGTCGCCCCAGCAAATGTTGGTGGGTGCTTCCTGGTGAGGTACAAGCCGGAAATAAGATGTGGGATTGGTATTCCCGAAAGCAGTAAGTGAGGGGGCAAGGTCGAGATATCCGGCTATGGCTCTGCGGGCCGTATCGCTCAGCCGTCCATCCTGAATCATCTGGTTTTTACCATCCTTTACCAGTTTTGTATGAAAATGCAATCCGCTTCCTGCCTTGCCGGCAGTAATTTTAGGCGCAAAGGTTATGGTGACACCATATTTCTGGGCAAGCGAACGCAGAATCCATTTTGCCATCACAAGCTGATCCGCTGCATCTTCAACATCAACAGGCATAAATTCGATTTCATTCTGCTCATACTCAAGATTTTCGATGTGAAAATTTCCAACCTCCGAATGACTGTATTTGAGCACACCTCCTGATTGTGCTATGGCAACCATGGCTTCGTTTCTGAAGTGTTCCCATTTTATAAATGGTGTTGATTCATGATATCCACGCTGATCGGTCGCTGTAAACAAAGGTTGATTCTCGCTGATAACATAATATTCAAGTTCGCCCATAGTACGGAAAGTGAATCCTGTGCGCTCCTTCAATACCTGATGCGCCTTCCGGATAATATTTTCGGGTGCAGATGCCAGTGGATCTCCGTCTTTATTATAATAAGAACACAAGATATCAATGGTTGGAATCTCGTTGAAAGGATTCAGGAAAGCAGTTCTGTAGCGAGGAACCACATACAGGTCGCTCGAACCGGCTTCAATGTATCTAAATAGGCTGGAACCATCCACTCTTTCACCCTGCGACAGGATGATATCAAGATGTTTGCGGTTGTTGATGACAAAGTTCAGTGTTTTCAATCTGCCATCTCCGGCCACGTATCGAAAATTGACCATCTCGATATTATGATCTTCTATATATTTGATCAGATCGGCCTTGGTAAATTCTTTTGATGGTTTATTAAGGTACTGAACCAGTGGATTCGGATTGAGTTCAATTGAGTTGAGCATGATAAATGTTTTTCGTGTTTAATATGATAAGAACTTGATGTTTACGCTGAAAAATATAGTATTGCAAAAATATAAATTTTATTCTACCGGGAAACGGTCAGGGTTTTAAGGCACCATATAATTGATCATTGTTGTCAGCCAGGGATTATGATCAGCCTTAAACCTGGTTCTTCTGTGAAAGATCATCAAAATAAGATTCTATGAGTTTTTGGGCAGCAACATATGCGCTGAATTTTTGTGTGCTCAGGCCTTCTTCCATTTCCCTGATCATACCTGCAACTTTTTTATTGCCCCTGAAGTGAAGCATCAGTGTATCTTCAACGGTCTGAATCATAATTTTTCGATCCTGGATCTTTCGGCGTTTCTCGAAGTAATGATTGGAGCGGGAAAAAGAGATGTAATCGGTAATAATTTCCCAAACCTTTTCAATACCTGTATTGTAGAGTGCTGAACATAATTCTGCCACAGGTTTCCAGCCACTTTCAGTAGGAGGGAAATAGTGAAGTGCATTTTCAAGCTGCGATTTTGCCAGTAATGCCCTTTGCATATTGTCCGCTTCGGCTTTATTGATTATTACAGCATCGGCCATTTCCATGATCCCCCTTTTGATCCCCTGCAGTTCGTCACCTGCTCCGGCCAGCATCAACAACAGAAAAAAATCTACCATATCGTGAACCGCAGTTTCTGATTGTCCGACGCCGACAGTTTCGATAAAAATGATATTAAACCCGGCAGCTTCACATAATATTACAGTTTCCCGTGTTTTCCGGGCCACACCACCCAAAGTGCCCGCTGCAGGCGAAGGCCGGATAAAGGCTGATGGATTGACTGCAAGCATTTCCATACGGGTTTTATCTCCCAGGATGCTTCCCCTGCTTCGCCGGCTGCTCGGATCAATGGCAAGTACAGCAAGTCTTTCCCCCCGGCTTGTGAGCATTGTTCCGAGTGTTTCAATAAAAGTGCTTTTCCCTGCACCCGGTATTCCTGTTATCCCAATCCGGATACTCTTACCTGCGTATGGCAAACATTTTTCGATGATGGCCTGGGCCATATGCTGATGATCCGCTAATGTGCTTTCAATTAAAGTGATGGCTTTACCCAGCATCATGCGGTTGCCCTCAAGTATGCCGTTAATATAAGTGTCAATATCGTGCAGTTGACTCGCCGGCTTCGATAATCCACTTGTAATTAGTGGATTTATTACAGGGGGTTTTTCTATCCCACTGTTCACTTTCAACGCTGATTTGAATGATCGTTTTCCTTCGCGCATTCCTGTTAAAATTTTACGACATGCAAAATTAGGCTAAATCCTGCATCATCAAGGAACAACAGTCCTGGTTTTATATGCCGGTCAAATGCATTGCTGTAAACTGATTGATTAAAAAGTATTAATTTTGCCGCAACATTCAGATATTTAACACGCAAGAATATATTAAATGGGAACTACAGCAACCAAAGCCTTCAGCGATTATAAGGTAAAAAATATAAAGCTCGCCGAGTGGGGTCGAAAAGAAATTGAAGTGGCTGAAAAAGAAATGCCGGGATTGATGGCATTGCGAAGGAAATATGGAAAAGAAAAACCATTAAAAAATGCCAGGATCAGTGGCTCTTTACACATGACCATTCAAACTGCCGTGTTAATTGAAACGCTGGTGGCACTTGGAGCTTATGTCAGATGGGCAAGTTGTAATATCTTTTCAACACAGGATCATGCTGCCGCTGCCATCGCAGCCAAAGGTATTCCGGTGTTTGCCTGGAAGGGCGAAACCCTCGATGATTACTGGTGGTGTACCTTACAGGCTCTGTCATTTCCAGGTGGAAAGGGACCCCACCTGATAATAGATGACGGGGGTGATGCTACCCTGATGGTTCACAAAGGTTATGAAATTGAGAATGTACCCACTTTGCTGAGTTCTTCTCCTTCAAATTCGGAGGAAGCTGCCATCATGAAAAGGCTGCGGGAAGCATTCGTGGAAAACAAGCATAAATGGCACCATCTGGTAGATGAATGCAGGGGCGTTTCGGAAGAAACAACCACCGGAGTAAACCGGCTCTACCAGATGAAAGAAAAAGGAAAATTGTTGTTCCCGGCGATCAATGTAAATGATTCGGTAACCAAATCGAAATTTGATAACTTATATGGTTGCCGCGAATCTTTGGCTGATGGATTAAAACGTGCCACCGATGTGATGATTGCCGGGAAAGTAGTTGTAATTTGCGGTTACGGAGATGTTGGAAAGGGATGTGCAAAATCAATGAGAGCATATGGCGCCAGGGTGATTATCACCGAAATTGATCCTATTTGTGCTTTACAGGCAGCCATGGAAGGATTTGAGATCAGCACTGTTGAAGATGCACTGCCAGAAGGAAATATTTTTGTCACAGCTACCGGTAACCTGGATGTGATCCGGTTAGAGCATATGGAAAAAATGAAGGATCAGGCTATTGTCTGCAATATTGGCCATTTTGATAATGAGATCCAGGTTCAGAAACTCGAAGATTACGAAGGAATCTTTAAAGATACTGTTAAACCTCAGGTTGATAAATATACCTTTCCTGATGGCCATTCGATATACATACTGGCCGAAGGACGTCTGGTAAATCTGGGTTGTGCCACCGGGCATCCATCATTTGTGATGAGTAACTCATTTACAAATCAAACCCTGGCACAGATTGAACTCTGGAAAAAAAGTCATCCGGTTGATGTGTACACGCTTCCTAAGCACCTTGATGAAGAAGTAGCCCGCCTTCACCTTGAGCCTCTCGGGATTAAACTAACAAAGCTTACCGATGCACAGGCGGCCTATATTGGCGTGAGTAAAAACGGACCATTCAAACCGCAGCATTACCGGTACTAAACGTTTGTCGAAAAAGTTCGGAAATAAGATAATATTCAAAGATGCAGGATTGATGATGGATCCTGAAATCGTTGCGATCCTTTCAATCCCTTTCATCAGCCAAAGATGTTCAGTCTTGTTTTGAATAGTACAATCTGGTGCGCGGATTTTGGAAATTAATTAAAAACGTGTAACAGATTGCCATCATAAATGGTACGGTATTGTTTCAGTGGCCGTTTGGATGGTCCATCAAAGGGTGATCCGTCAAGAATAATAAACCGCGATCCGCAACAGGAATCTATCATCGTGATATTGGATGCCTCAACCTCAATCCTGGCACAGGATTCATAAGGATCGTAAGGGCAGGTTCGTTCATATGCCTTAAAATCGTCCTGAAAACCACGGTAAATAATAATACCCCTGCTGGGTTCATTTGCAACAACGTATTCCCAACCTCCGGTGTTATTCAGCCTCCAGTAAAAAGTTGAATTCGGATCAATGTAAAAATTCACATATGCAAATGGAATTTCATCTTCAACTTCATCGTTGCTGCAACCCGGAAACACTATAAATGCTGTCAGGAGGAAAAAACCGGCTATGTATCGAAGGTAGCGGGCGTCCATCGGCTCTGATTTTTAATTATAAAACGCATCTGATGAGATTATATTTTTGAACCATGGATGAGATTCTGGTTGGCATCCACCCGGATACCTGAGAATCAGAGAAGCAGAGAAAAAATTATGGCATTTCGTGAGCCGGTTTATGTTAACAAATAAAATTTCATACCTTTACCGCCCTGAAACCATCTTGCCCAATGGTTTCTTTTCTGCAGTAGTCATGTAATTGTAATATTCACAATATCAACTGATAACCTATTATGGACGATTTTATTTATGTGTTACTGTTCATAGGCTGGATCGCTTATAGCATATTCAGCGCCATACAAAAGAAAAAGCAAAAAGAACTGAAAAAGAAACCCTCACCAGAGCCGTATTCAGCTTCTGAAGAATCCGTACCAGAAAATCCGGCACGCAAAGTACTTGAGGAAATCTTCGGAGAAGGTCATTTCGAAGAATCTGAAGAAACCTTTGAGCCAGAACCGGTTTATGAAGAAGTTGAACGGCGTCCAACCATTTATATGCGTGAAGAAACTGATCAAAATACGGGCAGAAAGATGGTAAACCACCTTTCACCAGATAAAATATGGAACAAACCTGCTGCGGAAGAACTGCCTGTTGAAACAGAAACTTTGGTATCACAAAAAGAAAGCTTTGATCTGCGCAACGCTGTAATTTATGCTGCCATTCTGCAACGACCTTACAATTAGGCCATTAAAAATTTTTTTCTGGAGAAATCTCAAAATTTATCGGTGTATGTTAATAATTGTTAATTTTACCGGCTCTTAGCGAATTACTATGTCATCTATTAATAAAATTACAGGGTATGTTAAAAAAGTTACTGTTAACTGCTGGGATTGTACTATCTTTTAGTACACTTGTCTTTTCTCAAACGGCTACTCTTCAGGGAGTTATTACTGACCAACAAACCGGAGAGCCCATCCCCTTTGCCAATATTATTGCAGAAAGAGGAGGCACGCAGGTAGGTGGAGCAACCAGTGATTTTGACGGAAAATATTCTATCAGGCCGATTGAGCCGGGACGTTACGATGTAAAGGCTACTTACGTGGGTTACAAACCGCTGCTCATCCAGAATGTAGTTGTTTCAGCCAATCAGATCCGCTTCCTTGATATTAAAATGGAGCCGACGGCAATTGCGCTCGAAGAATTTGAAGTTCGCGAATATGCGGTTCCACTGATTGACAAAGATCAAACATCGAGTGGTGCTACGGTTACAGCAGAAGAAATTGCCAAAATGCCGAATCGTTCGGCCAATGCCATTGCAGTCTCTGTGGGAGGCGTATTTTCGGCAGATGGTGAGCGTGGTAGTGTCCGTGGCCAGCGTGCTGAAGGAACTATCATGTATATTGATGGTATTCGTGTCAGAGGTTCTTCATCGTTGCCTGAAGCTGCCATTGAGCAGGTTTCTGTAATCCTCGGTGGTGTGCCGGCACAATATGGCGATGCCGTGGGCGGAATTATCAACGTAACTACCCGTGGGCCTTCCCGCACTTTTGGTGCAGGTGCTGAAATTGAGACTTCACAGTTTCTTGATGCGTACGGTTACAACCGTGCCAGCTTAAATATGCAAGGCCCACTGCTCAAAAGCCGTAAAGATAAATCTTCGCTGCTTGGCTATTTTGTTGCCGGTGAATTTATTTTTCGCGAAGATGGACGTCCAACTGCCACAGGTGTGTATAAGGCAAAAGATGAAATACTTACCAGCCTTGAAACAAGTCCGATACGCCGCATCGGACAGAGCTCATTTTATAATTCCGAGTTTATCACAAAAAGTGATCTTGAATACCTTAAAGCAACCCAGAACAGCAATGATCTGGATGTAAATATTTCTGGGAAAATTGATGTACGCACAACACCAAATATTAACCTTTCTTTTGGAGGATCATACAATTTATCTGACAGCAGGGCTTTTGATTTCACCAGCTCTATTTTTAACTATAAAAACAATACCCAGGTAAAAGATAATACCTGGAGAGTTTATGGCCGTCTTACACACCGTTTTCCAACCGATGCCGAAAGCAAGTCATTTGTCAAAAATGTGTACTATAACCTGCAGGCCGACTACTCAGTATACACTTACGAACAACAGGATGCCAATCACCAGGATGATTTATTCAGGTATGGATACATTGGATCATTCACCAGAAACCTGGTGCGGTCTTACGAACCAGGATCAGATAATGTGAGCGGCCTGACCGGATGGATTCATAATGCCTATCTTGACACACTTTATGCTTTTCAGCGGGCAGAATTTAATCCGATTCTGGCAAACTATACTCAACAATATTATGACCTTCGCGATGGACAAATCCGCAGATTTGAGGATCTCCTGCCGACACAGGGTGGTCTGTACAATGGGCGCGGACCGGATGCCGTATATAATTTGTGGGGAAATGCCGGAGGATTACAGACAGGATATCAATATTTTGAAAGCAGCCAACTTGGCATCAATGCACACTTCTCAGCATACCTGGGTAATCATGAAATCAGGCTTGGCATGCAATATGAGCAGCGTTTTGACAGAAGTTATAATATTGGTCCAGCAGGTTTGTGGACGATTATGCGTGGTTTGACAAATTTCCATATTGAACAGCTCGATAAAAGTAATCCACAAGCAGTATACCTGAACAATATCTTTATGGATACCATCAACTATTACAGACTTTTTGATGGTGAATCGCAAAGAACTTTTGACCGCAACCTGCGACTTGCACTTGGACTGGATCCCAATGGACTCGATTATTTACTGATTGATTCTTATGATTTCAACACCAACTCCCTTACTTATTATGATAAGGATATGATCAGAAGATCAGTCACACTCAACAATGGACTCAATATCAATATGTTCAGTGCTGATGAATTATTTTCTCAGGGCAATGAGATCGTTGCATATTATGGTTTCGACCACACAGGAAAAAAATTATCTACCAAGCCAAGTCTTGATGATTTTTTCAATCAAACAGATGAAAACGGAGACAATCTGAGACATGTCGGAGCTTTTGAGCCAATCTATTCGGCATTTTACGTTCAGGATAAATTTGCATTCAAAGACCTGATCTTTAATGTTGGTTTACGTATTGACAGGTTTGATGCAAATCAGCCTGTGCTGAAGGATCCTTATCTTTTTGCCGAAGCGTACACCATTGCCGAAGACCAAAAATTTAATCAACACCCCGGAAACATGGGATCCGATTATGTGATCTATGTTGATCAGCCGAAAAAACCCACTGCTGTGACCGGTTATCGTTACAAAGATACCTGGTACACTGCTTCCGGTATTGAAATCACAGAGGACCCAACTGTTGTCATTGGTAAGGAAAGCGGACCATATCTCAAAGATCCTGATAAGGGGCTTACACCTGATTCATTCGAAGATTATGACCCGCAACTCACTTTCATGCCCCGGATTTCCTTCTCCTTCCCCATTTCAGATGAAGCATTGTTCTTTGCTCACTATAATGTGCTCACACAGCGCCCCACTACAGGATCAAGAATTGATCTGATTGATTATTTCTTCATTGATACGAGGGGAACTGCCATGGTCAATAATCCAAATCTGAAACCTGAGAAAACCATTGACTATGAGTTAGGTTTCCAACAAAAACTTACCAATTCCTCATCGCTTTCAGTATCAGGCTTTTACCGGGAAATTCGTGATCAGATACAGAGTTTCCGGTACACAGGAGCTTATCCAAGTACTTATTACTCATATAACAATATTGATTTCGGTACTGTAAAGGGATTGACATTCACTTACGATCTCCGTCGTACAGGTAATGCTCGTATCCGTGCCAGTTATACACTTCAATTTGCCAACGGAACAGGTTCAAACCCTGAAACTGCGCGAGCACTTATTCAGTCCGGACAGCCCAACCTGCGTAACCTGATTCCACTTGATTTTGACCGCCGTCATGCAGTTAACCTGACCATTGACTATCGCTTTGATGAAGGAAGCAAATACAACGGTCCAAGAACAACACGCCGTATCAAAGGAACTGATCAGGTCAAGACCATCAACTGGTTACAAAATGCTGGTTTCAATCTACTTATTTTCGGTGGGTCAGGAACCCCTTACACCAAGTCGAGTATCATTTACCAACTGGGTGGTAGCCGTCAGATTCAAGGCTCAATCAATGGTGCGCGATTGCCCTGGCAATTCAGGATTGATGCCCGTGTTGACAAGGATTTCAATCTTAAAACTTCCGGCCGTGAAGGGAAAGAAAGAGAAATGTACCTGAATGTGTATCTCAGGATCAACAACGTGCTTGACAGCAAAAATATCATGGGTGTTTATGCTGCCACCGGTAATCCGGACGATGACGGATTCCTGGCTGCCGCTGAATTTCAAAACCAGATTAATACCCAACTCGATCCTCAGTCATACCGTGATCTTTATGCAATAAGGGTGAACAGTCCGTTTAATTACAGCCTGCCCAGAATGATACGTCTTGGCGTATCCTTTAATTTTTAATACAAAAGATTTATCAGTAATTAATGTATTCAAAACCAAAATACTATAATACAATGAAAAAGATTCTCCAGGCTTGTATCTTGCTTATTCTCAGCTTGGTACTGTCATACTCATTTGCAGAAAAAGTTCCTGATCAATATTTGAAAAAGACCCATGTTAAATCTGTTGCTGCTGCATGCTTGCCTGGCGGCGGATTCAGATACCTGGATATGGGTAATGTAAGAGCCCGCATCAATACAGGTGGTGATATGTGGTGGGATTTTGAAAGCGCCCAGTATGAAATCCCGAAAGGATCGGGGAAAATGTCCATGTTTGCTGCTACTCTCTGGATTGGAGGAATTGACGTAAACAACCAGTTAAAACTCGCTGCCCTCCGTTACCGGCAGGTAGGTTACGATTACTGGACCGGGCCACTCAGTATTGATGGCGCTGCCGCTGTTGACGATGCCACCTGTGCAACATACGACAGGCATTTCCCGATGACGCGTGCCCTTGTTGATGAATATCTTGCATGGTGGGAAGATCCAACAGCTTATCCTGATTATCAAATTCCTGAAGCGATAAAAAGCTGGCCTGCACATCCGGTTGACCAGACCAAAAATCAAAGCTTTTATCTTGCTCCTTTCTATGACAGAGATGGAGATGGTGTGTATGATCCTGATAACGGAGATTATCCTTATTATGACCTTACCGGTGAATTGTGTAAATCACTCACTCCCACTATGGATGCAGAATTTTATTATCCACGCAATCAATATCCTGAAAACTGGCTTTATGGCATTTTATCCGACCAGGTAATTAAGGGAGACCAAACCTTATGGTGGGTATTTAATGATAAAGGAAACATCCATACTGAAACCGGTGGCGATGCTATTGGTATGGAAATCAGAGGGCAGGCATTTGCTTTTGCTACAAATGATGAAATCAATAACATGACATTTTATAGCTATGAAATTATCAACCGTTCTACTTTTACTTTAAGGGAGACTTATTTCAGTCAATGGGTTGATCCGGATTTGGGACATCATCTTGATGACTATATCGGTTGTGATGTATTACGGGGATTAGGTTATTGCTACAACGGAACCCCCGTTGACGGAACAGGACAACCATGGTCATACGGCAATCAGCCCCCCGCAATCGGTGTTGACTTCTTCCAGGGACCTTATATGGACAGAATTGAACCTGGACAACCGCTTTATCACCAGGATCGCCCATCGGCATTTGATGCAAATGGCAACTTGTTGCCCTGCAATATATTAAGAGATTATCATTATCCTGAAGCGATCAATGGTGTCAATTTTGGGGATAGTATTGCAAACAATGAACGATTTGGAATGCGGCGCTTCACTTACTTTAACAATACTACCGCAGGCGCTGCACCCTGGCAGACAGACCCTTCTACGGCAATAGAATATTACAATTATCTGAAAGGTATCTGGAAAGACGGAACCAAAATGTTATATGGCGGAAATGGACATCCTTCTGCCAATGGTTACGGTCCTGCCAGCGACTTCCTTTTCCCTGGTGATAGTGATGAGTGCCACTGGGGAACGGGATTTCAAACCCCGAACGGACCTACATACTGGACGGAGGAAAATGCTCAGGGATCCACAGGAAATCCTCCTAATGACAGGCGTTTCCTTCAGTCTGCAGGGCCTTTTACACTACGTCCCGGTGCAGTAAATTATATCACTGTTGGTATTCCTTGGGCACGCGCGGCTTCCGGTGGGCCATGGGCCAGTGTTGAACTTTTACGAGTGGTTGACGATAAATGTCAGGCACTGTTTGATAATTGTTTCCAGGTGGTTGATGGACCCAATGCTCCTGATCTGACGTTCCGCGAACTGGACAAAGAGCTAATTGTTTTTATTACCAACAGAAAGACCAACGATGCCGGAAACAATTTCGGTGAGCAGTATAAAGAAGTTGATTATAACATAGTTAGTGGCGACTCCTTGTATGTTTTTGAAGGATATCAGATTTTTCAGCTAGCAAAAGCTTCGGTGGGTCCCAATGACCTGAAAGATCCAAGCCTGGCAAGATTGGTTTTCCAGTGCGATATCAATAATACCGTGACAAGGCTTATCAACTATTATTACGATCAATCGCTGGGTGCCAGTGTTCCGGTCATGGAGGTCAATGGTACTAACCAGGGTATCAGGAATTCATTCAAACTTACCCTCGATGCGTTTACAAATGAACCTCTGGTAAACCATAAGCAGTATTATTTCATGGCCCTGGCTTATGCTTTCAACGAATATGAAAAATATTCTGACGATCCCAATGCTCAAAGTCCTGGCGTTCAATCCCTCAACGGACAGAAAAAACCATATCTTGCAGGACGCAGAAACATCAAGGTATATACTGCAATTCCCCACATAACAGTAGGGTCGAAAGTACCAAAAGCCAGGTACGGTGACGGATTGAAAATCACCCGCTTGCAGGGCCAGGGCAATGGTGGAAACATACTTGAACTGACTCAGGAAACTGTACAGGAAATTCTTAGCAAATCGCCGGCAAGTGAAGCTGTGCTGCTTGGAAATCCGAATTACCCGATCAGTTACAAGCCTGCTTACGAAGCAGGTTCTGGTCCCATTAACGTGAAAATTATTGATCCGTTGAATTTACAGGCTGCCGATTTTGTTCTGTCTTTTGATACCCTTTACCGGGAAAAAATTTACAATGTATCAGGTGGAACATACTCCTTTATTGCGGGTGGCGATACTACCAGTATACTGGTGGCAACCTGGAAATTACGTAATACCAGTACCAACCAGGTTTACAATTCTTCAAAGAGCATACGAACCAAAAGTGAACAAATATTCCCCGAATTGGGCCTGGCCATTGAAATCGGCCAGGTCTTTCCTCCAGGCAGCTATAAAATAGGAGAATCACCTGATACACATGGAAATATTCCCCGTTACCAGGTATTGGCGCCCAATAACGGCTTTCTTACAGCTTCTATGACTTTCAAAGATGATGCAACTCCCTGGTTGTTTGGAGTACCTGATGTTGATGGAGCCACACCGCTTAACTGGATACGTTCAGGAACCCTGAATGACGGAGGAAATTCGGACTGGAATGCGACAGCAAGGAATTTTATGGACCCTAACAGCGTGTATGAAAACGTGATAGCAGGAACCTGGACACCTTACCAGCTTGCTGCTTTTGATGGCCAGGATGCTACCGCCAAGACATCTCCTGCATTTACCCTGCAATCCAAAACATTTAACAACATGTTCGATCTGGCAAGTGTTGATCTGATCATTACCCCTGATAAGTCAAAGTGGACCCGTTCACCGGTCATCGAAATGGCTCCGGAAGCCGGACTTGCCCAGGGCAAAGCCGTTAAATACAATCTGAGAGCCTCTCCATCTATTGATAAGGAAGGGAATTATGCGGATCCTGCGGCTGCTCCAAGCACCAATCCCAATGATCCACACTATATCAATGCTAATGGCATGGGATGGTTTCCGGGATATGCAATAAACGTGGAAACCGGTGAAAGACTAAACATCATGTATGGAGAAAACTCCTGGCTGGTGGGCGAAAACGGCAGGGATATGAAATGGAATCCTTCGGGTAGTATTGTTAACGAGGCAGGTTATGTTTTTGGTGGAGGACATTATATTTACATTATGGGCTCGAAGAAACTCACCCTCACTTTGCCTCCAGGGCCATATCCTACTTACAGGCAATTTGCGCCAGCATACGATGCAGGAGCCTGGTTGCGTACCCACCTGGAACTTACCCTGGCTGCTATCAAGTGGCACGCCTGGTCTACGACCATGTGGGTGAACCTGCCTTTGGCTGATGAAGAGAACTTCCTTTCCAGTGAGGTGACTATTCGTCTCAGAGTCAGCAAACCCTATGACAGATATTACACATCATATCCCTTAAGAGATTCACTGGCTCTGGCAACTGATACTACCAACAGAAATTACCCTATGTATTCTTTCAGCACCACTGATCTTGCTGCTGATACCACCAATTTTGCCAAAGCTGCCAGCGACCTTGATCTTATCAACGTGGTTCCAAATCCGTATTACGCCTATTCATCCTATGAAGTAAATCAATTGGACAACAGGATAAAAATAGTGAACCTGCCCAAAAAGTGCACGGTGACAATTTATACCATGAATGGTATCCTGATCAGGCAATTTACCAAAGACACCGACCTCAGATCATCCATTGACTGGGATTTGAAAAACTATGCCGGAATTCCAATTGCCGGAGGCCTGTACATTATTCATGTGAATGCCGAAGGGTTAGGTGAAAGAACCATTAAATGGTTTGGTTCACTGCGTCCCATTGACCTGAATGCATTCTGATGTATTAAAAGTAAAACTAATGTCGAATTCAATAAAAGATACAATATGAAGAGCTTACAAAAATACATCGTAGCCGGTTTTTTTGCCGCCCTCATGATTATACCGGCCAATGAATTACTCGCCGGAAACAAGGACAGAGCCGGTGAAGCAGGTGCCTCTGAATTGCTGATCAATCCCTGGGCACGTAGTTCAGGTTGGGGAGGCGCCAATACAGCCGGCGTGCGGGGATTGGAAGCTATGTTCAGCAATGTTGCCGGAATTGCGTTTACCAAAGGTACTGAACTTATTTTCTCCAATACTCAGTGGCTTAAAGGATCGGAGATCAATATCAATACTTTCGGATTCACACAGCGTGTCAGCGAAACCGGAGTACTTGGGGTGAGTATCATGTCAATGCGATTTGGCGATGTTCCCATTACAAGAGAGGATATTCCTGAAGGTGGGATAGGAACTTTTGCTCCAAGCTATATGAATATTGGTATATCCTATTCCAAGGCCTTTTCGAACAGTATTTACGGAGGTTTCAATATCAAGATCATCAGTCAGTCAATTGCTGACCTGAGCGCGCAAGGTGTTGCGATAGATGCTGGTATTCAATATGTTACCGGCGATATGGAAAATATTAAGTTTGGTATTACCCTCAGAAATATTGGTCCAACCATGAAATTTTCCGGCGATGGCCTTGCTATCCGAACATTGCTACCCGGTCAGGAAAATCAATTCACGGTCGAACAACGTGCAGCCGAATATGAAATGCCTTCGCAATTGATTATTGGTGCCGGTTATGATTTTCTGATTTCTGAAGATCACACACTCTCCCTGGCAGGAAACTTTATCAGCAATTCCTTTTTTAAAGATCAATATGCTGTTGGCATGGAGTATTCGCTGCGTAATTACCTGATGGTCAGAGCCGGTTACACATATGAAGAAGGAATTACCAAAAAAGCAGAAAGGACAACTGCTTTTACTGGTCCGAGTGCAGGCTTAACGATTCAAATTCCTTTGAATAAAGAAAAAGGTTCTATCTTTGCAGTGGATTACTCATACCGTGATACCGATCCATGGTCTGGCACACATGGCATGAGTGCAAGGATTACTTTCTAATAAGCGCTGATTTTTAGTTTATTATCTTTTTTATTTTATTTAAAAAGGCCCTGCTTCAGGGTCTTTTATCTTATTTCAATTACAGCAAAAGTTTTTTGAATATGTCAGATACTGTGTATTACACGAAAGCCGGACTGAAAAAACTTCAGGATGAGTTAGACCAGTTGATCAGTGTGGAAAGACCACTAATTTCCCAGCAAATTGCCGATGCAAGGGATAAAGGGGATTTATCGGAAAATGCCGAGTATGATGCTGCCAAAAATGAACAGGCCATGCTTGAACTGAAAATATCCAAACTTCAGGAAATCATCAGGAATGCACGTCTTATTGACGAATCAAAAATGGACAGCAGCAAAGTGTTAATCTTTTCAACAGTTAAGATAAAAAACCTGAAAAACAATGCTGTCATGGTTTACACATTGGTTCCTGAAAACGAAGCAAACATCAAGGCTGGTAAAATTTCAGTAAGTTCTCCGATTGCAAGAGGTTTGTTAGGCCTGAGTGTTGGTGAAAAAGTAGATATTGATGTTCCGGCCGGAAAAATGACTTTTGAAATTATTGAGGTTACACGTTAAAATCCATTCATACCAAACACTATGGCTACTATTTTTTCAAAAATTATCAATGGGGAAATATCTGCCTACAAAGTAGCTGAAAATGAGCATTTTTTGGCATTTTTAGATATCTATCCACTGGCAAAAGGTCACACCCTGGTGATTCCAAAAAATGAAGTTGACTATCTTTTCGATATGGACAACAAGCTGTATGCCGATTGTTTTCTGTTTGCCAAACAAGTTGCAATGGCGATCAAAAAAGTAGTACCATGCGAAAAAGTAGGTGTTGCTGTTATCGGCCTCGAAGTGCGTCACGCCCATATCCATCTGATACCTGTCAACGACATTTATGATATTGACTTTAAAAGACCCAAGCTTAAATTTACCAGTGAAGAGTTCAGGGAAATTGCCCTGTCTATCTCAAAAAATCTCTGAATTTTCGGTCTGGATGTGGCAATTCCTGCAAGCTTCAAATTATTCCCGGTTAAAAGGATAGTGCACTTTTTTACGCTGAATGATCAGATTCTCTGATCATTTTACTGGTGTTCGCCTGACTGTACTCCGGGTCTTTGGTAAAAGTCTGAAAGATATAAACCCAGTTTGGTCTTATCAGTAAGCTCTCACATTCTTCCCCTCAATATAGTTGATAAAAGAGCGGTTTACTACTTTATTTCCGCCCGGCGTAGGATAGTTACCCGTGAAATACCAATCGCCTTTATGGTTTGGACAAGCTTCATGCAGGTTTTCGATGGTGTTAAAAACCACGCTTATTTTTGATTTCGCCTTCTCAGGTCTGACAAGTTCAGAAATCTTTACGGATATCTGTTCGGCGTTGAAAGGCCGGTAGATATCTTTAACATGATTAACAATTGCTTCCGGTGGCAAATTTTCCTGCGCTTTACATTTTTTATATACTTCGTCAATCACATGGGCCTGATGATTTTCCTTCAATAAGGCGATGGCAGCATGGAAGGCAATGAAATCGCCCAATTTAACCATATCAATCCCATAACAGTCGGGATAACGGATCTGCGGTGCTGAAGAAGCAACGACAATATGTTTCGGTCCGAGTCTGTCGAGAATCCGGATAATACTTTTCCGAAGCGTGGTTCCACGCACGATTGAATCATCGAGGACAACCAGAGTATCAATTTCATTACGGATAATGCCATAGGTAACATCATAAACATGAGCCACAAGGTCGTCACGGCCTACATCCTGGCTTATGAATGTCCGTAGTTTATGATCCTTTACAGCTACTTTTTCGATACGCGGAGCAAGTGCCAAAATTTCACCAATTATTTGTTCATTCAACGATTCTTTATGTTGTAACAATTTCTCACACTTTACCTTATTACAAAAATCGCTGAGTGCTTCAACCATTCCATAATATGCAACAGCGGCCGTGTTGGGAATATAGGAAAACACCGTGTCCCTGAAATTATAATCAACTGTTCTGAGGATAGCGGGAGTCAGCAATTTGCCGAGCTTCTTACGTTCAATATAAATATCAGCATCGGTTCCACGGGAAAAATAAATTCTCTCAAATGAACAGGGGCGTTTTTCGACAGGCTCGACACACAGGCATTCTTCCCACTCTCCACTTTTCTTGATGATCAGTGCATGCCCGGGACTCACTTCCCTGATCATATGCAGCGGAACATTAAACGCTGTTTGAATGGCAGGCCGTTCAGAGGTGACAGCAATGACTTCTTCGTCAGCATAATAAAACGCCGGTCGAATACCTGCCGGATCACGCAGAACAAAAGCATCGCCATGCCCCAGTAACCCAGCAATCACGTAACCTCCATCCCAACTGGAGGAAGCATTTGTCACTATTTTCCGGAGATCAAGATTTTCAGCAATATGCGTGCTTATCTCCTTCTTCATTAAGCCTTCCTGTTTGAACCTGCGGTACAGATCTTCGTTCTCGTCATCCAGAAAATGTCCGATTTTTTCGAGCATTGTCACCGTGTCCGATGTTTCAACAGGATATTGCCCCAACTCGACCAGTTTGTCAAAGAGTTCGTCTACATTGGTGAGATTGAAGTTTCCTGCAAGGATAAGATTCTTTGTTTTCCAGTTATTTTGCCTGATAACCGGATGAATACTGCGCAAATCATTACTTCCGTATGTACCGTAACGAAGATGCCCTAAAAATAATTCACCGGTAAATTCCAGATTGTTTTTCATCCAGTTTACATCCCTCAACCTGTCCGGATATTTTTCTCTTACCCTTTTGATATTATCAAATATGCGGAAAAAAATATCATTGACCGGTGAATCAGTCCCTGACCGCATTCGATTCATATATTTCTGCCCGGGATCCAGATCAAATTTTATATTGGCTATCCCTGCACCGTCCTGCCCTCTGTTGTGCTGCTTTTCCATAAGCAGGTGCAGCTTGTTCAGGCCATAAAATGCAGTTCCATATTTAAATAAATAGTATTCCAGGGGTTTTAACAGGCGGATCAGTGCGATACCGCACTCATGCTTGATGGCTTCGCTCACAACTTAAAGATTAAAAACTTATTTTTGCAGAAATCAATCCATTCATTTATAACATGCAAAATTAACCTTTATGAAACGATCATTGGTACTTCTTGCGCTATTTTGTGTTAACTCGATGGTTTACGGTCAGTTTCTTACTCCCGGAACTGGTGTTAACTGGACTTTTAACGACCTGGTACAGCAATCGGCCGGTGCGGTTACTCTTGAAGGGGGTGTATTCATCGTGCATCAAAACCTGACTGTTTCGCTCAATGACACGTTACGCGTGGTTGATAATGAAACAGTAAAATTTAACCCTGCACTGTTGCTAACCGTGAAAGGTGTCCTGATTGCTGATTCTCCCATGCAGGCATTATTCACTGTGAGTACTGCCGGACAATTCTTTAAGGGATTCAGGCTCGAGAACTCAAATGCTTCCGTGATCCGAAACTGCCTGATTGAGTATGCCGGAGGTATACAGATCATCGGATCACAAATGACGGTTGAAAACAACATTATCAGGTATTTTAACCGTTCGAACACAACAGGTGCGCTGCAAATCTCAAACGGACGAACCTGGATCATTAACAACGAAATATACCAGAATAAAGGACCGGCCATTGCTTCAGCATCGAATGCATCGGCAGCACCACAAATTTTTAATAATCATATCTGGAGCAACAACACCGATAATACCAACGCTCCCCAGATCAACCTCGGAAGTGCTGCCGGCGATACTATCCGGATCGTTGGTAACACGATCACCGGACAATATACTATGGCAGGGGGTATAGCTGTTTCAACGCTGGTTGGAGGTGGATGTGTTTCGATCGTTGAAGATAATATTATCGCGAATAACCGCTATGGCTATGCTGCCATCGGGAGCAATATATTCTCGATAATTCGCAATAACCAGCTACTTGACAACAATATTCAAAATGAACCCAATCTTGGCGGAAGCGGACTGAATTTCAACGGTGGTACAACCAATACAGGCATTGTCAGCAACAATGTGATCAGCGGTAACCTCTGGGGAGTTACTCTTCAGGGATCAGCTACGCCCAATTTGGGTGATATGGACAATCCTGCAATTCACCCCGGAGGTAATCATTTTTCGGACAACGGCAACAGCGGACAGATCTTTGCCCTGTATAACAATACCGCTCAAAATCAGAAAGCCGAAAACAATTACTGGGGATACAATGATGTGGATTCAGTCGAGATGGTCATTGTTCACCAGGCTGATGATCCCTCACTTGGCTTTGTAGATTATATTCCTGTCATGGTATTAAATCCTGTTCTCCCTGGCGATGCGAACTGCGACGGAAGTGTAAACCTGCTTGATATTATTAGCATTTCAAATTACATCCTCGGACTGAATCCTGAACCTTTTTGCTTTGAGAATGCTGATGTGAACCAGGATGAATTGGTAAACCTGCTCGATATCATTGGTACGGCGAATATCATTATGGGAGTAAGGATAGGGGAAAAGAATGGGTAATCGATCAGGGAATAAAATTGATGGATATGCATTTATACAACACATAATCAAACAGTTACGAAAAATAATATCAGGTGAATTTAATGTTTTCAGAACTTGAAACGGTGCTTTATCAATTCAAAAGATTTCTTGAAAATGAAGATCAAAACGAATTTGAAAAGCAAGGTTTGGTAAAATCTTTTGAGTACACTTTTTAGTTGGCTCGAAATCTGTTGAAAGACTTCCTGGTTTCTTAGGGTATTATGGATATTACAGGAACAAGAGATGCTGTAAGACAGGCATTTAATAATGGGCTTGTAACGAATGTTGAACAATGGATGCAAATGATTGCCGATAAGGTTTTCACAGTTCACGCGTACAATGAAGCAATTGCAATTGAGATTGGAGAAAGAATTTGCAATGCTTACTTCAAACTTTTCGTAAAACTGTTTTAAAAATGAAAGAATTGTTATAAAATTTGGGCTTGGTGATCGTACAATTGATAAAATACATTCGGTTTTTTCAAGATACCTGAAATTGAGGAAGTGGTTATCTCCGGCTCCAGAACTAAAGGTTATTATCACTAAGGCAGCAGTATTATCATTACCTTAAAGGAAGAACAAGTACCCAGGTACATCCATTCAAAAGCCTGGTTTGATTTGGATGCTCTCAAGACACCCTAATTTAAAGATCATTTTGTTTTTAATAATATGAGTCCTGAAAGCATGATTGAGCATATAAAACGTGTAAGGTTGATACTTTATAAAAAAGAATAGAAGATCCCGGTATAAGAATTAAACCCTTATAAAAACCATTTGGTTATGAAAAAGGTAGGTATACTCAGCATTCTGACAATTGCAGTTATCCAGATTATTTTCCTGAGTCATGTTTTTTCGCAGGGAAAAATCCTGATTGTGGGCGGCGGCACTGAGAATTACAACGACTGGAGCAATATTCCATATTCCTGGGCGGTCAATCAATCTGCAAATAAAAAAGTTGCTGTAGTGAGCTTTTCCAGTGAGTCATCATGGCTGCCGAATTATTTTGTGAGCCTGGGTGCAGCTGCTGCAAAGAATTTCGTAATCAACACAGTGTCAGTTGCCAATTCTCAGGCAACCTACGACAGCCTGATGGCTTACGACGTGATATTTTTCAGGGGTGGTGATCAACGCAATTACTATCTCACTTATAAGAACACCAAAACACAGGATGCTATCACGGATAAATTCAACAGTGGCGGGGTAATAGCCGGTACTTCGGCAGGGCTGGCAATTCTTTCGGGAGTAATTTACACGGCTGAAGGCAGCATCGCTTATCCCGACAATTGCCTGAAGAACATTTTTCACAGCAGCATCACACTTAAAAATGATTTTCTGCAAATCATGCCTGGGTATCTGTTTGATTCCCATTTCATTGAACGCGGACGACTGGCACGGCTGCTGGCTTTTATGGCGCGCTGGAAAAACGACCACAACGAAGATCTGATTGGTGTTGGCGTAGATGATATGACAGCCTTTGGCATTGACCGTACCGATCCGCAAAATATGATGGGATACGCATGGGGTACTGCTGCCGTAAATATCTACAGGGGTGGCATTTTGGGTCATCAAACTAATACACTGTATTGTAAAGATGTAAGTTCAACCCAATTGCTGCACGGATGCAGCATCAACCTGAATTCATTTGAAGTTACAGGGTTCAATTCCCAGATGTCAGTTCAACACACGAACGAAACCAGTGATTTCACCTTGCTTTTGAGCGGTTCTGATCCGGTTACAGAAAACTCAGCATGTATCAGCCACCTTGTCAGTTCCGTAGGGATGCTTTCTGATCCGATATTGATTATTACCGGCAATTCAACTACCCTGGCAAACTCTTACATGCAGGCATTTTTGAATGCGGGGGCTACCAGCGTAAACGTGGTGCAGGCAATCAGTGCCAATTTGAATAATCCTGCTCTGGAAGCCCTGATTAATCAGGCTGGAAAATTTGTCTTCGTTGGCAATACATATCAAAACTTGTATGATTTTGTGTTTGCAGGAAGTGGTAACGGTTTACTGCTCAACCAACATATCAATGCAGGTAACGCTAAGGTTGCCTTTGTAGGTGATAACAGCCGCATGGCCGGGACACAGGTAGTTTCAGACAATTATTTAACCAATTCCGGCGCATCGTTTTATGGGCAGTTGGATTTTAATCCTGGTTTGAACCTGTTATCAACCATGATAATAGTTCCTAACACCTACTTATATTCAACCACTTATTACGAAAATACCAATTCGTCCCTTCCCTGGGGCTTGCTTAGCAAACAGGTTTACCGTGGCATTTGGCTCACTGTAAAGAACTTTTTGAAGTTTTATAAGGTAGGAAATGATCGCTTTATTACCGTGTATGGCGAAAGCCCAGGAATGATACTCACCAGCAGACAAAACGCATTTGACCTGAATGCACAGTTGTTTCGCAACCGCCAGGTAGGAGGTTTTAATGACTTTGATTATGCTACTTTGCTTTTCCCCGATGTTTTGAAAGTGGGCGAAGGAGCAACAGGTATATCATCAACTCCTGGCCAGAATCACATTAATATAAATTACGACCCCTTGAGCAGGAGCATAAACCTTAACCTTATTTGCCAACCAGAAGGGAAAATTGTTTGCGAAATTTACAACAGAACCGCTCAGTTGGTCCGCAGTGAAGCCTTTACCCAGTTACCAGGACAACAAAACTACCAGATGGATGCCGGCAATTTAGTAAAGGGAATTTACTTTTTTCTCCTGCGCAAAGATGATTCAGTTATTTCGAAGAAAATACTGGTTGGTTTTTGAGCCAGGTTTCTCTGGGTTAGCTCATAATAACTTAAACTTGTCTCCCGGCAGCAAAACGTGAAGTTTTAGATCCTTTGCGCCAAGTTTTCCGGCGGCATTCACAATAAATTTCTTGTGGGGATTCTCAAAAACCAATACCTGGGATTCGCCAACAACCTCGGCAGTTTTTCCTGTTACCAGAATGGCTGTAGCCTCGTCAATGCCAATACTTCTGAGGCCTGGATTTTCAATTACAGCAGTGATGAGCCTGTTGTGACGGCTACGATACACAAAATGCTGATCAATAATGGCTGAAGTTACCAGGCCCAATCCCACTCCCAGTTCGATATTGTCAGCTTCGATGGTGCGGAAGGTTTCGCGGTAATCAGATTGTTTTAATTCGGTTCCGGTAATCATTTTTTCACTCATCACTGCAGCACCGGCGCTGGTGCCAGCAATAGTACCCCCATTTTTAAAACAGCATTTTATAGCTTCCTCAACAGGAGTTCCTGATATCGCCTCCATAAAGCGGCTCTGATCGCCTCCGGTGATATAAATCAGATCGGCATTGCGTAACGAATCGAGTTGCTGTGGGTTTGCATGAAGGTCCCTGTTAAACCTGAAGTCAATAATATTTAATATGCCGTGTTCTTTAAACTGGGCAGCGACATAAGAAACTGCCGTATCAGGTTCGGTGCTCGCCATTGGTAAGACCACAAGGTAGCCACCTTTATCAAGGCCGGATTCTGTAATCATCCGTTTAATCATTTCAGAGGGTCGTTTGCCTCCACCAATGATGAAAAGCTTTCCTTCTGTCTGATTGGCCTGAGGATCAAAACATGCTGAAAATAAAACAGAAAGTGTAAGCAAAATAAAAATTAAGCGGTACATAAATGCTGATTTTGGTTTCTGACTTAGTAAAATAAGAAAACCGGAAAATGACATGGCTACTCAATTTTATAAACTTCAACTTCACGTACGAACAGCCTGTCCATATCGGTTACATTAAAATGCCTTATTGCCACATACACAATTTTTCCATAATAAGCTGAAAGGTCAACCATTCTTTCCTGGGGTTCCCAGTTTGGAGTAGTGGTAGGCATGGTTTCCTCAAACAACAAAGTAAAGTTTTCCGGCACATTGCTACCTTCCGAAATAAAGATACCATAATGTTCCTGTTTGTATACCGGTGTACTGGCAGTTATACCTACCGAATAACGAAAGGTTATCAATGCACCTGGTCCGATTGATGAAAAATTGAGTTCCGGAATAATGAGCCAGTTATTTGGACTTAATGCTGCCCCGGAAGCACCATCATACGACTGGCTTCTCATAGTGCCCACACCCTGGCGTACACCATAATACCAGTTAAATCCATCACCATCCTGATCAATAGTTATCCAACCTTCAGGCAACCATTCTTCACCCAGCGGATCGTTTAAACCATCCTGAAAGTCCTCTGAAAACAATACGGTTTTTCCAAGGGTGAGTGTAATGGTTTTCACCAGCCTGTTGTAGTAAAGTGAATCGAAACTGCCAATTGTGAGCCTTACGGGATAAACTCCATTGCTGGTATAAATAACCTGGGGATTTTCTTCTGTTGAAGTGGTTCCGTTCCCAAAATCCCAGCTATACGAAGTTGCCCGTAAAGACCTGTTCGTAAAATTGGCTTTGAAATGTACTGCTCCGGTTACAGTATCGGCAACGAAGGCTTCAACCACGTAAATAAAATCAGCCTGAGAACTTGCCGTGGGAACCGGAAAATCATCGTCCTTGCATGACTTGAATGGCAGACACAAAAGCAGCAGGAACGCTGCTACAAGTATATTAATACTATTTCTTTTCATTGTAAAAATCTATTAAGGCGTTAAAGTACTGTTAGTAACAAGGATTTTGATCCCCGGGATTTATTGCTGTATTGGCCTGAATTTCACTCAAAGGTATAGGAAATAAGGTTTGGCATGGTTCAGTAACAGTTGGGATAACTGCAACTGCCCTTCCTGTGCGTACCAGATCGAACCAGCGATGACCCTCAAAGGCAAATTCTTTTCTTCGCTGGATTTCTACCTCCATCAGCAACGCATCGTAATCAGACAATGTAATGTCAGTCAACCATGCTCTGTTTCTTATTGCATTGATGTCACTGCGGATCAAATCAAGATTTCCCATTAGTTTGATTTCAGCTTCTGCTCTTATCAGATACATTTCGGCAAGACGAAATATATAAACATTGTCGGTTCCTGTAAGGATATCAATGTATTTATAAACGTAAGGAAAAGCTCCTTCCATTTTCACGCAGGCATTCTTTCGGGTATCCTCAGGTGTAAACGAATTCAGGAATTCATCGGTTGGCGAAAACTCATAGCGGCCACTCAAGTTTGTGTGGAAAAAATATTGAGCCATACGATTACCATCCTGTTCGTTAAACTCAAGCTCAAAAATTGATTCATTATTAGGCAAACCTGAAAACAGATTTGCATAAGAGAGCAGAATTGAAAGATTATAATTGGAAATCACATCGCTTGCATGGGCTTTTGCAGTTTCAAGGAATGAGATCTGGGATGTAATATAATACTGATGCAGGGCGACCCTGGCTTTTAATGCCTGCGCGGCAGCTTTCGATGCACGTCCGCGAACAATAGTGGTGCCCATATGCTCAATGGCAAAATCGAGATCCGTATTAATTTGTACCAGAACCTGATCAACAGAATTTCGTGGAATGTTCAGGCTTACTTCGTCTCCTGATGAAGGTATGGTCCGGATAGGAATTCCACCAAAAAGCCGCATAAGATCGTAATGAGTCAATGCACGAAGAAACCGCAGCTCAGCAATTGATGCATTTTTTTCTGCCTCACTCATGTCAGAAACACCTGGTATTCTTTCAATTACATTATTGACCCGGTTTAGTACATTATAGATGGATGCCCAGATACCTTCTACAATTCCGTTATCAGCCAGAATGCTGTTGTTGTTAATCTCAGCATAGCTGATGGTGGTTCCTGAAAACTTCAGGTCGTCGGCAGCTAAATCGCTGGCGGCGATGTAATTCAATCCATAATAGCTGCCACTCTGCATTGCGTCGTAGCATCCGATGATACCACGTTCCACTTCTCTTGCATTTGTAATGGCCTGATCAGCAGGGATAGAATGTGCAGGATCTACATCAAGCACTTCACAGGATGAGAGTGCTAAGAGGATAATGACCGGAATAAGAAATATTTTTTTCATGATGATATGTTATTATAATCCAAGATTAAGACCAACAGAAACTGACTGTGCCTGCGGATAGGTAAAGAAATCGGTGGCTCGCAGCAAATTATTATCTCCCGTATAGTTTACCTCAGGGTCCATGCCTGAATAACGCGTAATAGTGAGCAGGTTTTGTGCGGATAAATAAATCCTTGCATGTCTGACATGAAGGCGGTCGGAAAGTTGCCGGCTAAACTCATACGAAAGTGTTATGTTTTTCACCCTCAGGTAAGATCCGTCTTCCACAAACCTCGATGAAATCCGGTTGTTCCCGTTGGGATCGCTTTCGGTAACCCTCGGAATTTTGGTGATATCGCCGGGTTTGCGCCAACGATCGAGTATGGCAGTACTTTGGTTGTCAGCACCTTTCATAGCTTCGATGAAAATGCGATTGCCATTGAAAATATCATTTCCGTAAGAGAATTGCAAAAAGATGCTTAGTTCAAACTGCTTGTATTTCAAGTCATTGGTGAAACCACCGGTGAAATCAGGATTGGGATCGCCAATCTTCACGCGGTCTTCTGCGTTGATTACCCCGTCGGATTTCACATCATCAAAAACAATATCGCCGGTGGATGGATCAACGCCGAGGCTGCGATACCCGAAGAATATACTCATGGGTTCATTTTCCATTACCACACTTGGACTGTAGCGATCGAGGTTGTCGAGTGGCTGCCCCTGATACAGGGATAAGATTTTATTCCTGTTGCGGCTGATGTTAATGCGGGAATCCCAGTTGAAATCTTTTATTTGCACGTTGGTTGAGGACAACGACACTTCGATGCCTTTATTTTCAAGCTCACCGATGTTGGTTGTGATGCTGTAATAACCAGAGGTCATTGAAACCGGCCGGTTGAAAAGCAGGTCTTTCGTCTGGTTGTTGTAATAGTCAACAGCAAGGCTGATGCGATCGGCCAGAACAGCCATATCCACACCAATATTAAACTGGGCAGTAGTTTCCCACTTCAAATCCGGGTTTGGGATCTGAGAAGGAGCAATACCTGCCTGACCAAGGTAGTTTGCACCACCACGGTAAAGGTTCAGAAAAGCAAAATCAGGAATTCCGTCGTTACCGGTAAATCCGTAACTGGTTCTGAGTCTGAACTCACTGAAGGGTATTTTCAGGTTTTTGAAGAAAGCTTCTTCTGAAATGCGCCAGGCCAGTGAGACAGCCGGGAAGAAACCGTATTGGTTGTTTGTTCCGAATTTGGTTGAACCGTCAACCCTGCCGCTGAATGTAATAATATATCTGTAATCGTAGTTATATTTTGCCTGCCCGAACCAGGAGTTAATACCTCTTTTCACATAATTTGCGTAAGAGGAAGTAATAGTAGCAGCTTCACTGATGTATTGGAAATCCGGGCTAGGAAAGTCAACACCACGGGCATACTGGTTGCGGCGCTGAAACAGTTCGAAAGAATAACCTGCCAAAGCTTCCACATTGTGAAGTTTGTTGAAGGAGTTGCTGTAGCGCAGCAGGTTGTTGGCAACTATGTTCAACACATTATTTTGAGCTTCAATACCAATCCCATTGGAACGGGCGCCCTGACGGGTAGTTGCCGGGTCGTAGCTGTGCTCGCGAAGGCTCAAATAGTCGAAACCCCATTTCGTGCTGAATGTCAAATTGTTGATCATTCTAACTTCGGCAAATGCATTTCCAAGTGTGCGATAGGAATGCGCCTCGTTAATGGCTTCTTTACCAATAGCAACAGGATTTGCATATGGTCCGCTCTCGTTGTACGAACCGTCCGCATTATAAACCGGGTGAATCGGAGGCATGGTGAGCGCATTGGGAAGTACGCCGTTGAGCGAGCGGTCGCCCTCAACACGGTTGTTCAATGAATAACTGGCTCCAAAACTCGCCCCGATATTGATGCGGTCATTTATTTTATGATCCAGGTTCATTCTGCTGTTCAGGCGTTGATAATCTGTTCCCAGCAAAATACCGTCCTGAAGATAGTAGTTGCCCGAAATAAAAAATTGCGTGGCGCCTTCCCCTCCACTGACCGATAATTCATAATTGCTCATCGGGACCGTTCTGAATACCTCGCTCAACCATTCCACATCAACAGGATTGTTTGGATCAGGCTGTGTATTTTGGTATTCGTGCCATTGTTCAGCATTTAACATTTCCTGGATTTTGACAGCCTGCTGCATCCCGGCTGATGCGTTGAAATTGATGGTGGTTTTTTGTTTTGCACCTCTTCGGGTGGTGATAAGAATTACTCCATTTGTTGCACGTGCACCATAAATTGCAGCAGCCGAAGCATCTTTCAGCACTGTGATGGATTCAATATCATTGGGATTGATATCGGAAAGGGCATTAATGCCCTGCCCCGAAAAACCTACCTGCTGGAAATTTCCTGTAATCATCGGTATGCCATCAATCACATAAAGAGGTTGATTTCCTGCCGACACAGAGCTATTACCCCTGATCCTGACAGTATTTGCAGCTCCGGGCGTTCCAGAGTTCTGACTGATCTGGACTCCGGCAGAACGCCCCTGCAAAACACCATCAATGGTTTTTAAAGGTACATCTCGTATTTCGGCATCGCTGACCACGCCAAGCGAACCTGAAACAAGGCGCTTCGACTCAGTACCGTATCCAACCACAATCAGTTCACCGAGGCTCAATGCTTCGGTTTCAAGCGATACATTTATTTGAGTGCGCCTGTCAATGGGTATTTCCTGTGTTTTCATTCCAACAAAAGAGAAAACAAGGTCAGTGTGGATCGGAAGAACCTCAAGCTGGTAATTACCGTTAAGATCGGTAACAGTGCCGATGGCGGTTCCTTTAACAAGAACCGTTACTCCGGGAATGGATGCACCATCGTCAGCCGAAGTAACCTTACCCCGCACTGTAAATTGCTGGGCCAGCATCGAAAGTGGCACAATCAGCAAAAACAGGATCAGAATTTTTTTATTCATAATGCTTTTGAATTTTTTAGTAAAATATTTTAAAGGTCTGATAATCATTAGGATTGTAAAACAGAAAAGCAGGGTTATTCATCCTGCTTTCAATTTCCTGTTATGTTAAAAGGAAAAAACACAACTGTTTTTCCTGACTGATGCTGCCTGTACACATTATTCGAGCCATAACCAATTGATAATTATTGATTTAACTATCTGCTTATGTTAATCTTCCTGGTTATGATTCCTTTTTCGGTATGAAACCGCAGGAAATACAATCCCTGCCGCACAGTGCTTACATCCGTGGTGGTAGTAAACACATTGGTATCTGCTGTCATCACTGTATTGCCAAGCATGTTCACCAGTTCGGTTCTGAAGAGGTTGACATCGCTTTTAACTATAATATGTGAGCTTGCAGGATTGGGATATACTCTGATTGTATTGACATCTGTTGTTTTCACATTATTGATGACGCCAAAATTATCCATCGGGGTAATTAACCAATTGTCGGGTGTAAGTGCTCCGGCAGTTGCATCCCACGATTGGCTGCGCATTGCACCCTGTTCCTGACGTACACCAAAATACCATTTGAAAGCATCACCATCGGCATTAACAACAGTCCAATCATCCGGCAACCAGGCTTCACCGAGAGGATTATCAATTCCTAACTGGAAATCCTCGGACAGGATAACCAACTCTTCATTACTATTCTTCAAGTCAGTTTGCGATATTTTAACGTTGTCAGTTACAATCCGGTATTTGTCAGTACTTTGATGGTGTCTGAAGGCAATGTTACCATCCATGCCAGCATAAGCATCAATATTCACCGATCGTGGCTGGTATTCCCAGCCCGGAATCTCAGTGGAGAGGGTTTCCTCAAACAGCATGATGGTAAAATCGGCAGGTTGATTACCCGTAGTCGAAATCCATACACTGTAATGTTCTGCAAGATAAGAAGGTGTGTTTGCAGTGGCAGCCACATCCCTTGATAGTGTTAAAGGGCCTTCAGCAAAAGATTTCTGTGTCTGAACGTCTGGATTCGGATACTGGGCAAAAACGTTAATAATCAGGCTGGTTGAAAAAATCAAGATTAATTGCTTCATATCTTGTTTAATCCAGTTACATTCAACATTGAAAATCCATCATCATTCTTTCAACCTAGTTGCCGAGAATAACATTGACGATTCCAACAATATCCAGAATATTTACAACTCCATCGCCATTGATATCCGCATTTTCAAAAATAAATGGCTGGGGATTCTGACCCATGATGAAAGCAGTAGTAGTAACAATATCAAGCACATTGACTGCCCCGTCTCCATTCACATCGCCTGGCATTCCTGCCATTTCAAGATTCACAATTGGTGTAATCAGCCAATTGTCAGGAGTAAGCGCGCCGGCGGTAGCATCCCACGATTGGCTGCGCATGCCTGCCTGACCCTGCCGCACACCAAAATACCAGTTGAATGCATCACCATCAAGATTGACTTTGGTCCATCCGGCCGGCATCCATTCTTCGCCAAGCGGATCATCAATTCCAGCCTGAAAATCCTCAAACAGAAATACCGTTTCTGTCAGGTCCGTATTGTCGGTTCGGAACAATTTCACATTGTCAATGACAATGCGATCTTTATCCGTGCTCTCGTGGTGCCTGAACGCAACATAAACATTGGCGCCGCCATATGTAGTAATATTCACTGAACGAGGCTGGTACTCCCATCCGGGTATGGTAGTGGAGAGCGTTTCTTCGAACAGCATAGTGGTGAAGCTTCCAGGCGTATTACCCGTTGTTGAGATCCAGACGCTGTAATGTTCAGCCCTGTATATGGCAGTTGAAGCAGTAGATGCCACATCCCACGATAAGGTGTAGGTGGAATTGAGATTTTCAGCAGGCAAATTTAAGCCACGCATCGTTGTCTGAGAGAAAACATTGGCATTGAACACAATAAGCAACGACAATGCTAGTAAAACAGTTTTTTTCATAATGAAGAATTTTGGTTAATTTTACGCTAAAAGAATTTTATTTTTTAAGTAAGGGCAAAAGTATTACTTTTAAATGAAAAATGATTACTTTTTAAATTTTTTTAAAAACCTACTGGTTTCACGATAGTCAAATAAACCAAAGCGCATTCCTGACGTTATATATGCTTACGTCACCAATCTATGAAATCAATGACCTTCCTGATATTTTTCTCTGTTGTCTTTACAGTTTATTTTTTCATCCATTATTATCTATTCTCAAGGTTAAGCATGGTTTTTCCCGGAATATCGGGGACTGCCCTGTACCTTAAAATTATTTTCTGGATACTGGCCCTTTCGTTTCTTACCGGGCGTATTCTCGAAAAAGTTTGGCTTTCAGAGATTACGATGGGGGTTACTATTACAGGCTCCTACTGGCTGGCGGCCATGGTGTATTTCCTTTTGGCTGTACTTGTTATTGACCTGGTTCGCCTGGCCGATTTTGCGATCCCTTTTTTTCCAAAAAACTTTTCTGTCCATTTGCCTGCGATCAGGCGTTATCTTTTTTTCACGCTAGTAGCCACAACTTCCCTCCTGCTCATTTACGGGCATTTCAATGCCCGCCGGCCGGTGGTAAGCGAGTTAAATCTGAATATTCCAAAACCAAATTCTGCACTTGATGAACTAACAGCCGTTTTGGTTTCTGATATTCACCTGGGAACCGTTCTTGCGAAAAAACGACTAAACCGTATTATACATAAAATCAATGAGCTAAAGCCTGATATTGTGTTGCTTGCCGGCGATGTAATTGATGAGGATCTGCAGCCCGTGATCCGCAAAGACCTGGGCTCAGAACTTGAACTGCTGGATGCCAGGTTTGGGGTTTATGCCGTTACCGGGAACCATGAATACATTGGTGGAATTGAACCGGCCGTGGAATACCTCGAAAGCCATGGAGTAAAAATGATCCGCGACAGCGTAGTGCTGATTGGCAACAGCTTCTATCTGGCAGGACGCGAGGATCGAGACCGGCCACGTTTTTCGGGTAAACCCCGTAAAAATCTTGGTGATATCCTTACCGGGGTTAACAAAAGTCTGCCTCTGATACTGATGGATCACCAGCCATTCACACTTGACGAATCGCTGCAGAATGGAGTTGACCTTCACCTGTCGGGGCATACGCATAAGGGGCAAATATGGCCACTTAACCATATTATTGATGCCATCTATGAAGTTGGCTGGGGTTATAAGAACAAATCAGGCATGCACGTGTATGTTTCGTCGGGTGTTGGAACCTGGGGCCCGCCGGTACGGGTTGGAACCAAACCTGAGATTGTAAAAATCAGGTTACGTTTC
>CAYQRU010000008.1:0-53989 GCA_964419945.1 uncultured Bacteroidales bacterium | reverse complement strand
GCTTTTCTTGCCTTGCGCACTTTTTCGTTGTTGGTGTTCAGCACCATGCCCTCAGTGAGCAGTGTGCTGCAGGCCGGTTGCAGGTTTTTCATGCCTTCCACTTCCACCACGCACACATAACAACTCGAATACGGTTCGAGCCGCGGATCGTTGCAGAGGGTTGGAATTTCAATGCCATGCCGGTTTGCCAGCTTCAATATCGTTTCATTTTTAAGGCCACTGACCTTTTTGCCGTCGAGGAGGATGTTTAAGTTGTCGCTCATTGCTTCGCTTTTTAAGACCCAAATTCCAAATTCCAAGTCCCAAGCCCCAAGTAAGGGGAGGTATGGATAGGGGTTGGGGATTTTTAGTTATGTTTTTTAAAGGCCCAAGTCTCAAATTCCAGGCCCAGGTATCAAGAGTGGGGCGAGTGAAAAGAGTGGGTGGTTTTTTTGTTAAGTTTTAAAGCCCCAAGTCCCAAATCTCAAATTCCAAGTCCCAGGTATTAAGAACCATGCAGAAGGTCTAAAATATGTTGAGAACTGAATATTAGAGATGGGATTAGGACAGTTAGTTTATTAATAATTGATGCCAGTATTTTTTTTATTTCTGCTGATTCGTTTACTAAATACTCATTTTGTTTTAAATCGCCTGATTTTAGTTCGTTAAAAACCCGAAGAAAATAGTTTGCTTCCCTGATTTCTTTCAGAGAAATCCCGATTTTCATTTTCGCGTCTGGTTTGGTTGGCGAACCTTGAGATTCTTCATAATTAGCCCCGGAAGATGTAGCTGCTTTTACCAATTGTCGCTTTATATCAATTGTCTCAATCGTATTCTTCACAGTACGCAAATACAAAATCACATCCACTGCAAACTTCAGTAGCCTCTCACACAAATCATTCTTTCTTTCTTTTTCAACCATACTCATCACTATTTTGTATTATCTTTCCTTGAGATTTGAGACTTTGAATTTGGGGCTTTGAATTTAATCTTTGAATTTGGGACTTGGAATTTGGGGCTTTGGGCTTGGAATTTGGGACTTGGGACTTGGAACTTGGGGCTTATGAAAGAAGGATTGCCTCGAATTTACACTTCGAATAACACACCCCACACCTGATGCATTTATCCTGATCAATAAAATGAATCTCCTTTCGAGTCCCGCTGATGGCATCCACCGGGCAGTTTTTGGCGCAAACGGTGCAGCCGGTGCATTTGTCGTCGAATACTTTGTATGTAACCAGCTTTTTGCAAACCAGCGCCGGGCATTTCTTGTCGTGGATATGCGCCTGGTATTCATCCCTGAAGTATCGGATGGTTGTGAGCACCGGATTCGGGGCCGTCTGGCCCAGTCCGCAAAGTGAATTTTCTTTTATCTGAACCGACAATTCTTCCAGCAACTCAATATCTCCATCTCTGCCTTCGCCTTCTGTAATCCGTTGAAGTATTTCGAGCATGCGTTTCGTTCCGATGCGGCAGAAAGTGCATTTGCCACAGCTTTCCTTTTGGGTAAAATCAAGAAAGAATTTGGCCACATCCACCATGCAGGTGGTTTCGTCCATCACCACCATTCCGCCTGAGCCCATAATGGCGCCGGTAGCATTCACCGAATCGTAATCAACAATGGTGTCTGCCATGTATTCGGGAATACAGCCGCCTGAGGGGCCACCCAACTGCACGGCTTTAAAACGTTTGTTATCCTTTATGCCACCGGCAACTTTGAAGATGATATCACGTATGCTGATGCCCATGGGTACTTCAACCAAACCCGAACGCTTCACTTTACCGGCAAGGGCAAAAACTTTGGTACCCTTGCTTTTTTCGGTGCCGTATTTTGCGTAGGCTGCTGCTCCGTTGCTAATGATCCAGGGGATATTTGCAAAGGTTTCTACATTGTTAATGTTTGTTGGCTTTTTCCAGAGGCCGGAAACAGCCGGAAAAGGTGGTCTTTTACGCGGCATGCCACGCTGGCCTTCCACCGAGGCAATGAGTGCGGTTTCCTCGCCGCAAACGAAAGCACCGGCGCCTTCTTTGATATATATGTCAAAATCAAACCCTTCGATGCCCAAAATATTTTCACCCAGGTAGCCCCTGCTCCTGGCTTGTTCCAGGGCAATATTCAGGCGCTTGATCGCAAGGGGATATTCTGCACGGCAATAAATTACTCCACCTGTGGCGCTGATTGAGTATGCAGCAATGATCATTCCTTCAAGCACGGAATGCGGGTCGCCTTCAAGTAATGAACGGTCCATAAAAGCTCCGGGGTCGCCTTCATCGGCATTGCAGATCACATACTTTTCATCTGAATGATTATTGGCTGCAAAGCGCCATTTGAGACCGGTGGGGAAACCGCCGCCGCCACGTCCACGCAAACCACTGTCAAGTACCGTTTGAATGATGGAAGCAGGTTCGGTTTTATTTTTCGCAATCTCTTTGATGGCCTTGTAACCGCCTCTGATTTCGTACTCTTCGATGTTTTCCGGGTCAATAAAACCGCAATTGCGTAAGGCGATTTTTACCTGGGTTTCGGTGAAGGTGTCGTCTTCGGTCTTAAAAAGATCGGTTTTCACCACATATTCTTTTACCGGGTTGCCTTGAGTGATGTGCTTGTCAATAATCTCTATTGCGCGGGTTTCGTCCACCTCGCCGTAGAGGTAGGTGCCGGTTTCATCAATGATCTCAACCAGGGGTTCGCGGTAGCACATGCCCACGCAGCTGGTTTTTTTCAGCTCAATGCCAAGCTTTTCGGCGTCATTCAACGCCTTGATCTTTTCATACGTTTTGTTAGCTCCTGCGGCCACTCCGCAGCTTCCAAGTCCTACAATTACCTGAGTCCTGCTCATCATATTATTTCGGATTTACGATTTACGATTTCGGATTTATTTTTAAAAGTCCCAAGTCCCAAATCCCAAGTCTCAAATTCCAAGTCCCAAGCCCCAAATTCCAAATTCAAAGGTTAAGGACAAAAGGACTAATTACCTTTAACTAATCAACCAATTAACCACTCCACCCCGGATAAATAGTTCGTGCCTCACATTTCACGGGGTAAACCACTCCATCACTCCAATACTCCATCACTCCACCACTCCAACTGCAACACTGCAACACCGCATCACAACTAATTACTCTCCTTTATCCTGATATTTTTCACAATTTTCACTGCTTCGCTGCCGGTGAGTTTGCCATAGGTTCCTTCTCCAATCATCATTACCGGAGCCAGGGAACAACAACCCAGGCAGGCAACAGATTCGAGCGTGAAAAGGCGGTCTTCAGTGGTTTCGCCATCCTTAATTTTAAGTGCATCCTCCAAAGCTTCACTGATCACATTGGCATTCTGCACATGACAGGCAGTCCCGTGGCACACCTTTATAATATACTTGCCCACCGGGTTCAGGCGAAACTGGGCATAAAAGGTAGCTACACCGAAAAGATTACTTAAGCTGAGGCCTGTTTCGGAAGATATTTTTGTGAACGCTTCCCTGGGCAGGTAGCCATAAATTTCCTGGGCTCCCTGAAGCAGTGGTATGACGTTTCCCTTTTTATTCCTGTACTTCTTAATAAGGTTATCGAGCAAACCGGGATCAACCTGGTCACCGGTTTCGGGCTTGATTTTCTGGTTAATACGGGCAATTCGCATCCTGATTTGATGTTTAAAAATTGAGCGCTAAAATTAGACATTGTATCAGTAACAGCACCAGCATTGCCGCAATTTAGAAAGAGTTCAAATAATGAGGCGCATTAAATATGTGCCAGTGTAAAAAAATGCACTCTGGATCAGAAAGTGATGAGTGAAATGCGTTTGCGTCCATCCATTCGGACTTTGACAGGCTTATCGAACCGAATGTGCCTGAAAAAATTCGTTTGTGTAACAATTGCCTGCTTATCAAGAATGTCCCAACGGATGAAATTACGCTGGTTCTCATAAGGTATAGAAAAATAGCCGACGTTCATTGAGGTTACGTTATGGAAAAAGTGCGAACCGGATGAGGCATCGAGCGGAAAGCCTTCCAATGCAGTCTCCACAATGATCTTTGCGTTTGAAATCTGAGGCCAGGCAACAGGTATGCCACTCCAACGGTCGCGTGTACCCCAGCGCCCCGGCCCCATCAGGATATATTTACGGTTTTCTTTGAACATCATTGAATTCAGCTTATCTACTTCTTCGGCCATTTGCATGGTTTGGCTCTTATCAAAAGTACTGCGATCCACGTATATGATATCGGTAATTGTATCAATCATTCCATTTCCCATACCGGTTTCGGAAAATAGAATGATATCATCATTATTTATTTCCTCAAGCTCGATGTTATAATCCTGTTCGTTTCCAATTAGTGGTTTAATCTGAAGCAAATAGAAAGATGCCTTCATTTCCTTGTCTTTATGAAGGTCAATAGCAAACTCAATTTCAACCGGTGTTCCCATAGATTCCTTCACCACATCAAGCACGGCCTCGATTGTTTTTGCCAAAGGTATATAATTGTATTTCAGCACATCGGCAAAATTAATAATGCGAGGACCAGGCACAGAAAGCCCGGGGTTGATACGGTTATTTTCCGGGTCGTACACAGAAGCAAGATGCTTTATTGTGCCATGACTTTCTGCATCGCTGATGGTAAGCTTGGCCAATCCGGCTGTATCGCCCTCCAGCAGGTCAGGTTCTTTACGGCTGAGATCCACGGCAAAGAAATCAACCTGTGAATTTCTGTAAAGATCTTTGGGTGAGCTTATATCAACATCAGGATATTTTGGCGAGAACCTGTATGCCCGTTCTCCTTCCACCACATATTTTCCAAGACCGAGGGCGACAACCGCAAAACCTTCTTCAGGTTTCATATGAGCAAAGGGGTAATAATTATAGGATTGTGCGACTCCGCTGATATGAGGATAAAAATAATCACCATAACGGTTTCCAACGACTTCCTGAAGCACTACCGCCATTTTTTCTTCTTCCAGCTTGTAATTCACCGCCTGAATATATCCACGTGCCACGCTGCTGTAAACAGATGCATACACGAGTTTGATGGCATCGGCAGCTTGTTTCAGGCGCATGTTCAAATCGGGATGATTGTTAGGCAGGAGGTAGGTTTCAAAAATCCCGGCAAACGGCTGCATGAGCGAATCCTCAAACAAACCGGAAGAGCGTATGGCTATTGGCTTCTTGATATGCCTGAGCACTATTTTGAGCCTCTTCATCAGGGTATCGGTGAGTTTGGCTTCAATAAATACTTTTTTAAGATCCTCATAAGGCATGCCATCAAGAATGATTTCCCTGAGTTTGTTGCGATCAAGAAAATATTCAAATTCAGCCGTTCCGATCACCAGGGTTTTGGGCGCCTTCACATGTATGTTGGGCACATGTTGTGTGAAGTCGTAGTTAAAAATCAAAGTATTGATAAAAGCTACACCACGCCCTTTGCCTCCGAGGGAGCCATCCATCAGGCTTACCACATTGCTTTCGTCGGGAATGGCTGATTCTTCGAATGGGATGATCTTGCCACGGTTTTGCTCGTTGCGGAATTGTTGAATTACTTCAAGCAGGTATTGCCTCAATTCCTGTGGCGTTTCAAAGTCCGTAACTTTTTTTGGATTGATGATCTTGGCAACCTGTATTTCACCGCGAGCCATTAACCAGAGTGAGAAGTGGTCCTTTTTAGCATGGTAAAACAGCGACTCATCGGGGATGGTTTTCAGGTGGGCTTCGAATTCCCTCAGCGATTTAGCTATGGCAATCTGGGTGCCTGCCTGGTTACGGTAGATAAAGTTTCCAAAGCCGAGATAGTGCAAAATGAAGCTTCTGAACTCCTCAAGAAGGTTTTCCGAATTTTTATCAATAAAGGTGGCTTTCAACTCATACGCTATACGTGAATTTTCAGGATCAGATGATTGAACCACAATTGGCAGGTCTCTGATCCGACCTCTTATGTGGGCTACCAGCTTAACCCCGGCATTTTCATCAAGCTTTCCCTGGCATTCGTATTTTACATCCGTGATAAGACACAACAGGTACTCACGGTACTTTTCGAGAATTTCGACGGCTTCCTCATAATTTGAAGCCAGCAGAATTTTAGGCCGGGCGCGCAGACGCAGCACTTTATACAATTCATCGGTGCTGACATCGTCAATAATGCGTTTGGTTTGCTCCATCACAATGTTGTACAGCATCGGCAGGTAACGCGAGTAATATTGCGGGCTGTCTTCAACCAGTACTATGACCCTGACCAATCCTACACGGGTATCGTTTTCGGCATTGATGCGATCCTCAAGCAGTTTGATCATGGCAAAGAACATCTGCGATTCACCATTCCAGACGAACATCCGGTCAACACAGGTGAGCTGATTGCCCTCGGTTCGGAAATGTGCTATGTCTTTGTTGTTGTTAAGCAGGAAGAATATCGGGATGTATGGATACTCAATCTTGATTTTTTTACTGAGTTCCACGGGTATTTTTTTATCCACACCGATCATGAAAATGATCAGGTCGTAATGCTTTAGCTGAAGTTGCTCAAAAGCTTCGGCTACCGACGACACTCCCGTGATGCGTGGCACGGAGGTGAGGTTTAGCTGCGAATATTCGCCCAGCACGTGCTCCGAAAAGCGGCCTTCCCGTTCGATGCTGTAAGCATCGTACAGGTTCGCAATCAGCAGGATTTCTCTTACCTTGAAGGGCATGAGGTCGTGGTAGATATCACGGTTGGCATTGTTTTTATTAAGAAATCGCTGAAGCAACTGTTTGCCACTGACCGGAGCTTCTTTTTTTCCTGTGATCTTTGGTTTGAACTTATCTTCAAGTTCTGTTTGTGAAAGTATCATCCGGGCAGAGATGCTGTTCAGGTACCCGGTGATGATCCCGGCAAGGTTTTCTATCAGCAGGCGTTCCTCCTTCATAAAAGGCCCTTCGTCAATATCCATGAACTTGCGGGTGTAAAACACTTCAATGGCTCCGGTTTTATCATCAATGGTTTTAAAACCCTGACGCTGCATCCATTGGGTTTCTTCAAAGCCCGGCGAACGGTATTCCTTTCCGTCAAATCTGATGCGGGCAACCGTGTATTCAGGGTATTGCCAGGCCGAAGGCAGGATCATGCAAATGTGTTGCAGTGTTTCAGCAACAGGTTTGTTTTCTTTCAGAATTTCGGTGGTGCGGTTAATAGCAGCCAACTCTTTCAGTCTTTCGCGCCGCTCAAAAAGCAGTTTTTCAATTTCTTCCCGGCTGACTTTCAGTTCTTCGTTGCTCATAGGTTGATATAGGGATTAAACAGGTTTTCGGAATGATGACTTTGGGATCGCAGGCATGGCAGCAAAACCCTCAGCCTGAATTTTCGGGGCTAAAGTACATAATGTTCGGGTTCTGCTTTGGGTTTTCAGAGAATTATTCCGGTAGCCATTTCCAGCAGTTTAATCTCCTCCGACGAAACATTCTTTCATTTTATCGGGCTTCATTTCCTTTAGGAACTTTATTCAAACAAAAACCCGATGCTTACTGCCACCCGGTTGTAATGGGCATAAGTCCGGTTTTGGGTTCCCGGATCCCAGGGATTGATCCATTGGTATGACAATTTTTGAAAGCGATAGCATACATTGATAGTCAGCGCAGAGTTCCTTGCAATACCCGCCCTGATGCCGGCGCCTGCACTCCACATGATGCCACCAAAGGTTTTTCTCTGTCCCTCCCATGAATTGGTTGGCAGGTCCTCAAGCGAAAATGAATAACCTGTTTGACAGGCAAAATAGGGTGTAAACCCCTGATCGTGCAGATAATATCTTATATCCACAAAAACAGGTAAAACACTCCAATCATAATATTCATAGCCAAATCCAAGACCTGTGGTAAGCCGTGGATGAAATTTATATCCCTGAATCATTTGTATAGATGGTATGGGAGAACTCTCTGCCCCAAACAACAATCCAAGTCCGGATATATTAAAATAACCTTTGTTTTTTGCTATAAAATATTTACCACCGGGAAAATGTCCAATGCTGTCGTATTCAATGGGTTTATAAAACCAGACGCCACAGGTATTTTTGATTTTAAGCCCGGCTATACTATCGTTTTGAATGATACGCCCGGTGATCACTGAGCCGTTTTTCAGGAAAACAGCATTTGCGCGAATATTTTGGGCTGCTGCCTTGTTAACAGGCAGCAGCCCTGTAGCAAATGAAATTATCAACCAAAAAAGAAAGCGCAACTTGAATGAGGGATTTTAGTTTTTCTTATTTACAGGAATGGTGCTCAGCAAAGTCAAATTACTGAGGTTGGTGTAGTCGTACTGATAAAGTCCGTCGGCACCGATCATCATAAGCAATCCCCCTAGCGGAATCACATCAAAACTTTTGATATCCGGAAAATGGGCGAGCTGATGCATATGTATGTTCATCGGGTCTGTGGCATCGTACACCTTCAGGCCGGCATCGCCATCGCAGATAAACAATACATTATTGTCAATTCCAAGGCCGTGAGGATTATAAAAAGGATATGATTTTACGAGGAAGGGATTTGTAATAGAAGAGATATCCACTACATCCAGTTGATTTGTTACGCCAAAGCAGCGATTGCCTGAGCGCAGCGTTACGTAGGCATAGTTGCCCTGAACCACAACCGGATCGCAGGAATTGATATGCTCGAAAGCAGAGATGAAGACAGGATTTGCCGGATTTGTCAATCCATACACGAGCATTCCTGTGGTGGTTCCCAAAAAGAGTTTATGGTCGTAAGGGAAGATTGTTTCAACCACCCTGTTGAGTTCAACCACACCGGCAGTATTCACACCAGGCACAACTGCGATATTAAAAATTTTAAGTGCATTGTTGTGAACTGCATACAGGAAATTGCTGTAAATGGTGAATCGTGCCATCGAACCGCTGATTCCTGTTGATGCACCAATGATATTGACTTCAGCAGATCCGAAGCGTGTTATTCCCAGCCCGTCGAAAGTGATAAAGCGCTTGTTGAGCGAAGATCCACGCTCTATTATTTCGGTATATTCTTCAACTTTCCAGCCAACTACAACCCCTTTTGTGAAATCAATTTCGGTTGTTGGCAGGCTGATGTCAACCGGAGGCAATACATTTGGAAAAGCATTTTCGATGCGGTCAATAACCACCGGACTTTGCGGGCTGCTGATATCAATCGCTACGAGATCAATAAAACTGTCAGCAAACAGAATATTGCCCCGAATGGCCATATCGTAATTTCCCGGAATTTTGATAAATGCGATTATCTGTGGAGCTGCCGGGTTGCTGTTATCCACTACATGAATTCCTGCACCCGTTTCGTTGATGAAAAGCAAATTGTTTTTGAAATAGATTTTACCTGGATTTACAAGCTGCTGGGGAGTCGTTGTTTTTACTGATCCGCGAAATTCACCGAGGCTCATATAAACCGGTACATTGGCCGTATAAGTTACTTTCTCATAAATTTTATCACGGCAGGCGCCCAGAAACATTGCGGCAATCACCGTCGCCGCATACAATACTGAAGTCAACTTATTTTTTTTCATAGCTTTAATTAATTACTTTATTTTTTATATCATACTCTTTTTTAATTCAGTAACCCTTTTTCTTCCTCTCCCCGTCACCTCTTCTCCTTGTTGCCTTGCCCTTATGTCTTTAACTCTCCCCTCGCCCCTTCCCCCCATCTCCTTGTCCTCTTGTCTTTCAACCCGCCACTCTCACTCGCCCCTCGTCCCTTTCACAGCCCCACCTTAATCCCTGTCTGCAGCGATGGCCAGATTGCATTTGAACTTCTGATATTGAAAGGCTGTGTTTTGTTCAGGAAGAAAATCTGAAGGCCCGGTTGGGCATAAATGCTGAGCAACCCGGTGAGGTGGTACTCAAATCCCAGTGCCGTGAGTGAAGAAATTTGCACACCATCAGCCATATAGGATTCATTTTCTGAGTTTTTCAACATGTCAAAGGCATAATGATGCATGTAATAACGTGTTCTGATGCCTTTCTCAAGTATTGCACCTTGTGAGAGATACATGCCAAAGCGGCGGGAATGGATCATATTCAGGCGCACTGATAATGGCAGCCCGATATAATATAATTCGCTGCCATACTCGGTAAATTCATTGTTGATCAGTCCTGTTTTGCTGTTTGTTTTCAGTCTGGTGAGCAACAATCCTGTTTCGATTCCCCAGATGCCAGAAAAAGATCTGTGTACCGTCACACCAAACGTAAATGGCCGTGAATGGGTTGTGTTTTCTATGTCGGAAAACTTTGAAGTTTCCGTTACGAGTTTTGATGAAAACCGATCGTGGCTGAAGTCGGCATTGGCGCTATTAAACGCATCCGACGGTTCGCTTGCATCATGCCCTTGCAGCGTGCCATAGCCCAGTGCCAGTTGCCATTTCCCTGACTGTGATTTGGTTGGTGAATCTTCGGGTGCAGGATTAAGGTATTCCATTTCTAAAGGATCCATGACTAAATTTCCGATCATATCAGACTCCTGGTTAATAACGATTTCCGTGTGTTCTGCCAGTTTTGCATCAGTCAATGGCATGCTGGGTTCAGACAGAACTTCTTCTGGCGATGGTATTTTACCGGCAATACTTTGCGCAACGGACTCATCCTGATAATGTTGAATTACAATTTCTGCAGTTTTTGATGTCTCAGTTAGCTTGCTCACACTATTTTCCGGGCTTTTTAACGGTTTGAAGGCAGATGAAACTGAAGTATCTGTTTGAGCCAATTTGCCTGTTTTATCAGAAAGCTGATTGTAGATCCGGTCATCTGCAACTGTTTGTGATTTGGAATAAACTGGCACCTGCCCGGATTCATGGGATGCAATGAACTCCTGTGCAGGTTGGTGCCAATAGTTCCTGAAAATCCACCATCCTCCGGTGCTGATAAGGATAAACAGCGATGCTGCGATGGATACACGATAAAAGATCACCAGCTTTTTCCGGCGCTGCAGGGCATTATCAATCCGCGACCACACAGCCGGATCAGGCGATTGATGAAAATCGCCAAAGACTTCTCTGAAACTCTTCTCAAAACCTGTATGTTCGCTATGTTCAGTCATGGCGCACTGCGTTCTCCTATTCTTTTTTGTAGCCAGCTTTTAGCCCTGGCATATTGCGATTTTGATGTCCCCTCGCTAATGCTGAGCATTTCGGCAATTTCGCGGTGTGTATAACCCTCCATGGCAAAAAGGTTAAAGACAGTTCTGAAACCGGCTGGTAATGCCTGTATGTGCTTCAACAGTTCTTCTGTCGTCAGGCGGTGAAAAGCATCGGGTCGCGTATCGCTTACCGGAATTGCTGTTTCAATACCCACACTATGTTTCAGCACATCATTTTTTCTCAGTATTTCAAGGGCTGCATTCACAATTACTTTCCTTACCCAACCTTCAATTGAACCCTCTGAGCGGTAGCTCTTCAGGTTCATAAAAACCTTTATAAACCCCTCCTGTAAAAAGTCTTCAGCCATCTCAACATCATCGGCATACCTCAGACAAACGCCCATCATCCTTGGAGCGAAGTGCTCATAAAACAGTTTCTGAGCTTTCCTGTTGCCATCGAGGCATCCCCTGACAAGTTGATCCATTTCCATCAGAGGAGATTTTTGCCTATGGGATATTCAACGGATACATGATGCAGCAAAGCCATGAAAAGTTGCATCAAAATGGATGTAGCAGGAATTTGTATCATGGTTTATCAGGGATATTGGATCAAACAATAACGCAAAGGCATTAAAAATAGCACATTTTATGATTTTTTACCGGCAGGTTTTTTCCAGAGAAAAAATCCCGTAACCGAAAGTGTCATTAGGCTCAATCCCATGAGCATAGTATAGGTTAGCTTTAAATATTCTTCCTGGTTGCCCAGTTGGCGATCCATATATGAGCCGTCGTGTATTTTTTCAATCACATCCGACCATCGTGTGCCTTGATACAACAAGGTACCGGTAGCTGCATCAAGCTGGATTTCAGTAAAATGGTCTTTGAACACGAATTTAACCATTCCCTTTTCGGGGCGGGCATCAATCCGGTCAATGGCCTTTGACTTGTTTTTTAAATCTGAGTCCTTCAGTATAGCAACAGCAACTTTGGTAAGACTGTCGTAACTCAGCCATTCGGAGATATTTGTTGAGCTTCCCTGCCTGCTTTCAGCCAGTAACACATCTCCGCTGTGTTTTTTTAAACCAAGCAGTATGCCTGTAACCGAAATGATTAAAAATAACAAAACGCAGGCAATGGCGAAAAAACGATGGATTTTACGGTGCATTTTTAAGTTGGAGCGATTTTTATTCCGTGGATTCATCAGTAGTATGGTAAGTTAGTGTATAGCTATTTGTGCAAAAATAGGTTTAATAAAAGTCCAAAAACGAGGGAGTACTAAAAATATGACTTGTATCGCTCAAATGACTACTTTTAAGCCTTAAAAACCAAATTAGCTGTTTCAAAATGAAAATTCACTTACTTTGTTTATTATCAATGGTTACAGTATTAAAAGTCTCCACCCAGGATCGAATTACCGGAAGATCGTTTGCTACCCGGTCTGAAGTTATAGCTGCCAATGGTATGGCTGCAACGAGTCAGCCGCTGGCCACCCAGATTGCACTTGATATCCTGAAAAAAGGAGGAAGTGCTGTGGATGCTGCAATAGCTGCCAATGCAGCTCTTGGCCTGATGGAGCCCACAGGGTGCGGAATTGGTGGCGATTTGTTTGCCATCGTATGGGATTCCGGCACACGGAGACTTTTTGGATTAAACGCTTCAGGCAGGTCGCCCAAATCACTTACGCCTGATTATTTTCAAAAAAATGGGATAGAGCAGATACCGGCATACGGCCCGCTGCCTGTGTCGGTGCCGGGCTGTGTGGATGGCTGGTTTGAACTGCATAAGAAATTCGGCTTCCTTGATATGAAGGAAATTCTTGCTCCTGCCATTCATTATGCCGAACAGGGTTTCCCGGTCACCGAACAGATTGCTTATTATCTGCAGCGGGGTGTTGCATTGCATGGCCCGCGTTTTCCCAATGTTTACAAAACATATGCACCGGACGGTAAAAGGGCTCCCGGGAAAGGGGACATTTTCAGGAACCCACATCTTGCCCAAACTTACCGGAGGATTGCCGAATACGGAAGAGATGAATTCTACAAGGGAAAAACAGCACGGGCTATCGCTTCTTTTATGGAAGAGCAGGGAGGATTCCTATCACTGGAAGATCTGGCCTCGCATCATTCCGATTGGGTTGAACCTGTTTCTGTCAGTTACCGTGGTTATGATGTCTGGGAATTGCCTCCTAACGGCCATGGCATTGCTGCGCTTCAAATGTTGAATATCCTCGAAGCGTATGACTTTACAGAAATTCCTTTTGGAAGCGCCCGCCATATTCACCTTTTTGTTGAAGCTAAAAAGCTTGTTTTTGAAGACAGGGCAAGGTATTATGCCGATATGGAATATACCGCTGTACCGGTGGATTGGCTCATTTCAAAGGATTATGCAACTCAGCGCCGGAAGCTGATTGACGAGAAACGTGCAGGCGTTTTCATGGCCGGAGAAAAGATGGAAGGGGGCACTGTTTATCTGACTGTTGCCGATAAAAATGGTAATATGGTTTCTTTGATCCAGAGCAATTACCGGGGGCTGGGATCGGGAATGGTTCCGCCCGAAATGGGCTTTATGCTGCATAACCGTGGAGAATTATTCAGCCTTGCAGAAGGTCATGCCAACATCTATGCGCCGGGCAAAAGACCATTTCATACCATCATTCCTGCTTTTGTTACCAAAGATGGTGATCCTTTTATGAGTTTCGGTGTTATGGGCGGTGATTTTCAACCCCTGGGACATGTACAGGTATTGATGAATATGATTGATTTCGGTATGAACTTGCAGGAAGCAGGAGATGCGCCCCGGATCAGTCATAGCGGTTCATCCGATCCAACTGGTATACCTTCGGCGGGACGGGGAGAAATAGAACTTGAAAGTGGTTTCGATTACGAGGTTGTAAGGGAACTGATGCACATGGGGCATAAAGTAGTTTTTCTGAATGGTGGTTTCGGAGGTTATCAGGCCATCATGTACGATAAATTCAGAAAAATATATTTCGGTGCTTCCGAATCAAGAAAAGATGGTCAGGCAGCAGGATATTGACATAAAATCTCTGATAGAATGAACAAAAAATTTCTGTTAAAAAGAAAAGGCCTCCTGCATAAGAGTTTGTAAATCAACATCTAACACAGGAATTGAATGTAAAATCAATGTGTCAGGGATGTGCAATCCCAAATAATCTTTCCCTGATCCTGGAAGCTTTTTCTTTAGCATGAACCATCATCATGTACATGGCCGGAACCACAACAAGGGTAAGAAAAGTGGCAAAAGTAAGCCCAAAGATAATGGTCCATGCCAATGGTTTCCAGAACATAGCGCTATCGCCTCCGAAATAAATATCGGGTTCAAATGACGAAAAAAGCCCCTGGAAATCTATGTTTATGCCGATAGCCAATGGCAGCAGGCCAAGAATTGTGCTGGCAGCAGTGAGCAAAACCGGCGTAAGTCTGGTGGCTCCCACTTCAATCAAAAGTTCTCTGATATTTCTGTCTGGCTCCTCTTTCAGTTTCAGATCGGCGAAATCAATCAGGATAATGGCATTTTTTACCACAATCCCTGCAACAGCAATTACACCCATTCCAGTGAGAATTACTGATACGTCTAACTGGAAAACCACAAGACCGAGTAATACACCAATGATGCTGAACAACACCTGAACAAGAACGATAATTGGTTTACTGATGGAATTAAACTGGCTGACCAGGATTATAAAGATCAGCCCGATAGCCACAAACATTGCCCAGCCAAGAAATCCTGCAGCTTCATTCTGATCATCCTGTTCGCCACCAAAAGCTATTGTATAACCACCCTCTTCCGGCATTTCAAAATATTTCATTTCCCGTTTCAGGCGGTTCACTATCTCGTTGGCATTATATCCTGCCAGTACATTGCTTCCCAACGTGATCATACGCTGGTGGTCCTTGCGGATGATACCTCCGTATGAAGTGGTAAAATCAACATTTGCTATTGCCGATATCGGAATTTCCTTATCACCTCCGTTGGGTCCTCCACCACCTGGAACAAAAATCTTCATTTCCATCAGTTTTTGTAAATCATCCCTATATTTTTCCTGTAGCCTGATCCTTATATCATATTCATCTTCTCCGTCCCTGAATTTTGAAATTTCTTTTCCATAGAGTGCTGTTCGGAATGCCAGGCCTACGTATGCTGTGTTCACGCCCAATTTATTGGCTTTTTCGCGATCAATATGGATAATAAGCTCAGGATTGCTGACCTCCATATCAGATTTGAGCTCTTCGATACCAGGAATGTTAAGTGATTCGATGTATTGCTTAACCCTTTCTGAAAGAGCAATCAATTCGATTATATTTTCGCCACTGATCTCTATTGCTACAGGTAAGCCTGTCGGGGGTCCCATTTCGTCGTAATCCACAACAATTTCAGCTCCCGGAATCCCACGTAGGTTTTCCCGCAGACGGTCCACATAATCCATCGTCCTAGGATGTTTCCGGAACTTATACTCAACAAATGAGATGGTTACCTTCCCCAATTTGGGTTGGGTACTGCGTTCAAAAAAGTTTTGCCCGGCACCAATGGCAACATTCGACACGACGGATTCCACATCCGGATTATCGTGTCCAATAATATCAAATACCTTGTCTTCAAGAATGTGTGTTATCGAGTCGGTTACTTCAATATCGGTTCCGGCAGGCATACGTAAATATACATAGATGTTGCCGGGATTGTTTTCCGGAAATACCACTATCTTCGGAGTTCTGACGCCCAGAAGAAACACAGAAAACATCAACAGGAGGATGGTTCCGAAAATAACTATATAGCCGTTGTGTCCGCGTAACAGGAAAGCAAGGGTATTTCGGTAACCCGACATCATCCAGGGTAAAACGCTGCGTTGAAAATACTTTATCAGAGGCTGCATAATAAATCGCGTAACCAGGTAAAGCATGATTCCAAAGGTTAACAGGTTGCCGGCAAGTGTATTTCCAATGGCATAAAATACAGAAGCAAAGCCTAGTAAAACCAGTAAAATAATCAGCATCCGGCCGTAATGAATTTTCCCCTGTTCTTTATCGCCACGGTATTTCATGAATGATATGGCGAAAACGGGATTCATCACGAAAGCCACAAACATAGAAGCGAGCAGCGCAAGTATGATGACCGAAGGTATATATTTCATGAATTCTCCCATAATGCCCGGCCAGAAAAGCAAGGGGAAAAATGGTGCTATCGTGGTAAGTGTTCCGGTAATTACCGGTATGGCGACTTCGCCAACCGCGCGCTTGGTTGCAGGAACTATAGGCAGATTGGGCGTATTCATGAAGTGTCGGTAAATATTCTCGACCACAACGATAGAATTGTCTACCACGATGCCAAGCACCAGAATGAAAGCCATTAATACTACCATATTCATTGTGAATCCGATAAGTGGTATGACGATAAAGGAGATGAGCATCGAAAGGGGTATCGCCACACCCACAAAAAGTGCATTGTCAACACCCATAAAAAACATCAGCACCACTACCACCACCATAAATCCAAGAATGATGGTATTAAAAAGATCTTTCACACTGTTGCGGGTCCATGTGGAGTTGTCTCCGGTGATCAGGATGTTGACGTTCCCGGGAAGTTTCTCCTGGTACTTTGAAACAATTTCCTTGGTTTTATCCACTGCATTAATCAGGTTGGCACCTCCTTTTTTGATTACATTCAGTGTGATGACATCTGAACCTGCCAGACGTGCATAACTTTCGCGATCAGCATATCCATCTTTGACTTCGGCGATATCTTTCAGAAATAGTCCTTCTTTCAGTAGTATATTCTGAATCTGATCAACGGTTTTAAACTCACCCAGTATGCGCATGGTGCGCCGCATGCCGTCCATTCTTACAAATCCGCTGCTGATGGTCATGTTTTCCATGGCCACTGCATTCTCTATCTGCATGAAAGAAACTCCTGCCGCCTGCATTTTATACAGGTCAATATTGATCTGTATTTCGCGATCCAGTGCGCCCACGATATCAACCCTGGTAATTTCTTCAAGTCCTTCGATGTGTTCCTGCAGATCGTCGGCATATTCTTTCAGTTTCACAAGGCCAGCATCACCCGAGAGGTTGATATTTACAATCGGAAATTCTGAAACTTCTATCTTGCTTACCTCCGGATCATCGAGCAGGGTAGCAGGAAGGTCGCTTTTTGATTTATCCACAGCTTCCCTGACATCCTGATATGCTTCCATTTGGTCGGCCGTGGTTTCAAATTCAACAAAGATGATAGAAAAATCCTGTATGGAATTGCTGCTGACATGTTTGATACCGTTGATGCCCTTCAATTGTTTTTCAATAGGCCGGGTTACCAGGTTTTCCATGTCGGAAGGGGAGGTTCCCGGGTAAATAGTTGAAACCGAGAAAAATGGAAACACCACTTCGGGCATCATTTCTTTGGGTGTAGAATTATAAGCCATAATCCCGGCGATGGTAATCATGGCTGTAAAGAAATAAACCGTTTTAATATTATCGGCTGCAAACTCGGTTAGCCTGAATTTTCTTTGACTCATTGTTTTATTCTTGTATTTTTTTGATCCAATAATCCCTTATGAATTAATAAATTCGGTTGTCTGGCGCATAATAGCGAGATCAGAATTGTTTGCCAGATTTTCTACCGGGACAGGATTGTTATTCTTATCACTGAAATCCACACTGTTTATCAGTTTACTGCTTCTATCATTTGCCCGTCGGCCAGGTTCTGATGTCCGAACACGATGACTTTTTCTCCGGCATCCAGTCCCTGCAATACTTCCACGCGGTTTGCATATGCCAGGCCTGTTTTGACCGTCCGGCGCCGGGCGACCAGTTTGCCGTTTTCGTTCGTTGCAACAAAGAGAAATTCTCCGCTGCCATTTTTTTGAACGGTATTCACAGGAACCGCAATCGCCTGAGGACTTACATAATTATTGACCACCAGTTCGGCCAGCATATTGGGTTTAATACCCTTTTCGCTTTGCGGAATCCTGATTTCAACTCCAAAGGTCCTGTTGTTTGGATCAATAACCTGCGAAACAGCGCTGATTCTTAGTTCCAGTTGCCGGTCAAGCACAGGAAACCGGACACCTACAGGGTCGCTGGATTGAACACTTGTAATATAATTTTCTGCCAAGCTTGCCTTTACCTTCAGGTTACCGGCCTGAACAACCCTGAAGGCCGGAAATCCGGCTGCAGCCATCTCACCCTCTTTGATAATCACCTCATCCACTGTTCCGCTTATGGGTGAGGTAATACGGCTGAGATTTAACTGTTCGTTAAGCGTCACCAGTTGTTTTTCGAGCGATTCCTTATTTGTTTTTGCCTGTAGATATTGTATTTCACTTCCGATTTTCTGGTCCCACAATCTTTGCTGGCGTTCATACACAGTTGTGGCTAAATCAAGACCGGTCTTTACCTGGTCAATCGTTTTCAGGAGAATGGATGCATCCAGTTCGGCAAGCAATTGACCTCGTGCCACAGCATCACCTTTTTTCACGTAAATTTGTTGTACTATGCCAGGGCTTTCAGCAGACACATTTACATTGCTCTCTGATTCAACAATTCCCTGAACCTGAACATAATGTCTGAACTCTTCAGCATTTACAGATTCTATTTTGACAGGTACCAGCCTGACAGTATTACCGTTATTACCTGTAGACCTGGATTCCAATTCGGCAATCCTTTGATTGATCTTTTCTTTCTGAGCCTTTAGTTTTTCCAGTTCGGCATCCGGATTTGAACTGCATGATCCTAACAGCACAACTGAAAGGGCAGTAATTGCAAATAATTGTAGGGTATTCATGGTAATGAAATATTGTGTTTTATATTTAATCTGTTTAATGCTCAGTATTTTTTTTGATATTGTGATACTATACCTTTGATCTTTTTCAGTACGAACCGGAATGAAGTTTCCCGAGCTCAGCTTTTGCATTCAACATGTCAACCATTGCACGAAAGTAATTGGTCTGATTTGTCAGATATTGGTTTTGTGCCTGGGCAAGTTCAAGACTCGAAGCAATTCCCTCACGGTACTTTATAGTTGTTTTATCATAAATCTTTTTCGAGAGTTCAAGATTTTTCTTTTCCGTTTGAAAATTATCATTGGCGGTACGCAGGTTCAGCAACGATTGTTTAAAATTCAGGTTCAGCCCTTCAGTAACCTGTGACATGATAGTACGCGACTTTTCAAGTTCCAGTTTTGCCTTGCTTACCTGAGCCATGCGCATACCACTGCTGAAAACCGGAATATTGATATTAAATCCGATGATCGTTGTGGGATACCAATCTTCGTCCTGATCAAAAATATTGAATTTGCTTCGCATGGCGCTTTTGGAATATGTTGCAAAAGCAGCAACCGATGGCAGGTACGTGCTCATCTGTCGCTTTAACGATAGTTCAGTAAGGTCTACCTGGTTTTCCATCAATTTATACTCGATATTATTTTCAAGCTGGAAATCTTTGAGCATCATTTGTATTACGGCATCCGGGCTGAGAACATCACTAAGTTTGTCGGTCAGCACAACAGGTTCTTCAAGATTGATCCCCATCTGGAACTTAAGCAGACGACGAGCAATTTCTGCCTGGGTGGTAAGATTATTCAGGGTATTGTTAAGGTTGGTTTCCAGCAACAACATCTGATCAACATCGGTGTCCTCAATAAATCCAACCTCGAGCATTGCTTCCATTTCTTTCCTTATATTTGCTGCATTATCAGCCAATTCCTTCAGAATTTTAACATTTTCTTCAGCCACCAGTACGAGATAATAAGATTTTGTAACAGATTCCCTGATGTCGTTTTGTGTTTTCAACAGCGCTTTTTCCGAAAGTTGGTAAAATATGCGTGAAGCCTGAAGACCAACGAGGTATTCTCCGCTGAAAACCAACTGCGAGGCAGTTACTCCCCAATCAGCGTTGTGTTTGGTTCCAAATTGAACCGGGAAACTTGCTTGTTCCGGGACAGGTTGGGTTGGCTCAAGACCAAATAATTCCTGATTTACTCCAACAATGACCGGGGTAAGAAAGTCGGGAAGTAACATCGTCGGAACATCAGGCATATTCTGGTATGAGACACTTCCATTGATTTGCGGAAGACCAATAGCGGTGGTTTCCCAAATGGTTTTGCGGGCAATCTCAAGATCAACCAGTGCATTTTTAACAGAATAGCTGTTTTTAACAGCATATTCCTGAGCCTGTTGCAGGCTGAATGATGCACTTTCTTTTTGTTGCGCATTCGTGGAAGTTTGGATAGCCAGTACAAATATCAGCAATACTATTTTGAGTTTCATGGCCTAAACTGATAATGGTTCATTAAAAAGTGGGGCAAAAGTAAAAACATGATCATAACATTATACATTTAATCACGGTGAACGCCTGTTTTTTTAAGGTGGAAGTTGAGAATTTTGGGTTAACCTTCATGTAATATCAGATAAACCATGACCAGAACAGGTTAATATTTCCTGAGCCATTCCCTGTGCGTCTTTCTGAATTTTTCCACTTTGGGACTAATTACATACGTACAGTAAGGAGCGTCCGGATTATTGGCATAATAATCCTGATGATAATCTTCAGCTTTATAAAAGGCTGTATATGGTGTCAATTCAGTTACCAGGGGATCACGCCAAATTTTTTCTGCTTCTGTTTCTTTTATCACTGCTTCGGCAACAACTTTTTGGCCATCATCGTGATAAAAGATTACCGACCGGTATTGTGTTCCCACATCTGCGCCCTGACGGTTCAGGGTTGTGGGATCGTGGACATGAAAAAAGATTGTCAGGATATCGCGGAAGGTGATGATTTGCGGATCGAAAACAATCTGAATTACCTCAGCATGACTTGTCATGCCTGAGCTTACTTCGCGATAGGTTGGATTCCTGATTTTCCCTCCACTATACCCACTGATTACTGAAATAACTCCTTTAACATCAAGGTAGATGGCTTCGATACACCAGAAGCAACCACCTCCAAGGGTAGCTGTCTGATAATTTTCATTAAGTGTTTTCATATTTTTCTGGTTCTTGTTTTGATGCGAACCACAGGAAGCCAAAGGCACCAGGATCATAGCTCCAATTATCCATGTGATTGTTTTTCGCTTTATTAAATTATTGATTTTCATTTTATCATCAATGATTATCATCCCGTGGACAGGCAATATGTATTTCGATTTTAAAATCAGAAATTGAATACCCATCCAATTCCATCAGGAGTAAGCACAGGTCGAAGGGCAAACAATGAGGAATCATGGCTAAGCCTGTGTTGACGCTGGATAAAATACATGGCAAGGTCGAAAGCCATCAGGAATCCTCCCTGGAGCATCACTGAGTTTCCGTAACCTTTCAGCATTTCGGAACGTTTATGACCCTTGCGGGCAAGCTGATGCATATAAAAACCACCTCCCATGTACAAAACGTCCAGTCCGGCATTGATCAGAAATAACTTTTCGGTACGCAAATGGCTGTCAAGCATTTCAGAAGGCAGCATCATCGAAGCATCAGTGCTGGCGAAATGAAACAGGGCAATTCCAGCAATACCGAGGTTCACAGTGTTCCACATCAGGTTCATCTGGTGAAAATATCTTTGGGATCCATCGTATCGGCTCCAGCCATAAGCACCGGTTGCTATGTTGGCCAAAGCCCAGCTTCCCAAAACCAGCATGCCTGTTTTGTTGGTTTGCCGGCTGATGTCAAAAAACCCGTCAGCGTTTTGTCCGTAAGTCGTTCCAACCCACAAAGCCAGCACGAAGATCAAAAATATCTGCCTCATTTGTTAAGGTAAATATACGAAATAGTTAAACATTGATTATCAAACAAGCAGCCTGGCAAATTTGTTTAAAGGAATCCATAGAGGGGGGATTGCTCCCCTAATCTCTGTAATCTCAATTAAGCTGTTGGCAAAAGCCGGAAAACATTTAAGGGAATCCATCCGCCTTCGGATGATTGCTTCCTTTAAGGTAGGAGATGGCGTCCCTTCTGATTTATGGCAGATTCAACATTCCCGGCATTCAATTGTTTAGTCAGAAATCCCTGTCATGAATAGTATCCAGCCTTATAAACCCAGCAACCATATCCGCGTTGTTACTTCCGCTTCACTTTTCGATGGACACGATGCAGCAATCAACGTGATGCGCCGTATCATTCAGGCTACCGGTGTCGAAGTGATTCACCTTGGCCACGACCGTTCCGTTCAGGAAATTGTAGATTGTGCCATCCAGGAAGATGTACATGGCATCGCCCTTTCGTCGTACCAGGGTGGCCACATGGAATATTTCAAATACATGTTCGACCTGCTCAGAGAGCGCAATGCAGCACATATTAAGATTTTCGGAGGCGGAGGAGGCGTAATCCTTCCTGCCGAAATCAGTGAATTGCAGTCTTATGGGATTGAGCGCATCTATTCGCCCGACGATGGCCGTGCTATGGGGCTGCAGGGAATGATAAACGATATGGTGCAAAGGCTTGACTTTCCGCTTGGCAAAGACCTTTCATTGCAGCCTGGCGATCTTCATTTCAGTAATCCCGGTGCCATTGCCCGTTTGATCACCGCAGCAGAGAATTACCCTGAGAAAACACGGTCGTTGCTGAATGAGATTTCAAAGGATTGCAGCCGGATTCAATCGCCGGTTATTGGAATAACAGGAACAGGTGGCGCCGGCAAATCGTCGGTAACCGATGAGATCATACGCCGTTTGCTTGAAGATTTTCCTGAAAAGCATTTTGCAATTATCTCTGTTGATCCCACGCGTAAGCGTTCTGGCGGAGCCTTGCTTGGCGACCGCATCCGCATGAATGCGGTGCACCACCCCCATGTGTATATGCGTTCGCTGGCCACACGCCAGGCCAATATTGCACTCTCCCGGCATATCAGGGATGTGCTGTGCATCATCAAGAATGCGGGCTTCGACTTGGTTCTCCTTGAAACTTCCGGCATTGGCCAAAGCGATTCACAGGTAGTGGAATACAGCGATATGGCTTTGTATGTAATGACTCCGGAGTTTGGTGCTCCGACGCAACTCGAAAAAATTGACATGCTCGATTTTGCAGATATGGTTATACTTAACAAGGCCGACCGCCCTGGTGCTGCCGACGCCCTCAGCCATGTCCGTAAGCAGTATATGCGTAACCGGCAGCATTTCAACTCCGATCCGCAATCTCTTCCGATTTACCCAACCATAGCCTCCAGGTTTAATGATCCGGGTGTGAACCGCATGTATGCTGCACTTATTAGTATGATTGACCAACATGCCATGCAAGATTTTTCGATCCGGCATCGCAGCGATGAGGAACCAGGAAATTTCAATCCGGTTATTCCTTCTTCCCGCGTGCGCTATCTTTCTGAAATTGCCGAAACTATAAGAAATTATAACAGGTGGAGTGAGGATCAATCGGCTATTGCACAGGAATTTTACGGGCTTCAGTTAAGCATTGATAATCTCAGGAAAGAGCCGCCATCCGATTCGCTGTTATTACAATCCTTGCAGCAACGGGCCAGCCATGTAAGATCTCGTTTGACGCCTGAAAATCTGCATCTTATAGAAAACTGGGATAAAATGGCCAGGCGTTATAGTGATACGATGTATGAGTACACGGTTCGCGATAAAACCTTTAGTGTTGAAACCCATACAGAAACTCTGTCGCATTTGCAGGTGCCCAAAATTTCGTTGCCGGCTTACAGTGCCTGGGGCGATCGCCTGAAATGGCTTTTACGTGAGAATTTACCTGGAGAATTCCCTTATGCTGCCGGTGTGTTTCCATTCAAGAGAGAGGCCGAAGATCCAATCCGGATGTTTGCCGGCGAAGGTGCTCCTGAACGCACCAATAAGCGATTCCATTACCTCAGCAAAGGAATGCCGGCAAGGCGGCTTTCCACTGCCTTCGATTCGGTAACACTTTACGGTCGCGACCCCGGAGAAAGGCCCGATATTTATGGTAAGATTGGAAACTCAGGAGTGTCGGTTTGCTGCCTCGACGATGCAAAAAAGTTATATTCAGGCTTTAATCTGGCCGATGCTGCCACCTCGGTGTCAATGACCATCAATGGTCCGGCGCCTGCATTGGTAGGCTATTTTATGAACACAGCCATAGACCAGCAATGCGAAATCTATATCCGCAACAATGGACTGGTTGAAAAAACAGAAAGGAAAATTAAGAAAATATTTAAAGAGCGTGGCAGTCTGGTACCAATTTACAATGGTCCGCTTCCCGAAGGCAATGATGGGCTCGGGCTGATGTTGCTGGGTGTTACCGGCAACCAGGTTTTGCCTGCCGAGGTTTACGAAAAAATTAAGGCCGATACGCTCTCGGCAGTGCGTGGAACAGTTCAGGCCGACATTTTAAAGGAAGACCAGGCTCAGAATACCTGCATATTTTCTACTGAATTTGCCCTTCGCATGATGGGCGATATCCAGGAATATTTCATCCGCAACAAGGTTCGCAATTTCTATTCGGTGTCAATATCGGGCTACCATATTGCCGAGGCCGGCGCCAATCCCATCACACAGTTGGCTTTCACACTGGCCAACGGATTCACATTTCTTGAATATTACCGCTCGAGGGGGATGAAGGTGGATGATTTTGCACCCAATTTTTCTTTCTTTTTTTCTAATGGTCTCGATGCCGAATACACCGTTATCGGGAGGGTGGCCAGGTTATTATGGGCCAAGGCTCTTAAATATTTGTACAAAGCTTCCGAACGCTCTCAAAAACTGAAATACCATATACAAACTTCGGGTCGCTCGTTGCACGCTCAGGAAATAGAATTCAACGATATACGCACCACCCTGCAGGCTCTTGGAGCCATTTACGACAATTGCAATTCGTTGCATACCAATGCCTACGATGAAGCCATCACCACACCCACCGAAGAATCGGTTCGCCGGGCTGTGGCTATCCAGATGATTATTAATCATGAACTGGGATTGGCAAAAAACCAGAATCCATTACAGGGATCATTCATTATCGAACAACTTACCAACCTTGTGGAAGAAGAAGTATTGCTGGAGTTTGAGCGTCTTACCGAACGTGGCGGAGTAACCGGCGCCATGGAAACCATGTACCAGCGAAATAAAATACAGGAGGAATCGCTGTACTATGAACACATGAAACACAACGGAAAATTACCCATCATGGGTGTGAACACTTTTTTATCGGCAAGCGGTTCGCCCACCACCATTCCCGGCGAAGTAATCCGTGCCACTGAGCAAGAAAAGCAGAACCAGATCAACACATTGCGAAACCTTGTGGCACGAAACGAAAAAGATGCTGGCGAGGCCCTCAATAATCTAAAAAAATCTGCTCTGCGTAACGAAAACACCTTTGAATCGCTGATGGAAGCTACCAAATATTGTTCTCTGGGACAAATCACGCAAGCCTTGTTTGAGGTAGGCGGCCAGTACAGAAGGAACATGTAGCGCCGCTTCAGTCAACCAAACGGAAAACACACCTGGTACAACAAAAAAATTCTGATGCAATCCTATAATCTTTATTCAATTGGTCAGTAGTTTGTACCTTTTGATGACAAGTGTCTTTTCTTGCATTTGGTATCTGCATTAATGCCGACTGATAAAAATCTTATTAATTACGCCGCAGTCTGTTTATCCAAAACCTTCAGGATAAGATGAATCATCTTCAGAACTTACTTATCTTACAGCAAATTATAAAGTAACAAAATTTAGGGGCCTGTGACAGAGGTAAATTCAATTGACGATTTTGAGATAAAAATGATTTTTTTGTTGCAGAATTTTCATCAGCAAGAACCAATAAATGCGTAATGATGACCTATTGACCGGTTAAGAAGTCAGATGCCCTGTTTTATTAGTTACATTATCATTGCTTTGCCTTATTGAAACTGACTCCATCTCAGATTAGTAAATCAAAGTATCCCGGCTTTTTAAAATTCCAAAGTAAATATTATTCTCCTGTTTTCCGGATTAATTATTAAACCTGCTTTATATATCACATTTTTGATCTGTTTTTTGAACCACTGTAATAAATACGCAATTTTATACTTTTGTACCGATGAGTGCGTTCAAAAAATGATAGTTTTAATAATGTAAGCTATGAGCAAGGAAATGATAATCCAGGAAGTTGACCGTATTGTGGAGACCATTAACGAGCAATGGGAAACCATCAGGCAATACAAAGGTAAGATTCCGTTTATTGAAATGGATATTTTTATTGACAACCTGCGAAAATTCTATGAAGAGGTAATTTTACTCGAAAAATTAAATAAAGAAAAAGTTACGGAATACTTAGACCCTGTTATTCCTAAGCCGGCTATTTTCCCGGCAAAGGTTGATACTGCTGTGCAATTGGATTCAGGTACAGTTGAAAATGGCATTCCGGCAGTAAATCCAGCAAAAAACAACATCACTCCAGAAAAGACAATTTTACCTTCTGCCGAAAAACCTGATACAACTAATGTAATCAACCTTGAAATAGTCGAATCTGGACCTGAAGAACCTGTCGCAGTTACTAATCCGTTAAAGAAACCAACTACCCTGCCACTCCCTGATTTATTCGGTCAACATTCACCAACACTGGCAGAAAAATTTCAGGCAGAACGAAAAACCGTGAAGGATCAGTTTCCGGAACAGGGCAATGATAACAGTCTGGGAAGCCGAATTCAGCAAAGCCAGATACAAGACCTGAAATCAGCTATTGGTATTAACGATAAATTTCTATTTATCAATGAATTATTTAAAGGAGATCTGGCAGGGTATAACCGCACAATCGAAAGCCTTAACAGTAGTTTTTCCAGACAGGATGCATACAATAAACTGGAACTGTTTGGCCGCCAGTTTCATTGGCCGGAAAATTCATCATCACTGAATCGCCTCCGTGATTTTCTGAAACGTAGATACCCGGATTGATATTTATATGAAAATCACAGACTTTTATGAAAACCATAATAAAATCATCTGTCTATTGTCTGATTATTGTATCTTTTATTAAAGTTTCTGCCCAGGATAAAGAATATGCCCGTGCCTTAATTGATACAATGTCATCGCCCTTTATGTATGGCCGTGGATATATAAAACATGGTGATAGTCTTGCAGCCTCATTTATTGCCTCTCAATTTGAACAATGGGGTTTGAAACCATTTGGAAATGATTATTATCAGCCATTTAATCTGCATGTTAACACGTTTCCTGCTGAGGTAAGTGTGAGCCTGAACGGTATTACATTAAATCCGGGCGATGAATTTGTTGTTGGTACAGCTTCACATAGCGACCAGGGTATATATCCCGTGAAAAAGTTAAGACAAAGAATTATTGAAAAATCCGGGAAATTGCATCGCTTTGTCCGGCGTGATTATTCCGGCCATTATATTCTTTTCGATCTCAAGACCGATGAAAATCAATCACGAAATGCCTGGCAAATAGCAGATTCGTTGGTTTTCAGCCATGCGATACGTGCCAGGGGTGCTATTTTCCCAAGACGTTCGGTTTCGTGGCATGTATGGGCGAAAGAAATGAGCAGGGAGCCTTTTACCACAGTGAATGTCAGAAAGGACGTACTTCCCGGAAATATCAAAAAAATCAGCATAAATGTTGATTCAAGGTATCTTGAAAATTACACCACCCGCAATGTTATTGCATGGATTCCCGGTAAAACCCAACCTGATTCTTTCCTGGTAGTGTCTGCACATTATGATCACCTGGGTATGATGGGAACTCATACCTTGTTTCCCGGTGCCAACGACAATGCAAGCGGAACAGCAATGCTCACCGACCTTGCGCGCCATTACAGTTTACCTGAAAATCAGCATGCGTATTCTATTGCTTTCATGGCATTTGCAGGTGAAGAAACCGGTTTGCTGGGATCGAAATATTACACCGAAAACCCACTTTTCCCTCTTGAGCGTATTAAATTCCTCATTAACCTTGATATGGTAGGAACGGGCGGCGATGGACTACTTGTTTTCAATGGCACCACCGACAGTGTGCGTTATGAAACAATGAAAGCCATCAACGACCACAACCAGTTTCTGAAAGAATTAAGGGTAAGAGGTGAATCGCGCAGCAGCGACCACTATTATTTTCACAAAAAAGGTGTTCCAGCCTTTTTTCTACTTACTTTTGGCAGCGAACACCGTTACTATCATGATATTTACGACACACGCGAAGCCCTTCCACTCACAAAATACGAAGAAGTCTTCCGGCTCATAACCGGTTATTTCAACACTTTCTGACACAAAATTATGCCCGGTAAACTATATCTTGTGCCAACGCCCATCGGAAACCTCGAAGACATTACCCTCAGGGCATTGCGCGTACTTAAAGAGGCAGATTTGATTCTCGCGGAAGATACGCGCACATCGCATGTTTTACTCAGGCATTATGGAATCAGCAAGCCATTGAAATCGCATCACATTTATAATGAACATGCTACTATTCATACAATTACACAAAAAATTTACGACGGATTGAATGTTGCCCTCATCAGTGATGCCGGCACACCTTCCATTAGTGATCCGGGATTTTTGCTGGTTAGATCTTGTATTGACGCCGGATTGAGAGTAGAGTGCCTGCCTGGTCCGGTTTCTTTTATTCCTGCTCTTGTAGTCTCAGGATTACCCACTGATCGTTTTCATTTCGAAGGTTTTTTACCCACAAAGAAAGGCAGGAAAACAAGATTGGAACAATTAGCTCAGATTGATTGTACCTTAGTGCTTTTTGAATCACCGCACCGGATTGCCAAGACTCTTCAGGAACTGGCACTTATTATGGGTAACGATCGCAGGATCAGTCTTTCGCGTGAATTATCGAAAATTCATGAAGAAACTCTTCGGGGTAGTATTGGTGATCTTGCTAAAGCAGCTGAGCAAAAACACATGAAAGGTGAAATCGTTATTGTTGTGGAAGGAACCTCAGCAAAATAGATGGTTTTGTTTCTTAGTTTTGCTTTACTGAAATTAGACCAGAAAGTCTTAAAATACGGCATGATATTTTCACATAGCAGTCCATTTCTTTGCGAATCACAAATAAATCATAAAACCATGAAACCCATTCTATTTCCGGTCATCATACTGCTGGCTATCCCGGGTTGCAAGAGCAGCGAGCCAAAGGTTAATTCACAAGAAATTAAATTCACAACCGAAAATGCAGAAATTGTTACTGGCAATAACCGCTTTGGGCTTGACCTGTTTCGCGAAATAACCAGGCAAAGCAATCCGGATGAAAATGTCTTTATTTCTCCCCTGAGTATTCATACTGCGCTGGGTATGGCCTGGAATGGAGCTGCCACCTCGACCCGGGATCAGATGAGTTCTGTCATGAACCTGCCACGTATTCCTGATCGCCAGATAAATGAAAACTTCCTTCATTTATCAAATACACTGCTTTTATCTGATCCCAAGGTAAAAATAGACATTGCCAATTCGATCTGGTATCGCAAAGGGTACAAAATAAAAAACGAATTTCTGGCAATAAACCGTGACTTTTTCAGGGCTGAGGTGAAAGAACTGGATTTTCGGGATCCAAAATCCAAAACACTGATGAACAACTGGGTAGCAAATAAAACCAACAATAAAATTACGCAAATCGTTGATGAAATCACATCTGACCATGTGATGTTTCTGATCAATGCAGTTTACTTCAAAGGACTATGGAAAAAAGAATTCAAAGTAGAAAATACCCGGCATCATGCATTTTTCATGCCCGATGGTTCGCAAAAACAAGTTATGACCATGGAAATGACCAACCGGTTTTCATACACTGAAAGACAGGGCTACAAAGTTGCTGAATTACCATATGGGGACGAAAAATTCAGTATGCTGATATTACTTCCTGATCAGGGAATGCCGGCTGACAAACTGATCCGGTTTCTGACTGCAGAAGAATGGAATGAAATTGATTCAGACCTGGGATATATGCCTGAGATGGAACTTCGTCTGCCACGTTTCCAGTTTTCATACGAAACTGAGCTTAAAACACCTTTAATGATTTTGGGTATGAATGAAGCGTTTATTCCGGAATTGGCAAATTTTTCAGGAATCACTGACCAGGGTATCCATATTTCAAGAGTAAAACATAAAACTTTCGTGGATGTAAATGAAGAAGGTACTGAAGCTGCTGCCGTTACTTCCATTGAATTCAGAGAAACGGCAATGCCTTCCGAACCGATAAAGTTTTATGTTGACAGGCCTTTTGTTTTCGTGCTCAGAGACAAAGCTACCAATACAATCCTTTTTATTGGCAAAGTAATGGATCCCGAGAAAAATTAACTTATCCGGGACATAATAAAATTATACAGGAAAGATTTCTAAGGACTTTATTTCAAAAATATGCTTATTAATCTGCTGTAAATCTGTGTGTTATATTGACTATCCGGCTAATCATGAAAGTCCGGATTAAGATTTTTAAGGAGGGGATTAATCCCTGTTCAATGTTCGACAGGCACAATTCTTATTGTGCTGATTACAAGCGCTTCATCGTTTGATTAGTGTCAAATGCCAGATCCAGGTTTTAATTATCCCCTCCAACGTTTAGGTAAACCATGCTGTTTATCATATTGAACACTTATGTAACTTTGGGCGTTTTTTACTAACCTTTATACTGTCTGTTATGCTTGACAAAAAGATCCTGGTTATTTATCCGGAAGTGGCCAAAACAAAAATGGCCGTTTATCAAAACGGAGAGGTGACATTTCTAAAAACCATCCGGCACAAATCGGAAATTTTGGATGGATTCAAGGATATCAATGATCAACTCACGTTTCGTGTGGAAGCTATAATGAATGAATTGAAAGACAATGAAATAGATGTTGAGAATATCAAGGTTATTATGGCTCGTGGAGGCTTGATCAAGCCTTTAAAGAGTGGCATTTATGAAGTGAATGAGCAAATGAAAAAAGATCTTTTGACCGGTATTATGGGGCGGCATGCTACCAACCTTGGGGGACTGATTGCCGATGAAATTGCCAGTCTCCTTCCCGATGCAAAAGCCTATCTGGGTGATCCGGTGGTGGTTGACGAACTGGATGATCTGGCCAGAGTCAGCGGGCATCCGTTGATTGAACGGAAATCAATCTTTCACTGCCTGAATCATAAGTATGTAGCTCGTGAGTATGCCAAGTCATTAAGTAAACCTTACTCAAGCCTGAATCTGATAGTTGCTCATATTGGTGGTGGTGGTGTTTCCATCGGGGCACACCGTAAAGGTCGCGTTGCCGACGTCAATCAGGCTTTCGACGGGGATGGTCCCTTTGCTATCATGCGTACCGGTTCACTGCCTGTTGGTGACCTGATAGAATTATGTTACAACGGTAAATTTACCAGAGAACAGCTCCGTAAAATGATTACTGACGAAGGAGGCCTTTCGGCATACCTTGGAACTTCAAGTATGAGTGAAATCGAAATGCGACTGGCAGCCAACGAAGAAAAGGCCTGGTTTTATGTGAATGCCATGGCATACCAGATTGCCAAGGAAATAGGTGCCATGTCGTCAGTTCTGGAAGGTAAAGTAGATGCAATTTTACTTACAGGAAACATCCTAAACAATAAGAAATTTACCGACGAAATTACCCGCAGGGTTGGACATATTGCACCCATCACAGTATATCCGGTAGTAAACGACCTGGATTCGCTGGCGGCAAATGGAATGCTTGTACTCAATGGCAGGGCAGAATTGGTAGAGTATTCATGAAAGCATATTTCCGACAGCCGTTTTTCTGATACTTTTGCCATCAGAATGTGGAATGGAAGAGATTCTAACCTTGCCATGATCCAGGGTCAAGCAGGCAAATTGTAAAACACCGAACTTTTAGAACAGGTTATTAATTAAACCATAATTATGACAGTTATTGTCAGCCAGGTGCAATGCAGACATGATTTCTATAAGTTCATTCATCTGCCTGAAAGAATTCACCATGGTCATAAGCAATGGGTTCCCCCGGTCTGGAGCGACGAAAAAAAGTTTTTTGATCCCTTGCGAAACATTGCTTTTCAACATTGTGATACAATATTGATGTTGGCCCGTAGAAATACAAAAGTCGTTGGGCGCATAATGGGAATCATTCATCGTTCCTACAATCAGTTGCATAACGAATCAAATGCCCGTTTCGGATTTCTTGAATGTTATGATGATCCGGAAACTGCACATGCTTTACTCAAATGCGCTGAAAATTGGGCCAGAAGTAAAGGTATGATTCGTATGATTGGTCCGTATGGTTTTTCCGATAAAGATCCGCAGGGATTACTAATTGAAGGATTTGAACATCTGGCAATGATAGCGTCCAATTGTAATTATCCCTATCTCGTTAATTTGTTAGAAAATGAAGGCTATACCAAAGAAGTGGATTGTCTTGCTTTCAGATTGCCCTTAAACTTCACCTTACCGGAGAAACATCGCCTCATTTACGAAAGGATTTTAAGAAACGACAGGTATAAAGTGACCGGATTCTCCAGCCGAAAAGAGCTTAAACCTTATATTATTCCTATCCTGATGGCGATGAATGAGTGTTATAAAGACATCTATGGATTCATTCCGATGGAAGAACAAGAAATGAAAGAGTTTGCCGGCCGTTATCTTCCTATTCTCGATCCTGCATTTGTGAAAGTTGTTACGCGATATGATGAAATTCTCGGATTCGTGGTGGGACTGCCAAATATCAGTCGTGGGCTGAAGAAATCAAACGGATATTTATGGCCAGTGGGAATTTTTCATATTTTGCTATCCATGAAAAAAACAAAGCAAATTGACCTGATGCTCGGTGGAATTAAACCTCAATACCAGGGGCTTGGCCTTGATTTGTTAATGGGAATTAACCTGATTGATACTGCCAGAACCGCCGGATTTGAACAAATGGAAGTGCACCTCATTTTGGAAACAAACTACAAGATGCTGGCCGAAGTGCTGAAACTCAATGCAGATCCGCATAAAAGATTTCGGGTGTTTCAAAAAGCGCTTTAGACAGGATGTTTTAAAATCCGGATGATTGCTTCATTGACATCGGTTCTGATCCAATTCATCGTATTCCATCTGAAGCACCCTGACTCAGGGGCAATATCCCAAACAGCACAAGGCTGTATTAAATCTGAAGAAATTTTGGTTTGATTAAAAAAATCATGATCATTCGGAGCCACCGTCTCCGTGAGCCGTTGTTTATTCGTAGCGGCAGAGATAGGCGGTATCACCAAGTACTTTAACCTTAAATCGCACATTTTTTGGAACCATGAAGGTTTCAAAAGGTTTGTAAGATTTCCTGGTATTTTCTCCGGGCAGCATGACCTCCATGATTCCTGAAATTACAGTCATGTATTCCACAGTACCTGTTGCGAATTCATATTCGCCTGGTGCCATTACGCCAATGGTTGCCTTTGCCTGCTCAATAGTAAACGCGAGCGATTTTACCTTACCACCGAAGTATTCGTTTAAATTAAACATACTGATGTTTTAATGGTTGAAAAATAATTAATTTATGAGCTTATAAATCAGTGTTATACAATTATTGACTTGGATTACGCTTATGCAATTAGGCGCTAATCCTCAAATTCAATCCTGATGTAATCGTCAATTCCAATTCCCAACAGACCGGATGCATTGCCTTCATTAACTGCGATTTCAAGAAACCCGGTGGAACTGAAAAGCGCAACAGAATTCCCCGGCTCAGTATCTCTGTACGATTTACTGATCGTGTTAATATCATATTCTGAACTTCTCAGTTTTATCGAAAATTTTCGCTGCCGGCGTGCTTTCTCAAAAACTTCCCTGGAAATATTGACATAAAGATTTTCAAACCCATCAATATAAATCACTTTGCCTTTGATAACAGATTGTTCCACAACGGGTTTGAAATGAATTTTTTCTGTTATTTTTTTCACCGGGTATCCCAATTCTTCAATACGTTTACCCGAAGCAATATGACAGGCTGCTTTAACAAAGCGGTCGCGGGTAGAAAAAGTAAATAAATGATTATCCTGAATTACATCAATAACGATGACTTTTTCCGGAAATTCATCAAAAGCAAGTGAAAAAACCCCGTTATCGGCTCCTATAAAATACTGTCCCTTATGATAAATAGCCACATGTGGCTGAGTAGTTGATTCATCGGTGTTAACGCTTACAATATGGATGGTTCCCTCCGGGAAATCAGGATATGAGTTTCGTAGCACAAACGAAGCCTGCAAAAAATTGAAAGGGCTGATCATATGAGTGATGTCAACGATCTGAATGGAAGGATCATACCTGAGGATGGTACCCTTCACCACCCCGGCAAAATGATCTTTCAGTCCCCAGTCAGAAATCAATGTTATTATGGCCATGACAAATTTTTATGCAAACTTCCGCAAAATTTTACTAATTTTGAAACCACAATCAATAAAATTATTGCAATTGCATGAGCGAAACCCTGATTCAGCTTGAAGCCTATAACCTGATTGATATATATGGCGTTAACGATCAGCATCTTAACAAAATTAAAAACCATTTTCCAAAGCTAAAATTCATTGCCCGCGGCGATCAGCTTCGTGTGATCGGTGAACAAGCTGAAACTGAAGCTTTCAGGGAGAAATTTTCTCTTCTGCTCCTGAGTTTTGACACTTTTGGCAGAATTTCGGAAACCGATATCGCCCAGATCATGGGGGGTGAAGAAATTGCAGCCCCGCAGATAACTTCAACTCCTGGCGATGTGTTGGTTCATGGCCGTAATGGATTGATCATCAAAGCCCGTACAGCCAACCAGCAGAAAATGGTTGATTTGTCGGAAAAGAACGACCTCTTATTTGCCATTGGCCCGGCGGGAACAGGTAAAACCTATACGGCTGTGGCAATCGCAGTCAGGGCTTTGAAAAACAAGGAAATCAAGCGTATTATTCTAACCCGGCCCGCTGTGGAGGCAGGTGAAAATTTAGGGTTCCTTCCCGGAGATCTTAAGGATAAGCTCGATCCTTACCTGCAGCCCCTGTATGATGCCCTGCGCGATATGATACCCACACAAAAATTATTGGGTTACCTGGAAGACGGAACTATAGAAATTGCTCCTCTGGCGTTTATGCGTGGGCGAACCCTGGATAATGTATTTGCCATCCTCGATGAAGCACAGAATGCCACTGAGGCACAATTAAAAATGTTTCTGACCCGTATGGGGCGATCAGCCAAATTCATTGTTACCGGTGATGTCACTCAGATTGATTTACCCCGCTCTCAATCCTCCGGACTGGTGCAGGTAATTTCCCTGCTGAAAGATGTTTCCGGACTTTCTTTTGTTTTCCTCGATGAAACCGACGTGATACGCCATAAACTTGTCAGCCGGATATTGCGCGCCTATTCAGGAAAGAGAGAGTAACCTGAAAGGCCTCGCAGGTCGAATCATTGCAAACCAGACAGCAACAGCACATCATATTTGTAACACTTCACATATGAGAAAGTTAAACAGGACACTAAATATAATCCTGATAGATTCACAAAAATGATCGAATCCATCGTTATCAACCGTCTCGCAAATCATGTTTTCAGAATAAACAACATGAATATCAGGGCATTTTTCAGACAGAGGTAATTGTGGGATTTGCCTCATAATAATTCTTTCAACAAACCGGTCACGTAAGACAATTATTAATTTTGCTGCTTAAAAAAACACAAAATGAAAAACACTATCACAAACACAAATTTCATGCTTCCGGGGCTCACCAGCTTTTACAAGGGAAAAGTCCGCGATGTTTATACAATCAACAATGAGTTACTGGTGATGGTTACCAGCGATCGTATTTCAGCTTTCGACGTGGTTCTTCCTGATGGAATTCCTTATAAAGGCCAGGTCTTGAACCAGATTGCTTCAGAATTTCTGGATGCCACTGAAGATATTGTTCCAAATTGGAAAATCGCAGTACCCGATCCTATGGTGATGATTGGACGTTATTGTGAGCCTTTCAAAGTTGAAATGGTCGTAAGGGGATATTTGTCAGGTCATGCCTGGCGAGAATACAAAAGCGGGAAACGAAGTATTTGCGGTGTAGCAATGCCCGACGGACTTAATGAAAACGACAAATTCCCTGCTCCTGTCATTACACCCACTACCAAAGCACTCATAGGCCATGACGAGGATATCTCAAGAGACGAAATCATTGGTTCTGGTCTGGTTGAGAAAGATGATTATGAAAAACTTGAACAATTCACTCTTGCTTTGTTTAAACGCGGAACAGAGATAGCATCAGCAAAAGGACTTATACTTGTTGACACTAAGTATGAATTTGGGAAAACCAACGGAGAAATCTTTCTGATTGACGAAATTCATACTCCTGATTCGTCACGTTATTTTTACAAAGATGGTTATGAAGAACGTCAGAATAAGGGGCAACCACAACGTCAGCTTTCAAAGGAGTTTGTGCGTGAGTGGCTGATGGAACGTGGTTTTCAGGGAAAGGAAGGCCAGACTGTTCCTTCCATGGATGATGCCTTTGTAAATTCAGTGTCAGAACGCTACATCGAGTTATATGAGGGCATTACTGGTCGAAAATTCGGGAGATCCGATGTAAGTAATGTGCTGGAAAGGGTCGAAAACAACATCAGGAATTTTCTGACTGCTTATTACCGTTGAAACATTTACAAAAACAGGATACAATTCCCTGGTTTAAATACACCTGTGTAAACATCACCTGGTTTCAGCAGGCAATAACGGGATTATCCTTCGCTTAAATATCTGATGAGCCATTGAAGAAAATCTTGCCTGATTTACCGGAACAGGTTTCTTATATCATTGGCATTGGCTAATAAAATGATCGAGATTAGCAGGATCATGCCAGCAATCTGGGCATATTCCAGTACCTTTTCATGGGGTTTACGTCTGGTAATTAATTCGTACATCAGGAAGAGCACATGCCCGCCATCGAGTGCAGGAATTGGAAGGATATTAATGACAGCAAGCATGATGGATAAAAAGGCTGTCAATTCCCAGAAAGCCTGCCAATTCCAGACTGAAGGGAAAATACTTCCAATGGTAATGAATCCTCCCACCGACTCATATGCTTTGGTTTTTGGTGTAAGAAGCAGCCGGAGTTGTTTCAGATAATTACCCAACTGATGATAACCTTTTGAGATACCGGCAGGTATTGCCTGTATGATATTATAATTCCTGGTTTTCAGAGTAAAAAACCTGTCAAGTTGGCTGACTGGAGCAACACCGATAAATCCTTCACTGGTAACTGGTACAGAAAAGTTCAGTGTATCAGATTGACGTACTACTCCTACTTCAACTGTTTGGTTTTTGTATTGCTGAATGGCATTCCTGAAAACATTAAAGTAAGGCATGTACTGACCATTTAATGAAATGATGTAATCATTTTTTTGGAGTCCTGTTTCTCTGGCCGGGGACTCTGAGGCAAAATCACCAACCTGAAACGGAAATCTTATGCCAATAAAATCTGGTTCACGATACTGCAATAATTTTGTGATAAAACCATCGGGAACAACTATGTTCAATGGCACATCCTCTCGGATTACACGAACGGTTTTTACTTCATCAAGAATTATTTTTGCGGGAATTTTAAAAAAATCACCGGCAGGTTTACCATCTAGTGCAACAATTCGGTCGCCATCGCGCAATCCCATTTCCTGCGCCAGTGAGCTGGCCGAAATTCCATATTTTACCTCTTCGGCAGGCAGGTATTGTTCGCCCCAGGCTGCCAGTACAGCAATGTATATGGCAAAAGCCAGAACAATGTTCACCGTAACCCCTCCTATCATGATAATAAGTCGCTGCCAGGCAGGTTTCGATCGAAATTCATATGGCTGGGGTGGCTGCTTCATTTGTTCACGATCAAGCGATTCATCAATCATACCAGAAATTTTTACATAACCTCCAAGAGGAAGCCAACCAATCCCGTAAGTGGTCTCTCCACGTTTAAACCTGAGAAGCGAAAACCAGGGATTGAAGAAAAGATAAAAACTTTCCACCCGCACTTTAAAAATCCTTGCAGCAACAAAATGTCCAAGTTCGTGGAAAACAACCAGAATAGAAAGGCTGAGTATAAGCTGTGTGGCTTTGATGAGTATCTCCATTTGTTATAATTGTTTGTTAGATAAGTTCACGGGCTTTAATCCTTGTTTCATAATCGGTAAATAAATAATCTTCAAATGTGGGTTCTGAAATAAAAGGGATAAACTCCATACATTGTTCAATGATATCACTCATTTTTAGAAAGCTTGTTTTATCTTTCAGAAATGCTGTGACTGCGATTTCATTAGCAGCATTCAGCACACAGGGAGAATTTCCCCCCCTGGATAACGCCTTATAGGCAAGCCCCAGGTTGCGAAAACTGGTTTGGTCAGCCTGTTCAAAACTAAATGTGGGATAATCAGCAAAGCTAAAACGGGGGAAATTTGAATGAAGTCTTTCTGGATAAGACAGTGCGTATTGAATTGGAAGTCGCATATCGGGCAATCCCAACTGTGCTTTAATGGAACCATCGCGGAACTGTACCAAAGAATGAATGATAGATTGGGGATGTACAATCACATCAATCTGAGATGGAGTGAGTGCAAATAACCACTTTGCCTCTATCACCTCGAGACCTTTGTTCATCAGAGATGCAGAGTCAATGGTGATTTTGCAGCCCATCTTCCAGTTAGGATGGTTCAACGCTTCCTTCCTGGTTACTTTTTCAAGGCGTTTTTTATTCATTCCACGAAAAGGTCCACCCGAAGCAGTAAGATAGATCTTCTCCACCGGATTCAATAATTCGCCCTGTAAGCACTGAAAAATTGCAGAATGCTCAGAATCAACGGGTAAAAGGGCAACTTGTTTTTCTGCGGCCAGTCTAGTAACCAGATCGCCAGCCACAACAAGTGTTTCCTTATTTGCCAAAGCGATATGTTTTCCGGCTCTTATGGCACAAAGGGTTGGTTTGAGACCCGAAAATCCAACTAAGGCAGAAAGCACCCAGTCAATAGAGTCCATTTGTACAATCTGACATAAAGATTCTTCTTCAGTGAATACTTTAATATGATGTGGCAAAAGTGCTTGTTTCACATCTTCATAATAATCCGTGTTACTGATGACCACTGCGTTGGGCAAAAACTCAACAGCCTGCCGGATAAGCAAATCAGCCTGCGATCCGGCTGTCAATACCTCCACGCTGAAACGGTCGGGAAACTGTTTGATCACTTCCAGAGCCTGAGTTCCTATTGATCCTGTTGATCCTAATATGGCGATCCTTTTCATTGATTGATACACTGGCTAAATGAAAAATCCTGGCAGTAAAAATTGTTAAAACACCATGTAGTCGCGTGGATTCACAGGATTTCCATTATGCCACAACTCAAAATGCAGGTGCGGGCCGGTGGAATATTCACCCGACTCGCCCACAATGGCAATTGGCTCTCCGGAACTTACATGCACTCCTTCTTTCTTGAGCAACACAGCATTATGCCGGTAAATGCTGATATAATTCTGCGGATGTTGTATCACGATGACATGTCCGGTTTCTATGGTCCAGCTCGAAAACAATACAATGCCATCCATAGTGGCTTTCACAACTTCGTTCTTGGGCGCAACAATATCTATCCCGAAATGATTTTCAACCGGATTGAATTCGCTGGTAATAATTCCTTTCAGGGGAGTAAAGAAGGTAATTCCTTTAACTTGGTGTGATGGAATGATTTCCTGTGTTCCGGTAATTGAATAATTTCTGACCTGATTCTCAACTTCTTCGCGAAGCAGGGAATCAGCTCTGGTGTGCGTGAGTTTGATGCTGGCATACTGCCGCTTCAATGTATCATTCTTTTTGTAATCCGTTTCTTCAGGCTCTTCGCCTGCCAGCACACGCCTGAGATTTGATAAATAGCGCTCATTCTGTGAAAGAACACTTTCAAGGCTGTCGGTTTTCATGTGAAGGTCGTACACATTTTTTTTCAGGTTCACATCTGTATAACCAGGGATATATTCTCGCAGCGGAGTAAAAGCAATGATATAGGTGGTAAGAAAGATTAAAAGGATTGACATTAAGCTGACTATCATAAATACCATCATTCGCGAAAGCCTCAACGAAAGTTTTTCTTCATAGGTTTCGTCGTCTCTGATGATCAAGCGGTATCTTATCATTAACCGCTGATACCAGCGCTTTTTTGGGGGGGGGTCCGGTTCCTGTGCCTGATTGTACATACTCAATCTGCTAAATAAAATGGGATGCAAATATCGTTAAAATTTATGCCGTAGGATTTTTTTGGTCTGTCGTAACACAAAATACTAACTTCCAATACCTGGCAAACGTAACCGGATTCATGAGAATAAAACCGTACTAAGAGATTTTTATTGCTGTAAAAATGCAAATTCAGCTTTTAGTGAGAACGGCCGAACACAAAGCCCGGGTATAAGGTCCGTTAAATAGGAATGATATGAAAGCAGCGACTACTGCTTCGTGTCTGATAAACAAAATGTGTATATACGCGATTTGTTACAGGTTGTTGCGATATTTTGCCTTCAGGCTCTCATAATTAATCCCCAGGTATATATGAAACTTTATTTTAGTATAAGGCTTCCGCTGAAAATAATATTTTTGCCGGGAATTAGTTAATACAGGTAGCAGTTATAAGCCGGTTTTCTCAATCAGAAATTATTTTATCAACACAATTACCTTTGAGCGCCAGGATCCAATCTATAACATTCAAATCGTTGCTGCTACTGTTTATTGCCGTAACAGCTATTTCATGTTCAACCAGGAAGAATTCTTTCACACGACGTGCTTTTCATAACCTTACATCACATTACAATCCATATTGGAATGGTAACGAAGCTTTTATTGCAGGTATGAAAGAACTGGAGAACCAGATTAAGACAAATTATACCGAAATTCTTCCCGTCGAAGATTTTGGCAACCTGCAACAAGCTCAGGCCATCAACAGCCACCTGGACAGAGCCATAGAAAAAGCTTCGAAAGTAGTTCAAAAACATTCTATGTATTTTGAGCGTAGAGAGCAGGTACAGCGCGTGCCTGACAGTTACATGCTGTTGGGCAGGTCTTATTTTTACAAACAGGATTATTTTCTTGCCCGCCAAACCTTTGAATATGTAGCACAGCGTTACGAAAGGCAACCTATCCGGTTTGAGTCGCATTTATGGCAGGCTCGCACCGCCATCAGATTAAAGGAGTTTGAACGCTCCATCACCATTCTCGACAAGCTTCAGACACAGGTGAAAAGAAACGACTTTCCCAAAGAAATCCTACCGGAAATACCCATTGTGTATGCACTTCATTATGCTGAACAACAGAATTACCAGGCTGCAAAACCTCATCTTAAAAAAGCTGCGGAGTTAAACCGGGATAAAAAGATAAGAACCCGCATGTATTACATACTAGGGCAAATTCATCAGCAGGAAGGCAATTTTTCTGAAGCCAACAGATACTATGCCTTGGTAATAAAACTTAATCCACCTTACGAAATGAAGTTCAGTGCTGTTATTCGCAGGGCGGAATGTTTTGATGCAGAAAGAGGCAGTAGCAGAAATATTGTTGCAGATCTGAACAAATTATTGAAAGACACAAAGAATAAAGAGTTCCAGGATCAGATTTATTACGCATTGGCACTTGTTTCTCTGCGCGAAAACAATGACACAACGGCATACAATTTCCTTCGTCAGTCAGTGGCTACAAGCGTTTCGAACGATTTTCAGAAAGTACTTTCTGCCCGCAAACTTGCAGACCTGTATTTTGAGATTCCCAGGTACAAGGATGCTTACACCTATTATGATACAACAATGCAGGTGCTGCAATTCGACCATCCGGATTTTTTATTCCTCGAAAACAGGACCAATACATTAAAGACACTTGTTGAGCATCTCGATGTTATACAGTTCCAGGATAGCTTGCAAATGCTTGCTGCCCTGCCAGAAGCTGAACGTAATAAAATTATTGATCAGATCATTGCTGAATATAAAGCCGAACAGGAACGAATCAAAAAGGAAGAAGAAGCACAGGCCATGCTCGACCGTCCAACCATGCCTATGCCTGGAAGAGATCCAAACAGGGGTATGTTGCAACAGGTTACCGGAGGTGGATGGTACTTTTATAATCCTCAGGCAATCACTTTTGGCGCATCCGATTTTGTTAGAAAATGGGGACGAAGAAAGTTGGAAGATAACTGGAGGCTAAGCGACAAACGAGTTTATAATAATTTTGAGGGCACCGATCCTTTAGCAGCTGAGAGTGATACTCTCACAGAAGGTAAAGAAGGCAAGGATACCGGCGATCCACTTAAGAGAGAAACCTACCTGAAAAACATACCGTCAACCCCCGAAGATATAGCAGCATCCAATGAGCTGATTGCAGAAGCAATGTACCAATTGGCCTATGTTTTCAGGGAAGGATTCAGAGATTACCCAAAATCCATCGAAGCTTTTGAAGCATTTCTCACCCGGTTTCCGTCGCATGAGCACGAGTTGAATGCACTATACCATATTTATACTCTTAACATTATCGAAAACAATCAGTTGAAAGCTGATGAATACAAGCGCCTGATACTGCAAAAGTTTCCTGAAAGCGAATACGCTTCTGTTCTTTCAGATCCTGATTATTTTACAAAACAGGAAGAAAGCAAAAGAAAAGCAGCATCCCTGTACCAGGACACTTATATGGCTTATAAAAGCAGCCAGTATCGCATGGTTGTAATCTATAGTAACGAAGCTCAAAATGCCTATCCCGAATCAGAATTGCTTCCCAAATTCGCTTTCCTCCGGGCTCTGGCAATGGGAGGTTTGCACAATCAGGATACGCTTGCCACATATTTAAAACGTTTTATTGCTACTTATTCTTCCAGCGAACTGGTACCTGTGGCACAGGGAATGCTAGCTTCATATGGTATTGAAGGATTTGAAGAAGAAACTATTCAGGCACAGGGAGAAACCGTAAAAGAAACTGAAAAACCTTCTATTTACACCTTTTCCCCTGAAGATAATCACCTGTTTGTTTTACTGGTGAACTTTACAAAATCAAATGTTGATGCGAGCAGGGTAAGAATTTCTGATTTCAATACGAATAACTACAAACTCGATAACCTTACTGTAAACACCGTTGTACTTGACCTTGAGTACCAAATGATTTCAGTGGGTAATTTCAACGGTAAAGACCGCGCCATGGCTTATTACAACGCCGTTGTTGCCAGCGATTATGTGCTTTCCCCGCAGCTTCGAAAGGATTCGTTTTATTTTGTAATATCTTCCGGCAATTACCCGATCTTTTATCGCGATAAGGTAACAAATACCTATATGCAGTTTTTCCAGAAACATTATTTAAAGAAATAATTTTTCTGGTTTTCTTCTACCCTTTTGTTTACAGGAAAAACATTCTGAAATCAGTCATATCGTTCAGGATCAACATGTTTTGTCCTGTTCGCACCCTGTAGGTAGTACATCCTGTTAAGTAACCGAAACAGTTGATTACATCTTTTTTATTACTTTTGGCGCATCAAACTTACATGAATAGTACAGCCATTACGATGCGTTCAAAAAAAAGTATTTTCAGAAACATTAAAAGCAGGGATGAATTTCATAAATCTTGTATGTAGTCTCTTTTATTTCACTCTTGTTGTTTCATTTTAAATACTTTAACCATGGATCTTCCATTTGCCGAAAGCTATAAAATCAAGATGGTGGAAACTATTTCCAGAAGTTCCGCAAACGATCGCAAAAAATGGATCAAAGAAGCACGCTATAATCTGTTTAATTTAAAAAGTGAACAGGTTTTTATTGACCTGCTTACCGACAGTGGTACCGGCGCCATGAGTGATCGGCAGTGGTCTGAAATGTTTCTTGGCGATGAAAGTTATGCAGGCGCATCGTCATTTTACAAGCTTAAAAACGCCATCTGCGATATCACGGGTTTTGAGTTTTTTCTACCCACACATCAGGGCAGGGCTGCTGAAAATGTACTGTTCAGCGTGCTGGTCAAACCCGGTGACCTAATCCCCGGAAATGCACATTTCGATACTACCAAAGGACATATTGAGTTCCGCAAGGCCATCGCTTTGGATTGCACAATTGATGAAGCTTCTGATCCGGAACTGATACATCCTTTTAAAGGTAATGTTGATCTGAACAGACTTGAAAAGGTGCTGAGTTCGAATCCCAAAGAAAAAATTCCATTTATTATTGTCACTGTAACCTGTAATACTTCAGGTGGCCAGCCGGTTTCTATGCAAAATATACGTGAAGTTTCAGCTCTTGCCAGGCAATATGGAATTCCGGTAATCTTTGATTCAGCACGTTTTGCCGAAAACGCCTATTTTATCAGGACCCGCGAAACGGGCTACTCCGGCAAATCTATTCGCGAAATCGTCAGGGAGATGTTCAGTTATGCCGATGCCATGACCATGAGCAGCAAGAAAGATGCTATCGTAAATATGGGAGGATTCATTGCCATGCGCAGCGAGGAACTGTTCCGGCAGGCCAGCTTGTTTAATATTATGTTTGAAGGTTACATCACGTACGGAGGCATGTCGGGAAGGGATATGAATGCATTGGCTCAGGGATTGTATGAAGGCACCGAATTCGATTATCTCGACACCCGGATACGACAGGTTGAATACCTCGGTGAAAAACTTGTTTCTTATGGTATCCCGGTCATCAAACCCAGTGGTGGACACGCTGTTTTTGTTGACTCACTGAGATTTCTACCCCACATTTCCCGTGAAGAATTTCCGGCTCAGACGCTGGCTATTGAACTTTATCTCGAGGGAGGTGTCAGGGGAGTGGAAATTGGAGCCATGCTCGCCGACCGTGATCCGGTAACACGTGAAAATCGTTTCCCAAGGCTGGAAATGGTTCGTCTGGCCATTCCACGCAGGGTTTATTCCAATAATCACATGGACTATATTGCTGTTGCACTCGCCAATGTTTATGAGCGCCGGAACAGCATTAAAAAAGGATTTCGAATTCTGAAAGAAGCACCCATTCTGAGGCATTTTACGGTTGAGCTTGAAAGAGTTTGATCCATTTTGATCTTGTATACATACAAATTGAGCTCACACGGATAGATTTCGTGCCTGTATGTTTTTATCTACCTTTGCGCCACTTTATAAAAATCACATTTCATGTCACTCAGCGAACAGGAAATCTTGCGCAGAGAATCACTGCAGCAGCTTTATGAATCCGGAATCAATCCTTTTCCCTCTGAATCATTTGAAGTCAATGTCAATACAAAGGATATTCTCGAAAAATTTCCAAATGACGAAACGCTTTACCAGGATGCAATTATTGCGGGACGTATCATGAGCCGCCGTATCATGGGAGCAGCATCCTTTGTTGAGCTTCAGGATTCAGCCGGGCGAATTCAATTGTATGTAAAACGCGACGACATCTGCCCCGGTGAAGATAAAACCCTGTATAATACAGTTTTTAAAAAACTTCTTGATATTGGCGATATCATTGGTGTCCGCGGTTTTGTTTTCATCACGAAAATGGGGGAAATTACCATTCATGTAAAGGAATTAAAGTTACTTGCAAAATCTTTGCACCCGCTGCCTGTCGTAAAAGAAAAAGAAGACCGGATTTTTGATGCATTTACCGATCCGGAGCAGCGATACAGGCAGCGGTACCTGGATTTGATTGTTAATCCCCGGGTAAAGAATATTTTCATCCAAAGGGCACAAATTATTTCTTCCATGCGTAATTTCCTGAGCAGTAAAGGCTACCTCGAAGTAGAAACCCCGGTCCTGCAACCCCTTTACGGCGGAGCTGCTGCCAGGCCCTTCAAAACATATCATAATACACTCGACATGACACTTTACCTGCGTATTGCCAACGAGCTTTACCTTAAAAAGCTGATCGTAGGTGGTTTTGATGGTGTATTTGAATTTGCAAAAGATTTCCGCAATGAAGGCATGAGCCGCTTCCATAATCCTGAGTTTACCCAAATGGAGCTTTACGTTGCTTATAAGGATTACAACTGGATGATGAACCTGGTGGAGGAAATGATCGAGAAAATAGCTGTTGATTTGCACGGAAGTACCCTGGTTCATGTTGGAGATGGCACTATTGATTTCCGGCGACCCTGGAAACGTTACACTATGTTTCAGGTCATTCAGCTTTTTACCGGTATTGATATCAGCAATATGGACGAAGCAGAACTTCGCAAAACTGCCAATAAACTCAAAATACCACTTACTCCTGCCATGGCAAAGGGCAAAATCATTGATCAGATTTTTGGTGAACTCTGCGAACCCAATCTGATTCAGCCAACGTTTATTACCGATTATCCTGTCGAAATGTCTCCGCTTGCAAAAAAACATGCCGGCATGCCCGGGTTGGTTGAACGATTTGAAGCGATAGTCAACGGAAAGGAATTATGCAACGCATTTTCGGAACTTAACGATCCCATTGACCAGCGTGAAAGATTCGAAGCACAGATTGAACTTGGTCGGCGCGGTGACGATGAAAGCATGGTGCTGGACGAAGACTTCCTTCGCGCTCTCGAATATGGTATGCCACCTACTGCCGGATTAGGTATTGGTATTGACCGCCTGACCATGATCATGACCAACTCTCCTTCCATTCAGGATGTAATCTTCTTTCCTCAAATGAGGCCGGAGAAGCAGGATGTTAACAATCAGGAGTGAACCTGCAATGGCGAAATTAAAGCACCGTGTTTGCCCGGTCTTGCTTTTTGGTTAGTTGTTGAAATACTTTCTCAAGGCGTTTTTGTTCCTTCTGCATGGAAAGCACAGTTGCATTGTTTTCTACTGCAAAGCGAAAGATTTCCTGACGAATATCGGTAACAGCATCTGATATAAACTGATAAGTGTTTGTAGCAGTTTCTTTTACTTCAAGGATTTGTGGGATTTTTTTTAGTATTGCCAGATCGTAACTCTTGTCAAATTCAGTGATAATAATGGTCTTATTGCTACCAATCGTTGAAAGCCCTGCCACGGAATCGTCGGCAACAATCTGCCCCTGATCAATAATGATCACACGGTTGCATACTGCTTCAACCTCCTGCATGATATGCGTTGAGAGCATCACCGTTTTTTCCTGACCGATTTTTTGAATTAGCAGTCTGATTTCTTCCAATTGATTAGGATCAAGTCCTGAAGTGGGTTCGTCAAGGATAAGTACTTCCGGATCGTGCATAAGCACCCCGGCAAGACCTACACGTTGGCGATAGCCTTTCGATAATTGCCCCAGCTTTTTGTTTTGCTCAGGTTCCAGGCCGGTGATTTCAATCATTTCAGTAATGCGTGATTTGCTTCTGCTACCCAACTGGTGAATACCGGCGACAAAAGAAAGATACTCCCTGATGTACATATCTAAATACAATGGATTGGTTTCAGGGAGATAGCCAACCCGTTTTTTTACTTCATGTGATTCTTCCTGAATATCAAATCCACATACCAGTGCTTCACCCAAATCGGGAGGAATAAAACAGGAAAGTATTTTCATCATGGTTGATTTCCCTGCACCGTTGGGTCCAAGAAAACCGACTATTTCGCCGGCTTTAATCGAGAAACTGACATTGTCCAGGGCTTTTTGCGATCCGTACAATTTCGAGATCTGCCTCGTTTCTATTGACATATTGATCGGTTGTTTGAAGCGCACAAAGATACAGATTGTTGGAATGCAGGGATAAAGTAAAGATCGGATGCCAAAAATCTATCCCTTCAGGATTGAAACACCATGAATCACTAAAGGGAATGAATTTCTGAACTTATCAGAAAAGAAATCTTATGTCATTGATTATCTGCGCATTTTGTTGCAATGAGTAATGTGTATTAAAAAATTATTAAAGGCAGGCCTTGTGATAAGAAAATTTAATTCTACCTTTGCACCCCTTTTTTATGGGAAATAATGTGTTATACAGATTTATTAAAGTACAATGAACACAACGAGTTATAAAACCATTTCTGCCAACGATACAACTGTTCAAAAAGAATGGTTGCTGGTAGACGCAGAAAACATGGTATTGGGACGTATGGCTACCAAAGTAGCTGTGTTGCTCAGGGGCAAACACAAGCCCTCCTTTACCCCTCATGTGGATTGTGGTGATAATGTGATTGTTATCAATGCCGATAAGGTACGGCTCACAGGCCTGAAGTGGGATCAGAAAGAATATATCCGTCACACAGGTTATCCTGGAGGACAGCGCACGTTCACAGCCGCGCAGATCATGAAGAAAAACCCGACCGCTATTGTTGAACATGCAATTAAAGGAATGCTGCCCAAGAATCGCCTCGGAAGTGAAATTTTCCGTAACCTTGCCGTTTATGCCGGTCCGGATCATCCGCATGAAGCCCAGAAACCAAGATTAATTGACCTTAACGCAATCAAATAGCCAACATGGAAATGATCAATACAATTGGCAGAAGAAAAGCCGCCATTGCCCGTGTGTATGTAAAAGAAGGCAATGGTGCCATTACTGTAAACGGAAGAGATTTTAAAGAATATTTTCCTGTTTCCACCCTCCAGTACATTGTAAATCAGCCGCTGGAAATTTCAGAAATGAATGGAAAACTCGACATCTTGTCAAATATTGACGGAGGTGGAATCAGTGGTCAGGCCGAAGCGCTCAGGCTCGCCATCAGCAGGGCTTTGTGTGAATTGAATCCGGAATTTCGTTCACCTCTGAAATCAAAAGGTCTCATGCGCCGTGATCCGAGAATGGTCGAACGCAAAAAACCAGGACAGAAAAAAGCCCGCAAAAAATTCCAGTTCAGCAAACGTTAATTTCAAAATAATTATCTGTTTAGTATCCAAATTGCCGGGACTCCTTTTGAATGGACTACCTGGCAATTGACTTTTAAGGAAAGTAAACTCTCTAAATTTAACATCATGACAAAAGTAACCTTTGAAGAACTCCTGGATGCCGGTGTGCATTTCGGACATTTAAAAAGAAAATGGAATCCCAATATGGCGCCCTATATTTTTATGGAGCGCAACGGGATCCATATCATTGACCTCTACAAAACCCAGGCGAAGCTCGACGAAGCTGCAGCCGCAGTCAAACAAATTGCAAAGTCAGGAAAGAAAATCCTGTTCGTGGCCACAAAGAAGCAGGCTAAAGACATTGTTGCCAACCTTGCCACAAGCGTTGCTATGCCTTACGTAACTGAACGTTGGCCTGGAGGTATGCTCACCAATTTTGCCACCATCCGCAAGGCCGTCCGCAAAATGTCATCTATTGACAAACTGATGTTGAACGAAAATTTCAACAGGTTTTCAAAACGAGAAAGATTACAGATTGCACGCGAAAGGGCCAAACTTGAAAAACAACTTGGCAGTATTGCCGACCTGAACCGGCTTCCGTCTGCCCTTTTCATCGTCGATATCATGAAAGAACATATTGCCGTTGCCGAAGCACGCAAGCTTAACATCCCCACAATTGCTATTGTTGACACCAACTCAAATCCCAATGAGGTTGATTTCCCGATCCCTGCTAACGACGATGCGGCAAAATCCATTCAACTGATTTTATCCAGGCTCACTGCAGCCATTGAAGAAGGACTTGCAGAACGCAAACTCGACCGCGATAAACGTGCTGAGGATGACGAACGCGACGATTACGAAGTGGACGACCAGGGCAGAAGAATCTATCCTGATGACGACGAAGAAGAAAAACTGATTTCCACACGCGAAAAAGGTGAAAAAATTCCCTCGAAACCCAAAGGTGAAGATGAAGAAGAACGCTCACGCCGCCCACGGAAAACCTTAACCAAACCATCGCCAAGAAAAGGCCCGGCAAGAAAATAACTATTACAACATTCACTATAAAATTCAACCGTACTATGGCAAATATAACTGCTGCAGAAGTAAATAAACTGCGACAAATTACCGGCGCAGGTATGATGGACTGCAAACAAGCGCTTATCGAATCGGATGGCGATACTGATAAAGCCATCGAATACCTTCGTAAAAAAGGACAGAAAGTAGCTAACAAACGCGCTGACCGCGATGCCAATGAAGGTATTGTGCTCGCCAAAGTTGCCGAAAGCAATGAATTTGGCGCAATGATTATGTTGAACTGCGAAACCGATTTCGTTGGTAAAAATCAGGATTTTATTGATGTTGCAAAATCAATCCTTGAACTGGCCATTAAAGAAAAGCCTGCCGACATCAACGATCTTAACACACTGAAATTAAATGGTATAACCGTTGCCGACAAAGTGATGGAAATGACTGGTAAAACCGGAGAAAAAATCGGTTTGAACCATTATGAAATCATTCAGGCTCCTGTGGTTTTTGCCTACAATCATCATGGCAACCGCCTTTCGAGCATGGCCGGGTTCAATAAAAAAGATGCAAAGGATATTGATATCATCGGCCATGATGTGGTTATGCAAATTGCAGCCATGAGCCCTATCGCTATCGATAAGGACGATGTTTCTCAGGAAGTCATCGCAAAGGAAATTGAAATCGGAAAAGATATCGCTATCCAGGAAGGCAAACCTGCTGAACTGGCTGAAAAAATAGCCATGGGTAAGCTTGGTAAATTCTTCAAGGAAAATACCCTTCTCAACCAGGATTTTATTAAGGATGGCAGCATAACCATTAAAGATTATCTTGCCCGCTCCAGCAAAGACCTGAAGGTTACCGCTTTCAAACGTCTGATGCTGGGAGCCTGAACCACTTAAGCGTAAAAGAAAAAACTGCTGTCATATGATAAGCAGTTTTTTTTGTCTTTTGTCTTTCTATCCCTATTGTTTCATGGCTACTTCAGCCGGTTTTAGCCACAGGTTTGCCCAGGCAATTATAACTCCTGCAGTCATAAACATGACCAGGCTGTAAATAGCCGGGGAAATGGCAATTACATTGTTATGCAGCAGGGTACTTGCTATGGTGATCCCCAATGTTCCGTTTTGAATTCCCGATTCAATTGAAATTGTAATGCTCTGCGCCCGGTTCAGTTTCAAAATGCGCGCGGAATAAAATCCCAAAAGCAACATCAGAACGTTCAAAGTAAGTGCAATAGATCCAACATCCGTGAATGACTGAACAATAATATCCTTGTTGCTCATAATCGCTGCAAGAATAATGACAAACAATAAGATGCCGGAAACCAGTTTTACGGGTTTATCCATTTTTTGTGCAAACCGAATCGCCCTGGCTCTGATAAACATTCCGATTGCCACAGGTAACAAAGTGATCAGCATCAACTTGATGATTGTATCAAATACCGGTAACGGCACGTAGGATCCGTGTTGCATGAAGTGAGCCAGCCCAAAATTCACAATCAGGGGAATGGTGATAACAGCAATTAAACTCGAGATTGCGGTGAGTGTGATAGACAAGGCGGTGTCACCTTTTGATATATGAGTGATCAGATTAGAAGTGGGACCACCCGGACAGGCAGCCAGCACCATAATCCCAACTGCAAGCTGTGGATTATCGAGCCTGAAAATATACAGCAAAACAAAACCCACAACAGGCAAACCCACAATTTGATTCAAAATGCCAATAAGCGTTGCTTTGGGGTAAATAATAATCCTTTTGAAGTCGGATGGAACAAGTGATAAACCCATCCCGAGCATAATGATGGCAAGGGACAAGGGTAACATAAGGTCGGTTAAGTAGTTGGTTTCCATATTTAAGGGGTGAATGAATATGATGCTAAACCGTTACAGATGCTGCCTGTGCGAAAAATTTCAGATGCTTGCCTTATCAACAAGAATCATCAGCGACCGTGATGGTATCAAGGTTTTTTTTGTCTGATCCTTTCCAAAACCTTTGGCAGTAAAACCTTCTTCAACAACGGTGTCTTTGGTAGCCACAATTACCCAGTCTCCTTCCGGAAGTCCAACTTCCACTACTTTGGGATTTGCATTGTAATACACAATGATGTCCTTCCATTTGTCGCCATTGGCATTTCCTGAAATCTGAAAACCTACAAGTAAAGGTTTACCGGTGTTGAAAAAGCTGATATGCTTGCTGATCAATTCAGCAGTTGGCATGCGAAATGCAGGATGATTTTTTTTTAGGCTGATCAAAGCCCTGTAATAATCAAAAACATCTTTGTAAATTGCCTTGTTGTGCCACACCAGTTGATTGATGGAATCGGGCAGGTTGTAAGAATTGTGTTCACCCTGTTTGGTTCTGACAATTTCTTCTCCGGCATGCAGCAAAGGGACTCCTTGTGATGTGAGTACGATGGCATTGGCCAATTTTTGAATATCAAGCTTATCCTTTTTCTTGCATTGGATACATGTGCTGACAATTTTATCCCATAAACAGGGATTATCGTGGCAGGTTACATAAGTGATGGTTTGCTGCGGACCGGGCGAATATGGTTTATCAGAATAGTTTACTCTTTTGAAATCAATCTGCGGGTGATTGGTAGCAGCAATTACTCCAAATTTTATACTTTCTTCCAGATCTTTGCGTCCAGTCATGAATCCGGGTGCATCCTGTTCCCACCATGGCCCGCGAATGGCATCGCGGATGTCGTCACTGAATACGGCAATGTTGTTAAGTTGCGCAGCATGGGCTTTGAGGGTGCGTTGTTCCAGCGGTAGTGGAGTCTCGCCGGCTGTCCATCCTTCACCATAAAGAAATATTTCAGGGTCAATCCGGTTCAGCTCCTCACGAATCATGTTCATGGTTTCAATATCATGCAGCCCCATCAGGTCGAAACGGAAACCATCAATACGATATTCAGTAGCCCAATACTTTAATGATTCGATAATAAATTTGCGCATCATGGTCTTTTCTGAGGCCGTTTCATTGCCACAGCCCGAGCCATTTGAAAAATCACCATCGGCTGTCATGCGGAAATAATAACCGGGAACCAGTTGCTCAAACGATGAAGCCGAAGCATCGAAAAGATGATTATAAACTACGTCCATAATAACCCTTATTCCGTTTTGATGCAATGCCTGAACCATTTGTTTAAACTCTCTTATCCGGACATTACCATCGTAAGGGTCGGTTGAATAGGAACCTTCGGGTACATTGTAGTTTTTTGGATCGTAACCCCAGTTAAACTGTGGCTCGTTTAGACGAGTTTCATCAATGGTTGCAAAATCAAAAACAGGAAGCAGATGCACATGGGTAATGCCAAGCTCTTTAAGGTGGTCAATACCTGTTTTTTCACCTTCCGGACTAAGTGTTCCTTCTTCAGTGAAAGCCAAATATTTGCCTTTGTGAATGGCTCCCGAACTTTGATGAATAGAAAAATCGCGTACATGGATTTCCCAGATCACTATATTGGCAAAGCTTTCAAGCGGAGGTTTTGTAAAAGACTCCCAGCCTTCGGGATTGGTAGAAGCCAGATCAACGATCATCCCCCGGTTACCGTTCACTCCAACAGCTTTTGCATACATGTCAGGTGTCTCCTTCATCCAGGTATTGCCCACGCGAGCCTGCAAAGTGTAGTATTGATTTTTCCTGTCGCCTTTTAATATCAGTATCCAGGTTCCATCCATGTCGTGCTTCATCGTATGGGTTTCGAGAAGTTTGTCACCGTGTCCCTGGTCATAGATGCGTACCTTAATTTCACCGGCTGAAGGTGCCCAGACGCGGATCATGGTTTTTTCGGGTGAGTAACTTACCCCCAGGTCGTTACCATGATAGACCGGATAGCCATCGGTGGTTTCTTTTTCAGCAACCGGCCGGCAGCCGCAAATAGTTTGAAGAGTCGCTGCGATCATTATGATTCCAAGTGTTTTGAAAAGATGCATGTTGAATTATTTTTGAATTACCAATGAATTCAGTGGTTATTAGGAACGCCAAAAGTAAGATATTTTCTGAAGACTTTATCCATGAGCATACTCCGAAAAGAATCATGCTCCTCTCTGGCACGTAGTCCAAATAATAAGTCAATAATATAATCCTTTGATTAATAGCATTGTTAATACTATGTATCTACTGTGTCCATGTAGCAGTAAATTACTCTCTGGCTTTTAAGAGCCAGATTATGAGTTGCAGTCTTAATTACTAATCGGGATTTAAATCCTGTTCACTGGTATGATTATGCATGATGGTCAATGTAAATATTTCCCTGTTGGCGATTTCAGGTTAACACAATATCAGAACAGGGTTTCACAACTGAAAGT
>CAYQRU010000007.1:43812-54038 GCA_964419945.1 uncultured Bacteroidales bacterium | reverse complement strand
ACATTGAAAATGCAATACTTGGCAATGCACAGGGAGTGAATATTCTCACAGGAACCATCAGCGGCACTATAACATTGACCAGTGAAGCCTATACGGTAACGTTCAATGTAACAGACCAAAATATGGTACCTGTACCAGGTGCAACAATTACCTTAGGCGTTATCACTAACCCGGCAGGCAACTATGTATTCCCGAATACTGCTCCCGGTACCTATCCATGGACAGTAGTGAAGGAAGGGTACCAGACAGCCACAGGCAACGTAACCGTTATTAACGATAATGTAATGATTAACGTGGTACTGCAGCCAATGCTTTACCCTGTAATCCAGGTAAATCCAGAATCCATCACACGTTCGATCAAGACCGGTTTTGTTGGAACAGATGCCATGACAATATCTAACGTTGGCCAGGCCGGATTGGATTATTCTATTGGTATTCAGTATCCTGTTAAAACCAAGAACGGACTGTTGGGTGGCAATGTAATGCAGATACTTGATGTTACTGCTGATCCGGGTGAAAACATTGTCGTTGATATTGCTATAAGTAATGTTGACCCATTCGTTGCCTTCCAGTTTGATGTTGTTCTTCCGGCAGGCTTTGGCTATGTTGCTAATTCAGCCTTACTGAATCCTGCGCGTAGTGCTGGTCATCTTCTGAATGCCTCAGTATTGCCAGGAACCAACACTTTCCGTGCACTTGCTTTCTCACTGACAAATGCTCCGTTTGTTGGAAATTCTGGTGTTGTGATGTCATTCGAACTCACCACACCAAATACTCCTGGTGCTACCTATCAGATGAATCTCAGCAATGCGATTATATCTAATACCAATGCCCAGAATATCATCACAGGAACAATAAACGGTGTCATCACAATGACAGGTGAGTTGCCCGGCAACTATATGCTGTTAGGTGATGTAACTGGTCAGGCTGGTTCTGCTCAAAATATTAATATTATCATCAATAATATTGACGATTTTGTTGCCTTCCAGGTTGATATAGTTATGCCCGATGGGTTCAACTTTGTACCTGGATCATTAATGCTGAATGCTGACCGTGCAGTAGACCATCAGATCCAGGCCGCTCAGATTCCTGGTACAAACGACATCAGGATAGTATCCTTCTCGCTGACAAATGCTGCTTTCCTCGGCAATACCGGAGTTGTGGCTTCATTCACAGTCGCTACACCTAACGTACCTGGTTCTTACACATTAGAAATTCAGGATGCAATCATTTCTAATGTTGCCGGTATTAATATTCTGACAGGTACTCAGAATGGTACTGTTATGCTCGAAGAAGGCTGGCTGAGTGTTGCCCCGATGTTTGGCAGTGTTCCCGCTGGCGGAACCGATGACCTGGTTGTTACTCTTGATGCAACAGAACTTCCAATAGGCGATTACTATGCTGAAATTTTAGTCAGCAGCAACGACCCGGTTACCCCGTTGGTGGTTGTTCCTGTTAACCTTAAGGTAATCGTGGGCATAGATGAAATTGGAACAGAATCCATCCTGATATATCCTGTACCCGCATACGATGTCTTGAATATCTCAACAAGCAAGGGTACAAGTATCGTAAGGATGTTCAACCATGCAGGTCAGATGGTGTATGAAGCCAATGTATCAGGAGAAACTCTGCTTCATGTTGACGTCACAACCTTCACAACCGGTGGTTATGTGTTGCAGTTTATCACCACTGAAGGCAAGATCTATCATAAGAAGGTCATTATCAGTAGATAGTACATATAAATTCTAAAACTAAAAAGGGGGAATCAAATTTGATTCCCCCTTTTTATTATTCCTGATAAAAATGAATATCGTCATTTCAGATTTTTCATTAAGACTTACGAAATATTGACCAATTTGAATGCATAGAAGCAGCATAAGTATCGCTTACGTCATAAACAATATATTACAGGACTAGAGGTGTCAACCGAGTCGTAGGTAAAACATACAAATTTGCTTCTTTGCAGAGAGGTTGCTGATTGATATACTTCAAGTTATCCTTGTATTTGTCACCAAATACTGATCTATTGTCGCTTATTATGAACTAATAGCCAAAGTGAAAAGTATATGAAATAATCCCGGCCAAGTGAATCTTACAGATTGCTTACCCTGTATTTTATTCGGTAACTTCGGGATTTTTCGAATCGAATTTACTTATCTTACAGCAAATTACAACATAATAAATTTTATGCTGCTAAGTTGTGGCGAATTCTGATTATGATTTTGGGATTAACCCTTCATGATAAACTCTTTTACCAACGGTTTACAGCATGCAGACACGAGCGGAATACTTCGTAATTCAGGGATGAATTTTTTTTATGGCACACCACCAGAATTGGTACATCTGATGTTTGAAAATAAAATTGGGGGAAGTGTTTTGCTGATACTCAGCACAACGCCCTCCCCCAAAAGAATCTTTGCAAAAAATGTATTTCCTGCCTGACGCTAACGATGATTTTACCGGCCATAATCTTTCAAAAGAATACACCAGTCAGGCAATCGTCTATTCGCCCTGCATGATGATATTGGTTGTAAGAACTATATCAAGGATATTGATTTCTCCATCACCATTCAAATCAGAGTTCTCAGGACAGAAAGGTTGCGGGTTCATGCCCACAATATAATTTACTAATGTGATGACGTCCAGTATATTAACTATGCCATCACAATTGGAATCACCAAGCAGGATCGTTCCACCCTCTCCAGTAATCGAAATGTTGTCAACCTGCCACCATTTATAATTGCTGATCGCATATTGATACTTCAAGCCAATATAAACCAGTTCTCCCTGAATTTGTGATAAGTCAATTGCTCCTGACGAAGTCCATGTTTGTTCTTCGGTTGGGCGTGTAAAAAGCAGCTCATTCCAGATAGCATTCTCCGGATTTCCGTTACCGGCATAATTCGTTGAATAATAGAGTTTCAGATAATTTGTTTCATTGTCAAGACCGTAGCGCCACCAGGTATCGAATGTTAGTATTTCGTTGGTGTAATCGTCCAGATTAATGCCTGGGAAGATTAGCCAATCGGTTTCTGTTTCCCCGGAATTAAAACCGTTCATACTTGCATACCCGTTATCTGTATACACACCATGTATCCAGTATTTTGTCGGACCAGAAACACTAAAGGAAAGACACTGTCCTAAATTGCTGTCGAAGACCTCAGCATACGGCAGGGATGTATAAGCTGGTTCAGGATAGGTAGTGGCATTTTTGATGACCCCGTTGGAATATATACTACCATCGAACGACCATATCGTATAATAATATGTAGTATTTGCATTTAATCCGGTATGGCTGAATGTGGTACCACTATTTACGTAAAGCACCGTTCCTCCACCCGCAATAAGGTCTCCGGTCTGATATATTCCTGTTGGACTGCCAAAGATACCATCGGATGACCAGGCTAACAGGACAGCATTGTTACTGGCATTCAAATCCCAGTTTAGGTCAATTCTTGTGGTGCTGAAAGGCGTGGCTATGAAATTCGATGGCGGTATAATTGCACCTAACTGGGTTGCATTCAATTGCAGGTTGTCAATACGGTTATTTCCTGTAGCACTTGTAGCACCATTGAGGGTATAGCGAAGATAAGCATTAGGCGCCAGATTCAGATCTGTAAGTTCAAGGGTTATAACCAGCCCCGGGGATAATGAAGGGTTGACAACGGGTCCAAAATTTGTAAAATTGATTCCATCTGTACTCCACGACCATTGGTTGTTGTTGAATCCTGTGGAAGTCCGTTGTGTCCAATAGCTAATAATCAGGTTTTCATAACCTGCCATACTGAATTCAAACTGAATGTAATTGCCATTCATTGCACTGTTGCGCAGACTGAGGGATGCCCCCGAGGGATCTCCAAACAGTGCATTTTGTGTACTTCCGGCAAAGCCTTCGGTAAAATTTACATCTCCCCAGATCCAGGTACCGCCTGTTATTACACCACTACCGTAACTGGAGATGATAGGCGCAATCCAGGGTGTTCCGTTAACACCACTATTGAAATTCCAGTAAGCGAGAACATCCTGGCCTGACATCCTTGCACTAATAAGGGAAACAAGGAGCATAAAGAAAACTTTTAAACCTAATAAACTGTTTTTCATAGCTTTAAAATTTGGTTAAACATTCTGTTGATGAGAAAATATTTTCGGATTCAAATGCAGTGACTCTCCGATGTGGTTCATTAAAGGTAATGATTACAGGTTCAAAAATATGTAATAATAAGCAATTACGGGTAAATATTTGCCAAATTGTGAATAACTTTAATTTTTGATAAATCAGTGTGCTTCCAGCCAGTTTTCCCCGGTTTTTATATCAATTTCAACCGGAACCTTAAGCAGCATGGCATTCTTCATTTTTTTTCCTGTAATATCCATCATAATGCTGACTTCAGGACGATAGGTATCAAATACCAGTTCATCGTGCACCTGCAAGATCATTCTCGACCGAAGCTGTTGTTTTTCAATTTCCTGGTGGATGCCGATCATGGCCAGTTTAATCATGTCGGCTGCTGAGCCCTGTATCGGAGCGTTGATGGCATTACGTTCGGCAAAACCCCGAACCACTGAATTATTTGAGTTGATGTCGCGCAGATACCTGCGGCGTTTCATGATGGTTTCAACATAGCCATGCTCCCGCGCAAATGATATCTGATCGTTCATGTATTTCCTGATACCCGGATATTTAGCAAAATATTGGCTGATGATACCGGCAGCTTCAGATTTCGGAATATTCAGACGCTCTGACAATCCAAATGCCGATATTCCATATATGATCCCAAAGTTCACGGTTTTGGCATTGCGGCGCATTTCGGCATTGACCTCATTCAACTGAACATTGTAGACTCTTGCAGCCGTGGCAGCGTGGATGTCTTTACCTTCGTTGAAGTCGTTGATCATATTCTGATCTCCACTTAATGAAGCAATAATCCTCAGTTCAATCTGGCTGTAGTCTGCGGCCATCAATGTAAAATCTTCGTTGCGGGGTATAAAAGCTTTTCGTATTTCGCGCCCTTTCTCAGTTCTGACAGGGATATTCTGAAGGTTTGGATTGTTTGAACTCAAACGTCCGGTGGAGGTTACTGCCTGGTTATAGCTTGTATGCAAACGACCAGTTCGTGCATTTACCAATTCAGGCAATGCATCAACATACGTAGACTTTAGCTTGGTAAGCGACCGGTAATCCAGTATCATTTGTATGATTGGATGCTTATTGATCATTTTCTGAAGCACATCCTCGGCAGTGGAATGTTGCTTCGTTTTGGTCTGTTTTGGCTTTGCTGAAATTTTCATACGATCGAACAAGACTTCTCCCAATTGCTTTGGTGAAGCAATATTGAATGCTAATCCTGCCATATCATAAATTTGTTTTTCGATTTGTTGGATATTACCGGATAACGATACTGAGTAATCTTTCAGGTTTTCAATATCCAGTTTTACTCCTTCGGATTCCATGCCTGAAAGAACAGGAACCAGGGGCATTTCAATATTTTCAAACAGTTCCAGGCAATCATTCTGGATGAGTTTTGGCTCAAACGCCGCTCTGAGTTGTAACGTGATATCGGCATCCTCGCAGGCATATTCTTTCAGGAGTTCCGGTGCCACATCACGCATATTTCCCTGATTTTTACCCTTTTTACCGATCAGCGATTCTATGCTAACCGGCTGGTAATTCAGATAGGAGAGGGACATGTAATCCATGTTGTGTCGCAAATCAGGCTCCAGCAAATAATGCGCAATCATCGTATCGAACATCCTGCCTTTTACTTCTGTATCGTAATACCGCAGCATAGTGATGTCGAACTTCATATTCTGACCGGTTTTTTCAATGGTTTGATCCTTAAAAAGTGGTTTGAATTCATTAACGATTTTAAGTGCATCGTTGTAATTTTCAGGAAGCATTACGCACCATGCTTCAAAAGGTTTTACGGAAAATGTCATACAAACTATTTCAGCGTTGTGAGTGTCCAGTCCGGTGGTTTCAGTGTCAAAACAAAAGTTCTTATGCTTCCTGAGCTGCTCAATGAGGCGCCGGCGCTGTTCAGAGGTCTCCACCAAATAATATTGATGGTAAGTGGTATGAATCCCAGCGGGTTCACCGTCATTTTTCGATTCATTTTCCGAACCTTCATCCAGGGCATCAAACAATCTACCCTGCATGGCAATCAACTGTTTTTCTTCTTTTTCGGGACTTGTTGAAAGACCGCTGAACACCCTTTTAGCAAATGTGCGGAATTCAAGCTCATCAAGCACTTCCTTCAGGCGTTCCAGGTTTGGGTTTGTGTATTTCAGCCCACCCTCGTCAAAATCAATAGGTACATCAAGGATAATGGTAGCAAGTTGCTTTGATAGTAATGCTTGCTGCTTATGTGCTTCCACTTTTTCACGAAGTTTGGGATTTTTTATCTGATGGCTGTTTTCGATCAGGTTTTCCACTGAACCAAATTCCTTCAGCAGGTTACGCGCTGTCACTTCTCCAACTCCGGGAATGCCGGGAATATTGTCCGAACTGTCGCCCCACAGGCCAAGCATGTCTATTACCTGTTCCGGTTTTTCAATCCCAAATTTCTCACACACTTCCTGAACACCCATCACCGTAGCTTTCTCACCGAATTTTCCGGGTTTATAAATATGAATTTTTTCAGATACCAGTTGACCAAAGTCCTTGTCAGGAGTCATCATATACACTTTAAAATCATTTTTTTCAGCCTCTCTGGCAAGTGTTCCTATCACATCGTCGGCTTCGTAACCATCAACAGCCAGTATGGGAATGTTGAAAGCTTTCAGCAACTCAATGATATAGGGTATGGATGCTACCAGGTCTTCCGGCATGGCTTCCCGGTTGGCTTTATAGGCAGCAAAATCATCGTGCCTGACCGTGGGCGCATGGGTATCAAATGCCACTCCGATATGCGTTGGCTGTTCATTTTTCAGCACATCGTAAAGTGTGTTTGCAAAACCAAGTATTGCACTGGTATTGAGCCCTTTTGAATTAAAACGCGGATTCCGGTTCAGTGCATAATACGCGCGGTAAATCAAAGCCATGGCATCGAGCAGAAAGAGTTTTTTTTGCATGGATATATTGTTTTTAGAGGCTTGCAAACGGAGTTCCTGGGTTAAATGGCCTATTTAAAAATTATCTTCAGAGCCTGGTGTATTTCAGGAAACTTAAATTGAAATCCTGCTTTTTCGAGCCGTATGGGAACTACTTTTTGTCCTCCGGTAAGGGTAGAAGCTGCATCGCCAAACGCCATGCGTAACATAGTAGCCGGTATGGTAAACCATACAGGCCGTTTCAGGGTTTTTCCCAGCGCTGCAGTAAATTGCATGTTATTGATCAGACCAGGCGCAACCAGGTTATAAATACCAGATGTTTCTTTATTCAGAACCAGGAATTCTACTGCTGAGATTACATCGTCAAGATGTATCCAGGCAAATGGCTGGCGGCCACTGGCTATCTTGCCTCCCAGCCCCAACCTGAAAGCAGGGAGCATTGTTTTCAAAGCGCCGCCTTGTTTTGTAAGCACGATACCCAGTCTCACAATGGCAAACCTTGTCAGTTCAGATGCTTTTTCGGCTTCAGCTTCCCAGTCCATACATAGCTTACCGATAAATCCCTTGTCATATTGATTGCTGTATTCGTCCTGCACACACTCCTGGTTATAAATACCTACTGCTGCCGCTGAAACCATCATGTCTGGTCTTGTTTTTGCCATACGGATGGCATCCACCAGTTTGCGTGTTGTATGAATGCGGCTGTTGTATATCTCCTCCCTGTATTTTTTTGTCCATCTCCTGATGATTGGGGCGCCGGAGAAATGCAATACCGCATCAGTGCCGTTAACCTTTCCTGAAAGTATTTCAGTACTTTGTTCAAAGTCTTTTCTGCCCAGCGGGATGACTTTCCAATGGTTCGACTCAAAATACTTTCTGAGATTGCTTCCGATCAGGCCAGTGCTTCCTGATATAACGATCGTTTTTTGCTGATTCATGTTCTGTTTATCATCTATAAGGCAAAAATTCTTTTCGATACGATTTCAATCAGATTGTAAAATTACAAAAGAGTATGGATAAGGAAGTCAATTGCTCCCCGTTTACCATGAATCTTTTCTCAAATTTATTTTATTCTCTCAGTTTCCCAGACTTAATTTTATAATTTTGACTGCTGAATTTCATTGCAAACATTATTCATTAACCTTCAATTCCCATTATTATGACAGAATCAACAACACCGGTGCCTGCCGAAACAAAAAAGTCCAAAGACTGCAAAAATCAGCCGCAATGTGGTGCATTTTACGGATTAGGTTTGATTGGCGCACTTATTTATTACATCACCACAGCTACCTCATTCTGGGGGGGTGTCTTTGGTGTCCTGAAAGCTATTGTTTGGCCGGCATTCCTGGTTTTTCACTGGTTAAAATTCCTGGGAATGTGATATGCCGTGCATTAAGTGCCACAATTATCGTTGCCGCAGTTTAACTCCATTTACTTACAAAATGGGATTGTTTATCTACCAAAATAATTTTGACCGCTATGTTTGTAAAGTTAATGCTTCTTGCATTTTTTGGCATTGCGATGGCTCACTTTGAGGGGGTGGTTGTGGTGTATCTCCGCAAAAACCTTGGGTTGCTTGATGATGAATCAAACAAAGCCTCGCTGAAGAAATTTACGAAACGCGATGTGCTGATCGAGCAAACCCGCGAAGCAGCTACCATAGTCATGCTGGTTGTAATAGCATGGCTGGTGGGAAATTCATATACCGAAAAAATCGTTTTGTTTCTCTGGACATTCGCTTTTTGGGATTTGTTCTATTATCTTTCATTATTTCTGTTGATCCGCTGGCCTCCCAATTTCACTACCATAGATGTGCTTTTCCTGATACCGGTTCCATGGATTGCTCCGGTTTGGTTCCCGATCGGAGTTTCATCATTAACGATCATTGTGATTGTGATCATTGCATCACTGGGCTATATCTGAGACTGCCAGTCGGTTTCTGCAGAGTATAACCTGACAGGTTTTGCCAATCATTGCACTTCTTTGCTACCACGTTTTTTCAGGAATAGTATGTCAGGTTATGTTCATTTAATACAGGTTTGATAAAAATTCCATAGACTATGAATCCGGACAATCCCATCATTTCCTGGCTGCTTGACAGCGATGTTTCCGTTCAATACCAGGTTCACCGTGACCTGTTGGGAAAGAATAAGCCGGAGCTTCAGCGACGTATTTCATATGAAGGGTGGGGTGCCGGTTTTCTGGCGGCTCGTAATCCTGATGCGTACTGGAGCAGACGGTTTTATCAGCCAAAATGGATTTCAACTCACTATACTTTACTGGATATCAGATGCCTGAACCTGGTTTCCGATCACCCACTCATTGCAGAAACGCTGGATAGAATTTTCACGGAAGAAAAAAGCAGTGACGGCGGGATCAACCCTGCAGAAAGTATCAGGAACAGTGACGTATGCGTGAATGGCATGGCGCTGAACTATGCTGCATATTTCAGACTGCCGGAGCATCATCTGACTTCTGTTATTGATTTTTTGCTTTCTCAGCACATGCCTGATGGCGGTTTTAACTGCTACTCGAACAGGAGCGGAGCGGGTCACAGCTCCCTGCACACCACCATTTCAGTACTTGAAGGCTTGCAGGAATACAAGCGTAACGGATATACTTACAGAATTGCAGAACTCAGGCAAATCAATGCCGCAGCAAAGGAATTTATACTGATGCACAGGCTTTTCCGCTCCGATCGCACCGGGAAGATCATCCATCCGAAATTTTTAAATTTTCATTTTCCGTGCCGTTGGTACTACGATATCCTGAGAGCACTGGATTATTTTCAGTATTCCGGGGAACAATACGATCCACGAATGGATGATGCCCTGGAAATTTTATTGAAGAAGCGAACCTCCGAAGGAAAATGGAAACTGGCAGCCGCTTATCCGGGGGAAACACATTTCATCATGGAAACAGCAGGCCAACCCAGCAGGTGGAATACACTCAGGGCATTAAGGGTGTTGAAGTATTATAATCTACCGTGTTAAATCAGTAGTCTCTGGTAAATTTCATGGAGATTCCACACTTTAAATCAATTTTATTTTTTTTCAGACACTACTGATTTTAGCTAAAATCATGTCTTTTACATCAATGATGTGATAAGTTACTCATCTCTCAAAAGCATGTTTGCCTCAACTTTTGACAAACAAAATCCTCAACCCTTCTGATCG
>CAYQRU010000007.1:0-43802 GCA_964419945.1 uncultured Bacteroidales bacterium | reverse complement strand
CGCTTCAAATAGCCGGCCGGATAAATACTGCGATCAGAAACCGCTAATCTCAACCTGAATAATTCACAAACATATGTATAGCAATAACAATCAAAATTTTTCATAATTCATGATTGTAGGCTGGAGAAGAACTAAGTATAAAGGAAACATGGGCGTTAGCACATAATCAGAAATTTAATGAATCAATCAGGCTTAATCAAATTTCAGAACTTCACTCTTACCTGAGCTTTGATTTCTGTCCTGGTATTACCTGTGATCTCGTCTAAGCCACTCCCTACACTGCTGGTATTGGCGAACCAGGTCTGGCTGAATCTGAGCCAGCATTCAACACGCTTTGAAAGCTGGTAACGAACAAGCATATAAGCTCTGCTGCCCTTGTAATAATAAGCCGGAACGCTGAATGCATACAACACATCGTTTTCGTAAGCATAAATACGCTCGTCGAAGGTATCAGTATCGAATAATGCATAACGGGCAGTAAAGGAAAAAGGAAATTTCACTGGCCTGAAGATTATATCCTGGTACATCATGTAGCCGTTCATGACAGATTTTCCGGTTCCTGTGTTCACCACCCATTCAATGCGGTTACGCAGAGTGAGTTCCGGCATGGGTTGGTAGCTGATGTGAAAACGGATACTTTGTTTTTCGTAGGGTGCCGGTGCCGTGATTTTTTCGTTGCCTGCAAGGTTTTGCCCGCGTTGCTTAAAACGGTAACGTAAGCTGATCTCTGTGGTACGGGAAAATAAATACCTAAATTCACCGGTATATTCTTTGCCACGTGAGGGCGCATCCACACGAAACCTCAGCCATTTGAACCGAAAGTAGTCTGCATATCCCGAAAAATTCAGTTTAGGCGATATCAACAGGTACATGCCCAGAAAAAATCCTTCCTCACCTGCACTTGAATTTTCAGCAAAAGGAGCGTTATACAGGTTTTGGTAATCCCTGTCATATCTTCTGTAAATCCCGCTTATTGCCAGTCGCGGCGAGGGAAACAGGGAACTGCCTGCAAGGCCGGCCATTCCTCCTGAGGCGCTGCGTGAAATCTCGCCAAACACCTGACCACCACGAAACATATAAAGAGCATCGGCGCCAATAGCGTGGTTCTCTTTGCCTCTGAAATAATATTTATTATACAATTGCGGTGATGGTTCAAGATCAGCACTGAGGGTCATTTGATAAAATGTTGCTCCAGCCTGGAACCTTTTGCCCGTGAACGAAGCCCTGCCACCATACAATGTCTCTGCTATTGATCGCCGGTTTTCAAGTTCTGAAAGTGTGCGGTGCAATCCTGTATATTGCAAAGCACTCACTTCAATCACCTCACCACTCAGGCTGTCGCTGATTCCAATGGTAGCATCAATTTTTTTATGTGAACCAAAAGCACTAAATGTCAGGCGCTTATATCCGATCGTAACGGCGCTGCCTCTGAGAAACTGGTTCTCATTCACGGAAGTATTGGGTCTGATACCTCGGGGTATTTTTCTGGTTCCGGTAACGTCGGATGTTTTGCCAAACGAATATGAAGTCCACATCGTCAGACCCTGTCCAAACTGCAGGTGATAATCGCCAGCAATAAATTCCCTGAAAAATTTATCGCCTTTGGCGTAGACAAATCCCGAATAAAAGTCAAAACCTCTTTTCTGGCTTCCCCTGAAAAACTCTTCTCCCGGGTCTTTCTCGGCAGTAAATCCCCACCTTAAGCGGTTACGATAATTATGAGCATAACGCGTGTATAGCTTACAAGAGCTTCCCGGATAACGTTGATTGGCATTCTGGCTTAATAAAGAATCCCCAATGGGTTCATATCCCTTTTGTGTTTCAAGCAGTTGCTGATACCTGATAAAAAACTGATTTCTTCCGGTCTTAAACGCCTGCCGGGGGCTGACCTTAACCTGCTGTTTCTCATCGCTCAGCGTAATAAAGGGTGTTAGCATGGTAATCACTTCACTGTCAAAACCATCAATGTAGGCAAGTTCATACAGGCTCACAATTTTTCCGTAATCGCTGATGTATTTCAGAAGGTTATTTATCTGAATGTCATTCAGAAAGAAAAGTTGGCGCAGTTCATCGAATGAGGCATTATTTACAGCCAAAGGATTGGTAATAAAAAATTCCAGTTCGGCAAAAAGATCGGTGTAATCGTATTCCTCTTCGACTGATTCGGCTTGTATTTCAAGCGATTCCTCTACTTTCTGCGATGCTTCCGGCGAAATTACCGGCTCCTGTGCCAGTACAGGAATATTCATTACAAGCAGCATGGCCGCATGCAGTATCAATTTCCGTAAAAGGTTGAGCGATATTTGAGGAGTTTTTCGCATGTTGTTATTTTGCTGTCCATATTACAGAAGCCTGAGGAGAATAACCCAGTACTTCATGTCTTACAGCTGCTATATCAAAAGTAAAACTTCCAAAATTCAACCCAAAACCAAATGCATGATTCAGCGGATTGGTACCAATACCAGCTCTTACAGAGGCAATTTCTTTCACCCTGTATTCAATACCTGTTCGAACCGAAGGTTTGTAGCGTATATCTTTTTCGGCTTCTACTGTAAGAGTGAGATTTTTCTCGATCCTGTAAGCCAATCCCAGGCGGTAAATAGCGGGCAACCGCTCATCGAAATCTTTGGCGATCTTTACACGCATGGGATTTGACAACATGGCGGCTATCACAAATTCTTTGGTCAGGTCCATAGCAAAACCCAGCGCAAATGAAATGTCAGTGCGCCTGCCGTAACCTTCGGCAAGGTGGGTATACAAGGCATCGAGCCTGACTCCGGCTCTGAAACGTTCTCCGAAACTACGTCCGTATGCCAGCCCAAGAAAGCTCTGACTGTAAAGGTTGGAACCAAACTGATTAAATGCCAGCCCAAAAACGCCATAATCAGTGGGCAAAACTGCAGTAATACTTCCGAGACCCATTTCGCGAATCCGGAAACGGTTTTCGTAATTCACACCAGCGCTCAGATTTTCAATACCAGACAGGTTTGCCGGATTATTGAACGTTGCCCAGATATTTCCAACAGCAGCAGAAGCTCCTGCCATGCCTCCTGCACTTGCACCAGCAGGAGAGTACACTGCCTGTGCAGCAATTGAACCACCCTGAAAAAGGAGAAAAAAGCACAAGAGCAATCGGATTACACTCAGCATGGAAGGTACTAATTGCATTATTATTAATTTTGGCACTAAGATAAGAATAATTTAATCTCCAAATCAAATTTTTATGGATTCCAAAAAAACAATTGAATTTCTGGTAGCACTGAAAAACCATAATGATCGGGATTGGTTTCAGAAGAATAAAAAGCAATACGACCTGATCAAAGCCGATATGCTGGAATTTCTGGATCGGCTGATCCCTGAAATTGCCATGTTCGATCCTGAAATTGCTACCATTACCCCGAAGGATTGTCTTTTTAGAATTTTTCGCGATGTACGGTTTTCGAACGACAAATCACCTTACAAAACGCATGTAGGGGCTTTCATTTCAAAGTCGGGCCGGAAAGGAAATCATCCGGGTTATTACCTGCATATTGAACCCGGACAATCGTTTCTCGCAGGGGGATTATATATGCCACCCCCCGACATGCTTAAAGCAGTTCGCGATGAAATTTATTTCAATACGCCAGAGTTTAAGACTATCATTTCGCATCCTGATTTTATCAAATACTTTGGCAAACTTGATGATTTTGACAAACTTACACGTCCACCCAAAGGTTTTTCAGCCGACTGGCCTGACAACGATCTTGTTAAGTACCGCTCCTATGTGGTGACACACAACCTTACAGAGGAAAGCCTGTATACACCAAACCTGGATAGTGTCATCCTGCCCGTCTTCCATGCTATGCTTCCATTAAACCGATTCCTGAATAAAGCTAGGGAAAACATGCGAAATATTTAAGAACGAGGTTTACATGCCACAATAAAATAATTTTTTAATCTCCTTAAAGAATGTCTCACAATTTAGATCGTAGAAAATTTATCAGAACCTCATTGCTTGGAGGAATTGGGGTTTCCGTATTAGGAAGGGATTTGCTGGCTGATGATGGCCGGAACCTGATCGAGTCTCCGGTAGCTCAGCCGCAGAAGAGAAAATCACCAGATAACGATAGCTCAAAACTTCGCATCGGTTTTATTGGTGTAGGATTGCGAGGCCGCTCTAACCTCGAATTAGTGCTCAGACGCAACGATTGCCTCATTTCTGCTGTTGCTGATCCCGATCCCAATGCTATTGCAGCTACAAGGAGGATGTTTGAAGGAACACAGGCACACCAACCAGCTGCCTATCAGAATGGCGACTACGATTACCTGAACATGCTCGACAAAGAAGAACTTGATGCTGTGATAATTAGCTCTCCCTGGACATGGCATAGCCGCCAGTCAATAGCCGCTATGAATCGCCGGCTTTATGTTGGCTGTGAAGTTTCTGGGGCTTTTTCACTGGATCAGTGCTGGCAATTAGTCAATACACACGAAAGCACAGGATCGCATTTTTTCTTTCTTGAAAATGTATGCTATCGCCGCGATGTGATGGCCATTTTGAACATGGTTCGCAACAATATTTTCGGGGAACTAATTCATCTCGAATGTGGCTATCAACACGATCTGCGCAATGTGAAGTTCAATGACGGCCAAACGGTGTATTCACGTGGATCGGAATTCGGCGATAAGGCACTGAGTGAGGCAAAATGGCGTACTATTCATTCCCTGCATCGAAATGGTGATCTTTATCCGACACACGGGACCGGGCCGGTCATGAATTACATCAATATCAACCGTGGCAACCGGTTCACATATTTGGTTTCAATGTCAACCAAATCGCGTGGATTACAGGAATACCTCAACGAGATTGACCCTGCACATCCCAACGCTCAACTTGAATGGAAGCTCGGCGACGTGGTTACTACATTGATCCAGTGCAGCAACGGCGAAAAAGTTCTTGTCAGCCATGATACCAATCTGCCCCGCCCTTATTCGCTGGCCTTTAGAGTGCAGGGAACCAAAGGATTATGGATGGATGTGAATAAGTCTATCCATATTGAAGGAACATCGGAGCCACATCGCTGGGAAAACCAGCAAATCTGGTTTGAGAAATACGATCATCCATTGTGGAAGCGTTACGAAAACGATGCTGCCGGAGCCGGCCACGGAGGTATGGACTGGTTTATGATCAATGCTTTCGTGGAGTCGGCAAAAAGAAATGAACCACCACCCATTGATGTGTATGATGCAGCTACCATGTTGGCGATCACACCACTAAGCGAAAAATCAATAGCTATGGGTAGCTCCCCCATGCCTTTTCCGGATTTTACCAACGGGCGCTGGATCAGCAAGAAACCTGATTTTGGATTGAGTGATTTATATTAGTTCCGGTTATAAGCAGATTTGTAACCAATGGGTGCGAACTGATGTCCGGTGTGGGCGGTAGCTGGGATAATCCCAACCTGGAATATCTTACAGACAGTACAGCAATTTGTTTAGGGATAAATGGAATTTAATGGTTTATGCCGAATGACATGCATGATAAATTGCCTGCACGATTTCCTGCATTGCTTCCTGGCTTTCTTTCATGCTTTCAGCCAGTTTGATCTGTGCTCGTGTTCTGACCAAATTGTGGTCAGCAGAATATATGCTGTAGTATTTATCCCCATTCAGGTAGTCGGTCAGAAATCTCATTGCCTGCATATAGGTAATGTATTGGCAGGAAATGATTAGATGATCAATTTCTGCCGGTTTCATTATGCGATAGGTCTTTTGAATAAAACCTTCTGCGAAAGCCCTGAAGATATTGATATCAAGCTTCATTTTGCTGAGATCTCTTTCATCTTCCGGAGCGCTTGCAGCAGCGGTTCTGATAGCATCGCCAAAATCATTGAGTACGGTTCCCGGCATCACTGTATCAAGGTCAATTACTGCAATGGCCTTTCCCTGGGTATCGAACAGTATATTGTTGATTTTCGTATCGTTATGTGTGATGAGGAGAAGAAAATCACCACGAAGTTCCTTTAAATGAAAAGCCATCATTGGATTAAACCATCCCAACATGTAATTTATTTCCTGTGTAACATGGCATGCCCGTTTAACAGGATCATTTTTAAAAGCGATTTCAAAGTCAGCAAACCGTTTTGATAAAGAATGAAAGTCAGGGATTACAGGCCTGATGTGTTCTGCAGGGAAATCATGGAGGTTAAATATAAAACTGCCAAAAGCCCCACCGGCTTCGAAAGCAACGGTGGAATTATTTACCCTGTCAACACTCTGGCCGGGAATAAATTGAAACATACGCCAGCAATTCCCCGACTCATCCCTGAAGTAGTTTCTCTCTTCGCGGGTTTGAATCAGTTCAGGTATCAGAAGACCATAATTATCCTGCTTTTTCTTCAGAAGATGATTGATAACCATGCAGGTATTGTTCATGAGTAAATCAATATCCGGGAAGACATGTTGATTGATTCGTTGCAGAATATAATCCGGATTACCGGATTCCGGGGTATGAATTAAATATGTTTTATGGATATGCCCTGAGCCTGCCGGATTAGCAGAACCAAACGTGCCAGATGTTATAAACCGGTTAAAAAGATTCTGAAATAGCTCTTTCACTTTCATTCTTGATTTTACGAACAGAAAAATATATAAGTTTCATATTCCTTGGCCTAAAGCTCTATTTCAGCTTTACAAAAGAATATCAATGATTCAGGCATTGATCCACTTTATCAAACCCTTCCTGGTTTTCTGATAAAACCACAAGGGTATCATTTTCTTTAATGACTGTTGAACCGTGTGGAGTCAAATATTCATTATCCCTTTTAATAATTGTTATCAGGGCATTACGGGGAAAGCCCAATTCTACAATTTTTTTATTAATTGCTTTAGTACCAGGGATTATACGTATTTCTTTCAGTGCTGTTTTCGGTATATCCAACAGGAGTTTTTCAAGATCAGTAACCGGTTTTACTTTCTCTGGTAATGCAACATGCAACCACCTGGCAACCACCGAAAGGGTTGTTCCCTGTATCAGCACAGAGGTAACAGAAATAAAAAACACGATATTGAAGATCATCTCAGCTTTTTCAATTCCCGCCAACAGGGGGTAGGTGGCGAATACAATCGGGACAGCCCCCCGCAGTCCAACCCAGGAAATATATAAACACCTTCTCAACCTCATTCTGACAAAAACCAGACTAAGAAAAACACTCAACGGACGGGCAACAATAATCAAAAACACAGAAATAAGCAATCCAATACCGATGACAGGGAATACATGCGACGGAAAAACAAGTAATCCAAGGGTAAGAAATAAAACAATTTGCATTAGCCAGGCCAGACCATCGTAAACTTTTAGGATGGTTTTTTTATGTATCAGGTCCTGATTACCCAGGTACACTGCACAAATGTAGATGGCCAGGAATCCGTTTCCGCCTACAAAATCGGTTGCTGAAAAAGTGATGAACATTAAAGCAATTACCAGAACCGGGTAAAGACCTTCGAAGTCAAGGTTGATTTTGTTGATTGTGAATTTGCTTATTTTACTAAACGCAAACCCTGCCAAACCGCCTAATACCATTTGTTGAAGGAACAAAGGAATGATGGAAATCAGTTGCTGATTCTGGTTAACCACCAATGTCAGAAAAACAATGGTTAATATGTATGCCATCGGATCATTGCTTCCGCTCTCCAGTTCTAAGGTGGGTCTCAGGTTCGTTTTTAGCGCCAGGCTTTTTGAACGCAAAATTGAAAAAACTGCTGCCGCATCAGTGGAAGAAACGATTGAACCCAACAGCATGCTTTCATAAATGGTAAAGTCCGTTACAAGCCAGACAAATAATCCAAGCGTAATAGCTGTCAACAGCACCCCTAGTGTGGATAACAAAAGTCCTTCTTTCAATACTGGCTTCACTGAGGTCCAGCTTGTGTCGAGACCACCTGAAAACAAGATGAAATTGAGTGCTACAATGCCAATAAACTGAGCTATACCTGGATCGTCAAAATAGATACCCCCAATCCCTTCAGATCCTGCCAGCATTCCAATTGCCAGAAAAAGCAACAAGGTGGGAACGCCAAATTTATAAGAAGTCTTGCCTGCAATGATGCTGACAAGGAGCAACAGAGAACCAACAAGCAGAATATTTTCAATCGTTAGATTCATTGTTTATCTGGCCATTTTTCACAAAAATAGTTTTAATGCTGCATGTAATCACAAAAAATAGCATTTGCTTAAAAAATATCAGATGGCGAGCCTGATTATAATGAACGATCCGACAGATACAGTGAGACTACGATTTCGTCCAATGGCTGTTCTTATCTCGACACAACAAAATGGCTGGAGTAGTTGTTCGATGCAATAAGATCTTTACAGAATTGATTTCAAGTGTCCCTGTATGCCTTTTTGTTATCCACAACATTCATTTTGTCAGTAAAAATCTTCGTTACTTACATCATATTCACCTGGCTGCTGAATTCCAACACGATTACCGTAATGCCGGGTAAGGATTAAACAAAATTCGTTATAAACATTTCATTATCAGCACAAAAAGATAATAAAACCCTGTTGTAGACTGTTAAACTGCCGGCAACCATTAATTAGTTACATTTGCGTCATATTCGATGAAAATGAAAAAGAAAAAGTATTATACTGTATGGATCGGCAGGGAACCTGGAATTTTTGATCAGTGGGAAAAATGTGCAGCCCAGGTAGTGGGTTTCAACGGAGCCGTCTACAAATCGTTTTGCACCCTCAGGGAAGCAGAGGCAGCTTTTCTGGCCGATCCTGATGAATATGTTGGAAAAGAAATGGTAATGGCGCCAGTGTCATGGAAGACGGTGGATGAAGGAGGACCTGAAAGAAACAGCATCTCGGTTGACGCAGCTTGTAGCGGAAATCCAGGGACTATGGAATATCGCGGAGTATTTACTGAAACCGGTACAGAGATCTTCCGGCAGGGACCTTTCCCATTGGCAACCAACAATATTGGCGAGTTCCTTGCCATCGTCCATGCACTGGCCTGGATGAAAAAAAACAAACAGGAACTGCCGGTATATTCCGATTCCGGTACTGCAATCACCTGGATAAAAAAGAAGCAGGTTAAAACAAAAATGGTTCGCAGTAATGAGAATGAAAAGATTTTTGAGCTTTTGCAACGCGCCGTGAACTGGCTAAACACCAATAGGTTTAATGTTCCGGTCGTGAAATGGAAGACTGCAGAATGGGGGGAGATTCCTGCTGATTTTGGACGAAAGGAATAAGCAAATATGAAATGTTCTTTATTCCATGTCCTGATTTTCTTTGGATTTTATATTTTGAAAACTCTTGTCCTTATCTGTTGTTTAATGCAGAAATATTTTCCAGCTCATCCGCTGGTGCTTGTTAGCTGAAACAACAATAAAGATTCCATATAAGTCAGTCGGCAGGCTCACTGATCCGCCGGTAGTCAGATCTTCCTTGAACACAAGTTGTCCGTTAAGCGGGAATAAACTCAGTTCACATATTCCTTCGGTATTCAAATCTTCATCTGCCTCGAGATAAAGACGTCGGTTAACCAGTCTGATCCGGAAAGGTGTTGGTTTTTCAATTTCCTGCCGGCCTGTGGTTTCGTCCAGGAAAAGCCATTCATAAGCTTCGCCAAACTGCGACCGCCAGAGCAGTTCGTTGTGCTGGCCACCAGGCACTACTTTCAGGAATAATTCCATCGGGCTGAATCCTGCAGCAATGAGTGTGTCCATCATCATATTCATATCCTGAACCAGGCTACCGCTTTCATTGCTTCCTCCCATCATGTAGTAACGCATGGGATGAATTTTTCCGGTTTCATATGCAAAACTGTATGATGAATCGCTGAACCAGAAGGAAGGAGAAAAAACTCCTGCCTTGCTGAAGACTTCCTGGTATTTTAATCCAATATAATGCGAGATAAGCCCTCCCAGCGAACTGCCCATTACTCCGGTATGTGCACGTTGGGGTAGTGTCCTGTAATTAGCATCAATGTAGGGTTTAAGAGTTTCCACAATAAAACGTGCGTAAAGATCGCCTTCACCGCCTCCGTACTGGGGATGTATCCAGGGTGTGTATTCAGAAATCCTGTGTACGCCACCATTGTCAATTCCCACCACGATCGGCACTTCTTTTCCATTATCATATAATGCATTAAGGGTTTCGTCAACTTCCCATTCGCCGGCAAAGGCAGTATAAGTGTCGAACAGGTTCTGCCCGTCGTGCATGTAAAGCACGGGGTAATGTTTTAAGGAAGTATCGTAACCGGGAGGTAGATAAATCCAGATACGACGGGTCCGGTTGAGCTGAGGTATTGCAAAAGCATTGCTCATGATGGTAACATTCTGGGCGGCTGTGCTGCCGGTTCCTCCCAGGTCTTCCCAGCTAAGGACCGTGAGGAACAAGGTATCTGCGGTTCCAAAAGTAAAAGTACGGTTGGGCAGATAACCCCCGGTGGCGTTACCTTCGACTTTTTGCCAGCTACCTCTGGTGAACTTAAATTGTATTGCCCCGGTACCTTCCATTACGATCTGGGGATGTCCATTGGTATTTGGATATAAAACAAAAGCCGCGTTGCCTGGATTCCAGCCATTGAAATTACCTGCAATAAAAATACTGTCGCCAGCCGGAGTGTTTGCGGGCAAAGAAGTCACGATCATGGTAACTTCTGCAGCACGTGCGGGCAACACCGTGATGATAAGGCATATCAGCGTCAGGTATTTTTTCATAGACAGGTGGATTGGATTTTCAGGAATCCAATACGCTGCAAAAATAATGATTTTAAGGGAGGAGAATATAGAAGCCCATCATAAAGAAAGGAGACACATTGACAAAAATTCTAATACGGGTGTCGTTTACCGGAACCAGGATCTTTATATCCTGGTCACACTTTAAAAATAGATATCAACCACCTGGAAACATAGTCCACGTAGCAGGCGAATTTTATTAACCATAAATATATCACAGACTGGTAATAAGGAGGAACGAACAGATGACCAGTGTGGGCATTGTCTGTGATTTTATATGAAATATTGCAAGGCTTTCATCAAGCAAAAATTAATACCCAGAAATATTGCAAAACAACAAATTATTTACTAAATTTGAAGGTTTTTAATTCATCGTCATTCTTTAACTAAAAATCCAACACCATGAAATTCTCAGGTCGAAACAAAGTAAGCATTTTCAATGAATGTTTACTGGTTAGTATGCTGCTTTTGTTGCAGATTCCTTCGGCCTATGCCCAGGGAATTGCTATTAATGAAAGTGGCAATCCGCGTGATGCCAGCTCGCTGCTTGATGTAAGCAGCACAGCTAAAGGCATCCTCATTCCCCGTATGACATCTGCTCAACGCAATGCCATCGTAAACCCGGCTACCGGGTTACTCATCTTTCAAACCGACAATACTCCGGGTTTTTATTACAATGCCGGAACCCCTTCAGCCAAAAACTGGCAAATCGTTGGACAATACGACGGTATATTCAGCCAATGGTCGAACAATGGTAACAACATTTACTACAACACTGGTAGTGTGGGAATAGGGACTTCAACGCCTGCGGCAATGCTGGAGGTGTCAGGTCCGGCTATCATCCAGGGAGTGAATATTGGTAAGAGCAGTTCACCTTTTGCATCCAACCTGTTGTTTGGAGCACAGGCACTGGCACATATTACTACCGGAGAAGACAACACCGCATTAGGCCATTGGGCACTTAATATGAATAATACCGGAATAGAGAATACAGCCATTGGTAAACAGACACTTCAAAATAATCTTGATGGTTCATATAATGTTGCCGTTGGAGCTTTTACTTTGAGCAGCAATACAGGTGGAGCATGCAATACAGCTGCAGGAGCTTATAGTCTTATGACCAACACATTAGGTTATGGTAACACTGCCTTCGGTTACCTGGCATTGTATGCCAATAATGAAGGAGGTTACAATACCGCATGCGGAACCGGAACACTTGAGCAGAACTTTGATGGATCGTACAATACTGCTGCAGGCTATTCAGCTTTATCGGGCAATATTTCCGGAACTCATAACACTGCAACAGGTTATCAGGCCTTATACAGTAATACAAACGGGACACATAATACTGCCAACGGCGTAAATGCTCTTTATTCGAACACAGGAGGTTCGCTGAATGTTGCTGCCGGATTCAGGGCGCTCTACAAAAACAGTTCTGGTGATGATAACGTAGCTGTAGGTTACAACGCACTCTCGGAAAATTTAACCGGAGATTTTAATACAGCCGTTGGCAGTTTTGCACTCCAGGATAACCAAACGGGAGAATATAATACAGCAAGTGGTAATATGGCATTATGGTTCAATACATCCGGAATGTGCAACACAGCAACGGGTGCTTCTGCTCTTTCACTGAACACTTCAGGAAATTACAATACTGCAACGGGTAATTATGCATTAAAGGCAAATACAACCGGAAGCAGCAACACTGCTTCAGGTGCGAATGCGCTATTCAGCAACACGACCGGCTATTCAAATATAGCTGTTGGCGCCGGAGCACTATATCAGAATACTTTCCAGCCTAATCTGGTAGCTGTTGGCGATAGTGCTTTATTTAACAACGGTTTTGATACTACCGAACCAGATCATGGAAAATATAATACAGCTATCGGGTCAAAAGCCATGTTGTCAAATATTTCAGGCTCCTGGAACACTGCGCTTGGATATCAGACTCTTTATTTAAATAATGATGGGCTGGAAAATACCGCACTTGGCTACAAGGCATTAAACTCAAATCTGTCAGGATCATGGAATACAGCAGCCGGAGGTGCAACGCTTCTTAATAACTCAACAGGCTATGGAAATTCAGCTTTTGGACATGCTTCATTGCTGATGAATACAACCGGTTCAACCAATGCGGCGATAGGAAGCGGGGCGCTGCAATCGAATACCATTGGTTATTCAAATGTTGCCGTAGGTTTCAGGGCTTTAATGAGCAATACAGAGCGAAGTAACCTGGTAGCAATTGGTGACAGTGCGCTTTTCAATAACGGAACCAATGCCGTATATGAGTGGCATGGAGGCGGTAATACTGCTGTGGGGTCAAAGGCAATGCTAACCAATAACATAGGATGCGCAAACACAGCACTTGGGATGCAAGCATCAATGTACAATACTTCAGGATATGATAACACTGCACTTGGTGCCTATTCCCAGCGGCAAAACATAGAGGGTTACGCGAATACATCTGTTGGAAGTATGGCGCTATATTATAATCAATATGGTTACGAAAATACTGCCGTTGGATTCAATGCACTTTTTAACGCTCAATCCAACTGGAATACCGGTGTAGGTGTGAATGCTTTGTCAGCGAGTGGGGGGGGTAATTCGGCACTAGGCTGGGGTGCCGGTGAGAACGCAGGCTATGTTATTTTTGGGACCTTCCTGGGTGCTGGTGCAGATGCTTATCTCAATTATGATCTATTTGATGTATCGGCTCTTGGTTATGGTGCAGAGGTAAGCACGGATCACTCGGTAAGAATTGGAAACTATTGGGTTACAAGCATTGGGGGTTGGGCAGGCTGGACTAACCTTAGTGACACCAGATATCAAACAAAAGTCAGGGAAGATGTGGCCGGATTGGATTTTATAATGAAACTGCGCCCGGTAACATACCACCTGGATGTTAACAAACTGAAATCTGATCGTGGTTATACTGATGTGTTTCCGGACACGCTTGATCCTACCGGGAATTTGACGAGGTTAAGCCAAAAAGCCAGTGCAGAGAAAGCTGAGATTGTTTACACAGGATTTATCGCGCAGGATGTTGAAGCATCAGCTAAAGAAATAGGGTTCAACTTTAGTGGCGTGGATGCACCGGATAATGAAAACGGAATTTATGGACTTCGCTATGCCGAGTTCGTGGTTCCAATTGTTAAAGCCATACAGGAACAACAGCAACAGATTGAAAACCTTGAACCAGCAAATGTTGAATCGCTAATGGAAGAGTTAGAAGAACTTAGGGCAGAAAATATAGAAATCCGGGCACAACTGACAGATTTATTTGCCATTATTGGCAGCATGGGCGAAACCATACAGCAATGTTGCAATCAGAACCTGAAAGAGAATCCTTCGCCAGGTAATGAAACTCCGGTGTTTCCATATAAAGGCATGCTTGAGCAAAACATTCCCAACCCGTTTAATCAACATGCTGTGATCCGGTATTATTTGCCAGCAGGAAGCGGCAAAGCCTCCATTATCATTACTGATATGATCGGGGTAAAGATGAATGAATTTGAGTTGGTCAGCGAGGGCTACGGACAGATAACAGTCCATGCGGGTTCATTATCACCGGGAACTTATGTATATTCATTGATCATTAATGGAAAAGAGGCTGATAGTAAGCGAATGATCCTGCTTTGAAACCTGATAATCTAATTTACTCCCAGCCGGTAAGAAATCTTTGCCAAAAAAATATTGTGCGGATGAAGCTCGAAGAGGTTGCCTGCATCTTCTAACATTGCGAAAGCACCATCTGTAAAGTAATCGCTGCGACCCTGCGACCAAACAAGGAAAAACGTTGAACCAGGCAGGTATTCCCATCGCAGCACCAGGTTCGACTGGAAGAACAATGCTTTATAATCGGGATTTTCAAAACTGTAGTCAAAAAATCCGTCCAGGTTTTCATCAACATCAAAGACTTCATCCACGGCATTGTATTTTAACTGGGCAGGTGTAAATGTCATGAATCTGTTTTCATATTTGCGTGCCGCTGGGTCGGTTATTTGTTTAAATTCACGGTATTTGCCTGTTGAGATAAATGGTTGACCCCAATACTGTATGCTGAGGTTGGGAGTAAGGTTCAGGTTAGCACGCAGCGACATGCTGAATGTTTTTTGCATCAGTGCGGCGCTGATGTACCTGGTTGCACTTCCAATCTCCACATTTTCAACATATTGCAGGTTGTTTTTTGTTGTGATGAATTGTGGGCTCAGGCTAAAGCTGACAGATGGAGCCGGACGATAAGACAGGCCACCCCAAAAATTTTCTGTCGAAGAGTGCCGGCGTACACTTCTTGATAAAAACCAACCTGCATTAAATTTCAACGCTTTACGATCATCGGTACTGATGTCTATCCAGTTGTTAACCGAACCGGGCAACCGGAGCAATGGACCACCACGCAATGCTGATTTTGAAAGCGTACTTCCCGAAAAATTAATCCCAACTCCCAACGACCAGTAATTTTCAAACTGCATGAATCCGTTTGTATTTGCTCCTTTATACATCAGGGTTCCCGAAAAGTCGAAACTTGTCCATTGATTCAGGTTCAGGTTCCAGTTTCGGAAAATCCCTTTTGGTTCAAAATTGCGGTAGCCCATCCAGAAAACCTGGAAAATTTCATCCACGTTGCGTATGTAGCCAATGTCGTTGATCTCCAGTCCCGGCGATTTCCAGTGCAGGAATCCGCCGAAGCGAAGCTTTGAGTTTCCTCCTTTCCAGAATTCGAGGCTGCCGCCATAACCACTCAATTGCGTGCGGGTTGAATCAAAACTGAGGTGGTTTGCATCGGGACGCTGATAATAACGCGCTGATGAAGCCTGTGTGCGGATAAGCGCAAGGCTGTCGCCATGCACCTGGCTAAAAAGCAATCTGGCTCTGAAAGTGTAGGTTTTGTTTTTCCAGTTATGTTCCATATCGAGTCCGCCGCTATAGGCTGACTTGTGAAGGAAAAGCAGTTCAGGATCGGACAGGCTGCGGTTAACTGCTGTGATCATACCTCCCACCACTGTGTTGCCCTGCTGAAAATCTTTCGAAACCCTTGCAGCAAAATAATTGGTAAATGGCTCAACTTCCATTTTTTCTCTGTTTCCCTCGCTGTCAATCGTAGCTTTTTCACGGCTGGTAAAACTTTCCATAATTCCTACTGAGAATCCTTTCCTGGTCTTTCCGGTGAGTTTGGCAGCGCCGAGGATTGATGTGTTGGCAGGGAATTTTATGTACTGGTTGTCATTGAGGTCGGGAAAATGCTGGGGTCGTCGTCCGATGCGCCGCGAGTAAAAAAGGTTATCGTTCGAGTCGTCGCCATCGCCTGGCTGAAGCCTGTAATTCATTATGTTGCGTCCTTCAACGAAGAATGGTCTTTTCTCTTCAAAAAAAGTTTCAAAGGCGGTAAGGTTTACTTCTGAGGGGTCGGCTTCCACCTGGCCGAAGTCGGGATTTACCGAAAGATCTAAAGTAAGATCGTTGGTGATACCGATTTTTGCGTCGAGGCCTGCATTCAGGTTTTTCGATTTTCCGGGTCTGAAAGGATCTTCCGGATCTTTCTTATATCTTTCGGTCTGCCCAACAACATAGGGCATTACCTCAACCTGCTTTTTGGGATTGATTCCTGAGATGCCGTGCATTTCGCCGATAAATCGTATCCAACCACCGGCATTGCGGGCAATGGGTTGCCATAGTGATAATTCTTGTTTGCGGAAAAGGTGTCTGGCTAACTGCAAACCCCAGACATGATTTTCCTTCGAACCAAACCGTAATTGGTTCAATGGAATCTGCATTTCTGCAACCCATCCAAACCCGGTAATAGAAGTTTTTACATGCCAAACCGGATCCCAGGTATAATCTTCTGATTGCCCGTCGTTCAGGTCAAGTCTGTCGGCTTTTACTCCGGCAGCGGTAACAAAAAAGGTAAATCCTGTACGATGGTCGAAATAGCTGTCGAACTGTATGCCTACCATATCGCCCTGCATGTCGTCGCGACGCGAAAGCCTGCGAACAATGCTGTCGGGGGCTGTGTCAAAAGATCGGATGGCAACGTACAAATTGTTATCATCGTAAAGTATTTTGAAATCGGTTTGAAAGGTCGGTTCTGCATTTTCAAAGGGTTCGAACTGTATAAAATTCCCTTCCCAGTTACCGGTAAGCCATACCAGATCATCAAGAGATCCATCAATGACCGGAGCCGGATTACTGAGTCGGCTGCAAATGTAAGATTTACGTGAATTTTCATTTTGAGCCTGAAGAAGAGAAAAAAGCAAAATCATCAAACCAGAAATGCAGATGCTCTTGTTCATAAGCCAGGATAGGGATGCAAATTTATGGGATATTCATCTGACGAATGATGTTGCAAAATGTTACACGGAACAACACATGCAATCTTGCCAGTTATGATCCACCCAGACACCTTGCCGCTTGGATTCGGATTTACAATATTTGAACGTTGCACTCGTTTGAACAATTCAGGAGTTTCTTTTTAAGATTCTCAGGAAACGCCCTGTTTATTACCTGTCATTTCCCACCGCTGCCAAATAGTAAATATCATCTGATGAAAAAAGCGCTTACCTTTATTATTCTGGTATTTTCAATGCTTCAGGGCGTTGCTTCCATGCATGAAGTCATCCTCAGGCAAAACCTGAAATGGAATGAACCTGTGAAAATTCAGCAGGATGGGTCCGGCAGATTTTTGTTGAGCTTTGAAGATGCCTGCTACCCTTCAGCTTTATGGCTGCCTTCATTTCAGCAAACACTTTTTTTTGAGCAAAGCAATGCCGTTTATATTTCTTATGAGATCAGTCAGTATGTAGTTGATTCCACCGATATGCAAGCCTTTGTTAATCAGGATGATTTCAGTTTAATTTCAGGCGATATTCAGGTCGTGGCTGATCCGGTAAAGGCGCGAAACCAGAGCGGGGTGCATATATCGTTCATTCCGCTTGTTTTTGATCCGCTTCGTCAGAGCGTTTACAAAATTATTGAATTTGAAATACTTATCAGGTATAAGGAGGTGGAGGAACAAGTTAACACACTGAAAAAGATTTATCCTGAGCAGTCTGTACTTTCCACAGGAAACTGGTACAAATTTTCAGTTTCTGAAACCGGTATTCACAAAATCACATACAATGACCTTGTTGGTGCCGGAATGAATCCTGCCGGGATTAATCCACAATATCTCAGGCTTTACGGTAACGGAGGAGGTATGCTACCTGAGCCTAATGCAACTCCACGTTACAATGATCTTGTTGAGAATGCAATTACTGTAGTGGGAGAGGACGACGGGGTTTTCAACACCCAGGACTATATCCTTTTTTTCGGACAAAGTCCACATCAGTGGAAATACACTCCCGGGTCAACCAATTTTGAGCACTTGCACAATATTTACTCCGATCGTAATTATTACTTCCTCACCGCCGACCGGGGTGTGGGTAAACGTATTGTCCTTCAGCCTAACACGGGATCAACGGCAAATTACGTGGTCAATGTTTTCAACGATTACATGGTACATGATCTGAATAGTGAGAACCTGATGAAATCGGGAAGACAGTGGTACGGCGAAAAATTCGATGCTGTTTTGACCAGGGATTTCAGTTTTACTTTTCCAAACCGGGTAATAGATTCAGCTTTCATGGTCAGGATTCACGTAGCTGCCAACTCGCTTCAGTCTACCTCGTTTGTATTCAACATCAACGGAAACAGCGTCCAAACCAATGTGTTGCCGGTGAGTAGTGGAAGTTATCCTCCTGTGGCAAAGGAAGCCATCACTACCCGTACACTGGTGAACAACCAGAATGATATTGATATTAAAATTACTTATAACAAGAGTTCATTTCCTTCCACCGGTTGGCTGAATTATATATGGGTTCATGCCCTGAGGAGCCTGAGGATGAGTGGCGACCAGATGACTTTCAGAAATTTGAATTCGGCAGGAATCGGCCGTGTGTCGGAATTCAGGGTTACTAATACCAATGCAACACATTTAATACTGGATGTCACTGATCCTGCCAATGTGGGCAGGGTGGATGCGACCTTACAGGGAAACGAAATGGTTTTCAGACTCAGCACCGATCTGCTCAGGGAATTTATCGTTTTTGATCCAACCAAAGCCCTGAGTACTATTTTTATCGAAAAGGTTACGAACCAGAATCTGCACGGTGCTGATGTGCCACATCTGTTAATTGTTACTCATCCACTTTTCTTAAATGAAGCCCGCCGCCTGGCTGCTTTTCATAAAACCTTTTCCGGACTTGATACGCTGATTGTAACAACATCGCAAATTTACAATGAGTTTTCCTCGGGCAAACAAGACGTGACAGCTATCAGAGATTTTGCCCGGATGCTTTATGACAGGGACATGAAAGCAGAAAAGTTTGGTTATCTGCTGATTTTTGGTGATGCTTCCTACGATGTCAAGGACCGCATTGCAAATAATACAAATTTTGTCCCGGGATGGATGTCGCCGGAATCTCTTGAACCTGTGGAATCGTACATCACCGACGATTATTACGGGTTTCTTGATATCAGCGAAGGCGGATCAGGAACCAACATCCTTGATCTTGGCATTGGCAGACTTCCTGCAGCTACTGTGGAGGAAGCAGCAGCCATGGTGGACAAAATCATTCATTATTCGGAAAATTCACAGATAACCATGGCAGACTGGCGAAATAATATCTGCCTGATAGCGGATGATGAAGATGGTAACATGCACATGCGGGATGCAGAAATCCTGGCCACGCTCATTGACTCTTCTTACAGCGCTTTTAACCTCAGCAAGATCTATCTTGATGCCTATCCCCAGGTTTCTGTTCCCGGAGGAAAAAGATATCCCCAGGTTAATGCTGATATTAATAAAAAAGTACAACAGGGAGCCTTGATAGTCAATTATATTGGCCATGGTGGTGTGCTCGGCCTGGCGCATGAACGCGTACTGGAAATTGTTGATATTAAAAACTGGACAAACTACGACCGCTTGCCTGTTTTCATTACTGCCACCTGCGAATTCACCTATTTTGACGATCCCACCCATACATCGCCTGGTGAACTGGTTTTGCTTAATCCGAATGGTGGGGGTATCGCTTTGTATACAACCACAAGACCTACTTACGCAAGTTTTAATTTTCCACTCAATAAACGCTTATTCGAAAACTCATTCAAGCGTATTGGCGGAGAATACCCCCGCATGGGCGATATAATGCGATTGGCCAAGCAAAACTCCGGAAACGATGTAAACGCAAGGAAATTTGTATTACTCGGCGATCCCGTTGTGAAAATGGCTGTCCCTTTTGACCGGGTGAATACAACGTTCGTAAATGAAACCGAGCTTGGCAGTATTGTTCCGATACTGAGAGCTTTGTCGCTGGTAAATGTGAAAGGCAATGTCAGCTCTTACGACGGTAATGTAATTGATGATTTTAACGGGACTCTGGTACCTGTAGTTTTTGATAAAGTACAAAAAGTGATTTCTTTGGCCAACGACGGAGGAGAAAGCTTCTCCTTTGATAACCAGCAAAATATCATCTACAAAGGAAAAGTCAGTGTAACAAATGGCCAGTTTGATTTTTCGTTTATGGTTCCAAAAGACATTTCCTATGCTTTTGGCTCAGGCAAAATCAGCTATTATGCTACTGACGGGACACGCGATGCCCACGGCGCTGACCGCCGGATCATTATCGGGGGATTTAATGAAACTGCTGCAATTGACGAGTTGGGGCCAGAAATTGAACTTTTTATCAATGATAAAAATTTTAAATCCGGAGGCATAACCGATGAAAATCCCATTTTGTTGGCATTTGTGAGCGACGAGAGTGGCATTAACACCACAGGCATAGGTATCGGACATGACATTACAGCCGTGCTCAACCATGAAACAGACCAGGCATACCTGTTGAACGATTTCTACCAAACCGGCCTGGACACCTATAAGTCAGGAACCATTAACTATCCTTTTTACAATTTGCCCGACGGACATCACCACCTGAAACTTAAGGTTTGGGACATTTACAATAATGCCAATGAGGAAACTATCGAATTCATCGTGGCTTCATCAGGAGCCATTGCTTTGCAGGAAGTTATGAATTATCCCAATCCTTTTCGCGACAGAACCCGATTTGTGATTGAACATAACCAGGCTGCTGCGGCTATTGATGTTGAAGTGTACATTTATTCCCTCGATGGCAGGCTCCGAAAAACGTTAAAACAAACAACCGTTACAGGCAGTTACCGGTCAGAAATTTTCAACTGGGATGGCCGGGGCGACGACGGACAACTGCTTGAAGGAGGCACATACGTGTACAGAGTAATCCTGCGAAATCCAACTACAGGTTCTGAAGCAAAGGAAAGCAAACTGGTGATCATCAGGTAAGATGCAGCTATTTTATGCCGGAAATAGTCTTTTTTACCCGTACGCAATATAACAAGTAAATGATACTCATGAAAATCATTGCATCACTACTATGTTTCGTTTTATCGGTTTTCGGCTTCGTTTATTCCCAATCTTTTCATCACTCAATTACCTGGAAGGATTCTGCTGAGGCTGCATTTTCCGGCAAGCAGGATTTGCCGGGGCTTTTTTTTGAAGGATGCATCCCTGATGAAGAAACCGGTCTGCCACTATTTTTTACCACTTTTACCCTCGATGGGAACTTTGCACATTATAACGCCTGTATTGACCTTGAAGAGTTTGAACCGCTATCAGACCAGGAAACGCTCTGTCTTCCTTCTGGATTCCTTCCTGGTGTTCATCCAGAATTGAAATCCCTTGAGCTTTTGCAGGTCAGGAAAAATCAGGTGATGTGTGTTACCTTACTGCCATTCAGAAAGAATGCTGATGGTAATATTGAGAAACTGGTTTCTTTCCGTATTGTATTTTCCGGAATCAGCGTTTCAACTCCCAAGGCACTCCGGACTTATAAAGAGAAATCGGTACTTGCCGAAGGTACTTGGGTAAAAATCACAACCAGCAGGGAAGGTGTGTATAAAGTTACTGGACAGGAACTCATTGCTGCCGGTCTTCAGATACAGGGGATTCATCCCTCTTATATCCGAATGTTTGGAAACGGAGGTGCAATGCTGCCTGAACAAAACAATCTGCCCCGTACCGATGATCTTCAGGAGCTTGCCATTCAGGTAGTTTCAGAGAATCCAGGTGTGTTTAAAGAAAATGATTATATTTTGTTTTTTGCTCCATCCCCTCATGATTGGAAACCGGTCGTTTTGCCTGGAAATATGCGTTTTGAATATAACCCGAATCCTTATTCCGATGTTTCCTGTTATTTTCTCACGGTTTCTGCGTCAACCGGCAAGCGCATTCAATCTTTGGTTTTTCTAAATGAACCTCCTACACACATTGTTACAACATTTCATGATTATGCGGTGTACAAACCAGATATTGTTAATCTTGCCGGGTTAGGCAGGCAATGGTTCGCTGATAGGATATTCGGCGGCGCTGCACCGTTTTCTCTGCCAGCTTTCAATTTTCCGAATATTGATTCCACCTACCGTGTTTTTGTAAGAAGTCGGTTTGCACTTAGCGCCAGCGAAACCACGAGGATAAGACTTTACATCAACGACATGGAGTTTCTCAGTCCCCTGGTAACCAGGCCCAATGCCTACTGGGTAGCCAATGCTACAACAATGACTTCCACTTTTTTTTCTCAACAAGATGTGTTGTTGCCATCAGTTGAGTACCTGGCAGGTGATCCTGCTGCACAGGCATGGGTTGATTACATTGAAGTGAACCTGAAACGACATCTCGTTTATACTGGTGGTCAGTTTTTTTTCCGTGATCTTGCTTCGGTGGGCGAAGCCTCCATCAGTAAATTTATGCTGACCGAACCTGCTGAAGAATTGAAGATCTGGGATATATCTGCTTTCGATAATCCATTAGATGTGGATTTTCAGGTTGAAAATGATATTCTCATATTCAATTTACCTACACCGCAATTGCGGGAGTTTGTTGCATTTCTACCATCCAATGTGTATCATGTTTCAGGTATAGAACCTGTTCAAAACCAAAACCTTCATGGCCTTGAGGCTCGCGATCTGATCATTGTCACTCCGCAAGCATTCCTACCCGAAGCCCGGGAATATGCCAGAATGAGATGTGAATCATCAGACCTGTCTGTGCTGGTGGTTCCGGTGGAGCAGATCTATAATGAATTTTCCTCAGGTAGTCTGGATCCTACAGCCATCCGGGATTTTATGAAAATGCTTTACGACCGGGCACCTGCAGGTGAGGAGCCTGAATTCCTTTTACTTTTTGGCGATGGTTCTTACGATCCGAAAGACAGAATCAGCGACAACAGAAATTTCATTCCTGCTTTCCAGTCAGTTGAATCACTGAAACTGGATGCCACTTATGTCAGCGATGACTACTATGGATTGCTGGACGATGGCGAAGGATTGGCGGCAAGCGGTGGCCTGGATATAGGTATTGGCAGGTTCCCTGTAAATTCATTGGCGGAAGCAGCCATTTTCCGCCAAAAGGTTGAAACATATCTTTCATACAATGAGAGTCCGGCAGGAAACTGGAGAAACATCGTGACGATGATAGCCCACGATGAAGATTCCGACAGGCATTTCCTTAATGCCGAAGAAATAGCCGCATACCTTGAGTCAAGCCATCCTGTTTTTACTGTTGAAAAAATTTACCTCGACGCCTTTAACCGTGTCAATATACCTGGAGGTTACCGCTATCCGGATGTGAATAAGGCGATCAACAAGCAGGTGAACGATGGTGCCTTACTCATCAATTATATTGGCCATGGAGGAGAAACCGGGTGGGCACATTCGAGGGTTCTTACTGTTCCGGAGATCAATTCATGGAATAACCTGCTCAATATGCCGGTATTTATCACCGCGACCTGTTCTTTTGGTCGCTTCGATAATCCTGAGTTGCTTTCAGCGGGAGAAATGGTGGTGCTGAATCCCAATGGTGGAGGCATTGCTCTTTTTACTACTTCACGTTTGGCATATTCCACATTTAATCACAACCTGAATAAAAGTTTTACGCAGTTTTTCTTTGAAAGAGCCAACGGAGAGATCAATGCTTTTGGCAACGTTCTGTTACGCGCCAAAAATGCCAATGGCAACAATATGTACATCAGAAATTTTGTCCTGCTTGGCGATCCTTCGCTTCATCCGGCAATACCAGGTTACCTGGTGCACTCTGTAAGGGCAAAAAGTGGGGACATTCAAAAATCTGCCATTTCATCGGATTTGACAAAAATTTCCGTGAATGGTTTCATAAAAAACCAGACAAACAACATTGTAAGTAACTTCAACGGATTATTATATCCGGTAGTTTACGATAAACCTGCAGTTTATATCACAAATGCCAACCACAGTTCAAGTACGCCCAGACCGTTCTCGGTGCGGCAGTCGGTAATATATAAAGGGAAAGTGACCGTTACTGATGGCCAATTCAGTTTTGATTTCTTAATTCCCAAAGATGTGAATCCTTTGCTCGGTGCAGGAAAAATCTCTTATTATGCCACAGATGGTGAAGTGAGTGCCCATGGGTATTTCGATGATTTTCTGGTTGGCGGGTTTGTTCCCACAGGCGATGATGATACAGGGCCATCCATGGAGATGTATCTGAACACCCCTTCTTTCCGTTTTGGCGACTTCATAAATGATAACCCCCTGCTGGTTGCACTTATAAGTGACCCGGGCGGCGTTAATGCCTTCGGGCTTGGCATTGGACACGATATTGTTGCGTTTCTTGATGAAAATACACAAAATCCAATTCTGCTGAATGATTATTATGAACCGGATGTAGATAGGTATACCGGCGGTACGGTACGGTACCATTTTCAGAATCTTCCGGAAGGCCGTCATACCCTGCGCCTGAAGGCCTATGACCTGCTAAATAATGCATCGGAATTGTGCACCGAATTTGTGGTCACATCTGAACTTGCAATCCTTACCGGAAAACTTTATAATCACCCGAATCCCTTCTCTTCGGAAACCTGGTTTACTTTTCATCATAATTATTTCGACAAGCCTGTGCATGTGACCATTGATATTTTCGACCTGGCCGGTAAGGTGGTAAAAACCATAGGACCCCTGGAAACCACATCCACAGGTACCATGATAGAACCGTTGTACTGGAATGGCAGGGGCAATCAAAATCAGCAGCCTGGCTCAGGCGTTTATCCCTACCGCGTTACCGTGCAAACAAAAAGCGGTTTTTCAGGTTTATTGTACGGCAAACTAATGATCATGCGTTAATCCGGTTTTTTCGGAATTCATTATGCAATGTTACTTTTATTTTTGATACTATTAAGAGCAATATTCATTTTGAAATACCGTTTCATTAGTTCAATGATCAAATCCTTTCTTTTATTTCATTAAAAATCAATGCGTATGCGAATTTCTGCCATGATGAAGATATCGTTATTATTACTGCTCGTGTTAGTTTGTGTAACCTCCTCTTTTGCACAGGATCAAAGCTATTTGGGTAAGCGCCTCAATACTGTTACTTCCGCCGTTCCATTTCTTATGATAGCCCCAGATGCCCGTGCCGGTTCCATGGGCGATGTTGGGGTTGCCTCTACCCCCGACATTAATTCACTACACTGGAATCCTGCTAAATATGCATTCATTAAAAAAGACATGGGTTTTTCAGTCGCATACAGTCCCTGGTTACGTGCCCTGGTAAATGATATCAACCTGGCTTATCTGAGCGGTTTCAAAAGAATTGATGAAAATTCTGCAGTTGCCGGTTCTTTGTTGTTTTTCTCACTTGGCGATATCACCTTTATGGGCGAAAATGCCGAAGTGTTAGGCAATTACAGGCCTTCAGAATTTGCTATTTCAGGAACCTATTCAAGGAAATTTTCTGACCATATATCTGGTGCGGTAGCAGCCCGGTTTATCTATTCAAACCTCACACAGGGGCAGTTCGTACAGAATCAGGCAACCAAACCCGGAACGTCTGTTGCAGCGGACGTAGCGGTGTACTATGAAAAAGAAGTTGAGTTTTTCAACACGGAAGCCATCTTTGCTTGGGGTGTAAATATTTCCAACATCGGAGCGAAAATTTCATACAGCGACGACAATCTTACAAAAGATTTTATTCCTACCAACCTGCGTTTAGGACCCAGCCTGACTTTTGATCTGGACGATTATAACAGGCTTTCATTTATGGTGGATTTTAATAAGCTTCTTGTTCCAACTCCCCCAATTTACAAAAGCGATGGCAGTGGCGAAATTGAAAAAGGTATGGATCCCGAAGTTTCTGTTCCTGTTGGAATGCTTCAGAGTTTTTATGATGCACCCGATGGTATTTCAGAAGAATTGAGAGAAATTAATATTGGGGGTGGCATCGAATACTGGTACGACAGGCAGTTTGCCTTGCGCGGAGGCTATTTCTATGAAAATGATACAAAAGGCGGGCGCAAGTATTTCACCCTCGGCGTGGGATTAAAATACAATGTATTTGGACTTGATTTTTCTTATCTGGTTCCAACCGCACAAAAGCATCCACTGGAAAATACGCTGAGATTTACCCTTTCCTTCGATTTTGATGCTTTTAAAGCGCAAATACCCGAAGCAAAATAATACCATGAATTTTCGTATCGGTTTTGGTTATGATGTACACCGCTTCTTTACAGGACGAAAGCTTATATTGGGTGGAGTGCATATACCTTCAACTGTTGGGTTGTTAGGTCATTCTGATGCCGATGTAATCATTCATGCAGTTTGCGATGCACTTCTTGGTGCAGCAGGCCTTCGCGATATCGGTTTTCACTTTCCGGACAATGACGAGGCATACAAGGATGCAGATAGTAAAATGCTGCTCGCCAGGGTTTATGATTTGCTTAGTCAACATAATTGGAAAATCGGAAATATTGATTGCACACTTGCGCTCGAAAAACCTAAAGTTGCTCCTTATATTGATATGATGCGCGAAACCCTTGCCGGTATCCTGAAAACCAGTGCTTCAAATGTTTCAATTAAAGCTACAACCACCGAAGGTTTGGGTTTTACCGGAAGACAGGAAGGTGCTGCCGCTTATGCTGTTGCACTCATTTTTTCTGAAGCTTCAGCCGGTGAATGATTCGTCGCTGAAGTTGACAAGATAAACCCGCTTTGTGGCTCGTGTTATGGCAGTGTAAAGCCAGCGGAGGTATTCGCGGTTCATACCACCTTCCGGAAGAAAACCCTGGTCCACAAAAACATCTTCCCACTGCCCACCCTGTGTTTTATGGCAGGTGAGGGCGTAGGCAAATTTTACCTGCAAGGCATTGAAGTAAGGATTGATGCGCAATTGCTGAAAGCGCTGCTGTTTTGATGGGATGTTTTCATAGTCTTGCATAACTTCTTCAAAGAGTTTGCGGTTTTCTTCCTGTGTGAGTGCAGCAGATTCTGAAGTGAGCGCATTCAGTAATATTTTCAAATCCAAATGGGGTTCATCAGGATAGTCAACAAGCCGTATCTGAACATCGGCAAACCAGAAACCATACAATTCCTGAATTTTATTCACCCTGAGAATTTCGATGGTGTCACCATTGGCAATAAACCCTGCCTGCGATTCGGGTGGGATCCAGAAATAATTGTTTTTAACTACCATCATCAAATCGCCGGCCTGTACCTCAAGATCGCGGAAAAGGATGCGGTTGCGTACTTCACGGTTAAAAAGATTGGCTCTCTTGTTTGAATGCGTAACAACCACAGTACTTTCAATACCTTTGGAGTGAATGCTGTTGTTCAGCGCATCCTCCAGCTCATGGCCGCTGATACGGATCACATCATTATAGCCTTTGAGATGAAAAAACGGAGGGGAATACTTTCCGGTTTTCAGTTGTTGCCGTAAAGAAGTTGCATTGGCCAGGATACCGGATTCTTTTTCCTGTCTGACTACTTCGGTAAGTTCGAAAGTGCTGATTTGCAAGGGATAAGAGGAATTCAGGTAATTAAGATCCAAAGCAGGACTTTCATCGAGGCCAACCGGAGGAAGCTGGGCTGTATCGCCCGAAAGCAGGAGGCGGCAATTGCTGCTGTACACATAAGTGATCAGATCGTCGAGCAGGTTGCGGGAGGCGAACGTCCCGTTATCTTTGGGATTTTCGTTTTGAATCATTGAGGCCTCATCCACGATGAAGAGGGTGTTTTTGTGTTGGTTTACCCTCAGCGTAACACGAATAGAACCGTTGGATTGCACCTGGTGCATATAAATTTTCCGGTGAATGGTAAAAGCCGGATGACCGGAATACTGTGCAATGACTTTGGCTGCACGTCCGGTAGGAGCAAGCAGGACTGATTTTTTTCCGAGCAGGGGCAGCGTTCGCACCACTGAGGAAATCATTGAGGTTTTGCCGGTACCGGCATAGCCTCGAAGTAAAAACATTATATGGCGCGAATCTTCAGACCGGAAAAAGACATACCCGGCAATCAATGTTGCCAGGTTTTCCTGTCCCTGTGTTGGTGTGTGGGGCAGGTTTTTCAGGATTGCTGCGGTAAATTCTTTTTCAGTCATGCAGTGCATCTGGCATCAGCTCAGCAGGGCTTTTATGAACCCATCTCCGTGAAGCAGTCTGTAAAAACCTTCTTTTACGCTTTCTTCATTGTATTCTTTAACAACATCGGGTTCCGCACCCGGATGATAAATCATAAAAGGCACCGGATCATGCACATGGGTTCTCAGCGCACAGGGGGTGGGGTGATCGGGTAAAATAGCAATTGCAACCGGCTCTTCCATCCGGCGGGTTTCTTCCACAATGTATTTAACCACACGCTGATCGAGGTACTCAAGGGTGCGAACCTTCAGATCGGCATCGCCCTCATGACCGGCTTCATCACTGGCTTCAATATGAAGGTAAACAAGGTCAACATCTTTCAGCGCATCAACGGCTGCCTTTGCCTTCCCTTCGTAGTTTGTGTTGTAAAGGCCTGTTGAACCGGGCACCTTAATGGCTTTAAATCCGGCATAGGCACCAATACCATAAATGAGATCCACTGCAGAGATGACGGCACCGGTTTTTCCGTACAACTCCATAAAGGTTTTCATTCTGGGCCGGTATCCGGGAGACCAGAACCAGATTGAGTTTGCAGGATCTTTACCAGCAGCAATGCGCTCTTTGTTTACCGGATGATTGGCCAGCAAAGCCTGCGATTTCATGATCAGTCCGTTCAGCAGGCCAGCAGTCGTTTCACCCTCCGAAGAAATACTGCCGATCATAACATCCCTGAAGGAAGTACCAGGCACATCATGGGGTGGTGTGCATTTTATCTGGTTCGAGCCACGATTCATAACGAAAAGATGGCGGTAACTCACTCCCGGGTAAAGCCTGAAACGACCGGTAGCCAGTTTGCTATTCAGGAAATCAATCAGCAGATGCGATTCCTCTGTGGTGATATGGCCGGCGCTATGATTTTTTATTTTACCTTCGGTATCAATGCAGATGAGATTGCAGCGCATGGCCAGGTCGTCAGGCTTCAGTTCAACGCCCATACTTGCTGCTTCGAGTACGCCGCGCCCCTGATACACTTCATGCACATCGTAGCCTAGCACGGCCATGTTGGCAATTTCGCTACCGGGTGGCATATCGTCGGGTACTGTTTTCAGTAGTCCGCAACGGCTTAAAACACAAAGGGCGTCAATGTTGGGAGTATGGGCTGCCATAAGCGGCGTTTTATTACCAAGTTTTTCAATCGGATAATCTGAGCAGCCATCGGCAAGGATGATGATGTATTTCATAAGTTCAAAGTTCAAGGTTCAAAGTCTAAAGTAAAAGCCAAAAGTTTAAAGCTAAATTCTGATTTATGCTGTAGTCACAGGATTCTCGGGAAAAGTCAGAGATTTTGGATTCAAGGATTATGTTTTTAAATAAGCAAATAATCTTAATAACGGATAAAAATTCAATAACGTTCGTCATAAAGCAAGTATGGGGAGAGTGGTTTCCGGTCTGCTGGCAAGTAATTTTGAACGGCTTGCAACCCCCTATACCCACTGAGACAATTTTAGCATAATCACTTTGTTTGTGGTTCATTGTTTTTTATCAATCAAAAAAAAATGATTTCCAATGTTTGTGATTTGTGCTTACTGACGAATACCATCCTTGCCTGCTTTCGGATTCTTCGGGCGGAAGTAGCAAAAACCAGGAAGTATGGCTATACACTCTATGTTCATCTTCAGGATTGAACACCACCCACTCCTTCGTACCGATTATATCCAATAAAAACCTTGGTTGCTCAAAAGAAATATTATACGATCCGCCAAAAGGCAGGTAATGAAACTTCTCAACACCAACTGTTTGCGAACTGTAATCATCATACATTGCCTGAAGCGTCTTTGGGTAATATCCGTTTTTCGTGCTAAAAGATTCAATGTCTCGGATCAATGCATCAGCTCCAGCAATCGTTCTGTTTCTGCTCCAATTGGTTATCGGTTCAGCAATGAATAGCTGAATTATCAGGACCGAAAGTGGCAATGAAAGCAGGTAAACCGGAACAAATGAAAATGATTCCGTATAAATTGACTCATACAGTCTCTTTTTTGAAATAAAGAATATCAATACCAAAAGAACAAGTATGATGATGCCGAATAGCAAACCTGCAATCAGACAGGCAATGAATGTAAAAACCATTGTTAATAAAAAAGCCAGAAACAGAGATAATTTTGCAAAGAACCTGTATTTGCGAGGGATTAGCAGCCAGAATAATCCCAATACAGAATGCAGCAAACCTATTATTCCAAAACCTTGTATAAGTGTGGATAAAGGCATTGCAAGCCGGTCGTACTCTCCTGGTATGAATGGATAAATAGTTGCTGATGCCAGCACTATCAGGACAATAGCATGTATTAATATGTGTGTCAATATATTATGATGCATTACACTGTTTTAATCATTCATTTTGAATATTGTTGTTTATAAATGACTGCAAACCACTACATCATAACTCTTCCAGCAGGTACTTTTTAAACGCCGCATAATTATTTTCAAGTTGGCTAAAATACTCTTGTTTGTCCTCAAGCCCCTGAAGGCTGGGTGGAAGTTCAGGATCGAACTTCAGGATTTCCTGGATTTGCTCCGGGAATTTTGCCGGATGCGCTGTTTCGAGTACTACATAAAGTCTATCCTGATTGTGTGTATCGTTCTGTTTCAGATAATGCTGCAATCCGGCCCAGCCAACTGCTCCATGAGGTTCCAGCAACAAGCGGTATTTATGCCAGGCGTCGCTGATGATATTAATAGTTTCGGCATCTGTAACGGATACTGAGAATATGTCTTTACACATCTGTTTCATACCGGGCGCCTTGTGTATCACCCCTTTTTCATCCATCATGCCGTGGTAAAGTGCCACCAGTCTCGACAGGTTGCTTGGGTGGCCAACATTCATCGCACTTGAAAGACAATTCACAGAAGGTTCTATTTTGTTATACAGACCGGTGTTCAGAAAAGTGGGGAACTCATCGTTTTCGTTGACGGCTATGACCATCCGTTTGACCGGAAGGCCCATATTTTTTGCAATCATGCCACCCATCATATCTCCGAAGTTTCCGGATGGAACAATAAAAACCGGTGCATCATCCAGGCTTTTCCGCAGTTTTGCCCAGGCGTAGAAATAATATACCGACTGCGGTAGCAGTCTTCCAATGTTGATTGAGTTGGCCGATGAAAGGTTCATACTTGCCAGATCAGGGTCGGCAAAAGCCTGTTTGACCATGGCCTGACAATCGTCGAATTTACCATCAATTGCAATCACACCTACATTCTTTCCCAGTGTGGTCATTTGTTTGCGTTGACGGTCTGTAACTTCCTTTTTGGGGAATAAGATCAGCACCCTGATGTTGTTGAGACCGTAAAAGGCATTGGCTATAGCGCTGCCGGTGTCGCCGGATGTTGCCGTGAGGATCAGCAGTTCCCGTTTGTTCTTTTCAAGAAAATGGTTCATCAGTCGCCCCATCATGCGCGCGGCAAAATCCTTGAAGGACGCGGTTGGCCCCTGATCGAGACGCATCACATAATTGCGGTCATACACATGTTCAAGAGGGACAGGATAATTGTAGGCATCGTTTACAAGGATACGCAGGATTACTTCAGGGATTTCATCCTTCAGGAATTCGTGAAGAATGTAAAATGCAATCTCCTTGTATGTTATATCTGCAAACTCTTCCATCCGTTGCATGGTGATCCGGGGGATACGATCGGGCATGTATAATCCGCGATCAGGAGCTTGTCCCTGTAACAATGCCTCGCCGAATGAAACAAGCTCAGCTTTCAGGTTTGTGGAATAATATCGGATAGGGTTCATACAACAATTAACCGATTTTTGCTGATGAAGCACCTCCTGCAGAAAATTCCGGAAAGGTCATGATGATTTTTTTGCCATCGAGCGTGGAAAGTGATTGGTCGAGGTCGGCAATCACATCATCGGGATGCTCCAGACCAACACACAGGCGGATAAGGTTCTGAGGAATATTGGCAATCTTACGGCCTTCTTCACCCTGTTGCGAATGAGTAGAAATGGCAGGAATGGTAGCCACCGATTTAACGCGCCCCAGGTCAGTGGCACGCCAGATACGCTGGAAAGCATCGAATACCATACGTGTGTTGGCTGCACCACCTTTAACTCTGAACGACATCAGGTGACCATAACGATTTTGTGGCGAACCATACTGATCGTCGTACTCGGCGTCAACAAGGAAAAGATATTTCTTTGCAAGCAGATGCAGGGGATGTTCCTCCAAACCGAGATAATCAACGCCTTCGATGTGTTTGTGCTGTTTCAGGAACTTAGCCACTTTCATGGTGCTGCGGCTGGCAATATCCATACGGTGGCGGATGGTGCGGATATCATTCAGTGCCAGGATAGCATTCATGGGCGAAATATTGGGGCCATTATCGCGGTTGGGAAGTTGCTTGAGGTAAGCGCAAAAATCGGCCTTCATTTCAGGATTATCAATGTTGGAGGTGATGTTTTTACGTGCGATGATAGCGCCTGCAATAGAAAATCCGCTGGTGCTTAACGATTTTGTAACGGATTGAACAACAATATCAGCACCATATTCCAATGGCCTGAGTAAGGCGGGGGTGGCGACGGTAGTGTCAAAAATTGCGGGGATTCCATATTTATGAGCCAGATCAATTACTTTTTTGATATCGAAAAATGCCTGAGAGGGATTGCTTGGCATTTCTCCATAGAGGAAACGGGTATTTTTATCAATTTTCGATTCCCATTCATTAATGTCAGCACTATTGATGATCCTCCGCCATTCGATATTGCGTTCTTTTTCCTTGCGCATGGCAAATTGCTGGAATGTACCTCCATATACCTGACAGGTAGCAACAAAATTCATCGGAGCTCCGGGGCGTTTTGGATCTTCCACAAGGAATTGATCGGTAGTACTTTGAATAGCAGCCATGCCGGAGGCGGTAGCAATACATGAAGCATCAACACCGGCACCGTAGCTCTCCAGCAATGCCAACACTCCTTCCAGGTAATACATGCTTGGATTGGCAATACGTGAATAACACCAGGTAGGTATTTCATAAGCCAGAGCGGCTTCCATTTCATCTGAATCGCGGTAAGCCTGTGAAGTGGACATATAAATCGGCTCAATGATAGAGCCCTGGTTAAAATCGAGCGATTCCTGCATGGAGTAAATTCCATGAACCGCAATGGTATCGAAGCGGCATTGCTTCATTTTAAGAATGTTCTCTGCGTGCCACTTTGCTGAACGCATCGCAGCTTGTTTGTAGTAATCAACTCCTTTTGAAGACATAGCTGTAGGTTTAATGGTGAATAATGAATTTTGATGGTATAAAAGTAGTAAAAAGTTCGATGAGGTTATTCCAGTATGCTTTTTTTTGTGGTTTCATGGAATTTAATCAGGTGAAGTCCAATCCTTATCCGGGATATAATGAAAAACTTATAAAAAAAGATAATTTTATGAGTGTTTCATCAATGGTCGACTAAGATTAAATCAATACAACTTCTTAACCCGGGCATTTATGATACAGGTGTGCGCGACTATGCAAATTTGATCATGGCCATCTTCTTATTCAATGATCCTCATCTCATTGATCAGGTGTCCTGCGCCGGCAAATTTTTCTACGATAAACAGGCAATAGCGGATATCGAGAGAAATATTCCGGCACATATCGGGGTCGTACATCAGGTCGCTCATGGTTCCTTCCCAGTTGCGGTCGAAATTGATACCAACAAGATGTCCGTCGGCATTCAGCACCGGGCTGCCTGAGTTTCCCCCTGTAGTGTGATTCGATGCAATAAAGCATACCCTCAGGTTGCCATCTTTATCAGCATAACGGCCATAATCGCGGTCACGGTAAAGTTCTTTCAGTTTGTCTTCCACTACATAATCATAGACATCAGGATTTTCCTTTTCCATGATGCCTTCGATGCTGGTATAATGAGTGTAGTGCACAGCATCCATCGGGAGGTAATCGTCCACCTTCCCATAAGTAATACGCAGGGTGAAATTGGCATCCGGGTAAAACCGGCGTTCCGGTTGCATCTCCATCAATCCCCGGACATACATGCGTTGCAGGCTGTCGAGGCCACGCTCAAAGGCCTGCATCGGACCGACGATATTATTTCTCAGATGACCGGCAAGACCGTTGGCGAGCCTGAAAACAGGGTCTTTTTCAATTCTCCTGTAATCTCTTAATTTGTAATTATTTAACAAAGAAATTAAACGTTCCTGACGGGAGAAAATAGATTTTTCAAATACTTGCCTGCTAAAAACTTCAAAATTACCTTTGTTTTCGTCGTGCAAATCAGATAAAATGGCCGGATGATATGCTTTATCGAGTCCGGAATAATACATCTGCAGCATTTCGGTCATTACTTTTTCATCAATGGAAGCATTATAATTCCTGAAAAAGCTGCTGACTGAAGACAACAAGGTATTAATCAGATTTTCCACTTCACCGTTAACCGCATTCTTCGTTTTACTCAAGCGCACCAAGTCGTTAAACTGATTGGCAAACCTTACTATTTCAATACCAAAACCGGCTTCTGCCAGGTAGGTACGGGCCAGGTTGAGAGGGATATATTCTTCGTATATTTTTTCAAAAGCAGGGATCAGTCCCCCGTATTTTTGCCGATAATCCTGCTGAGAGGCTGACCAGTCCACAAATTCCTGTTCGCGTGCCTTTTTTATGTCAATGGAATTCATGCGTTTGATGCCCCGGTTTTCACCGATCATTTTTTTCCAGCCATTCGCAATACCTGCATATTTATCAGCATATTGCAGACGGGTCAGTGGACTTTCATTCATGGATGCGAGCATGATATCGAGACGACGCTCACGTAGTTTTACGGCCACCGGATTGGTAACATTTACAATACCGTCCACCGCTACAGCCGGGAGGTATTGCTGGGTGCGCCCGGGATAACCGAAAACAAAGGTAAAATCATCTTTTTCGACCCCTTTCAGGGAAACCGGAAAGTAATATTTTGGCTGATAAGGAACGTTTTCGGGCGAAAAATCAGCGGGTTTATTGTCTTTGCCGGCATAAATGCGGAACAGTGAAAAATCACCCGTATGCCGGGGCCACATCCAGTTGTCGGTGTCACCACCAAACTTCCCGATATTGGAAGGAGGAGCTCCCACAAGCCTGATGTCGCGAAAAGTTTCGGTAAAAAAGATATAATATTCATTGCCATAATAAAAAGGCCTGATCTGAACATCATAACCACTGGTGTCGGCAGCTACTTTTTCAATGGTTCTAATATTGTCCCGTATCAGTGAATCACGCATGCTTTCGCTGATATTGTCGCTTACTCCCTGCAGTACCTGCCCTGTAACATCTTCCATCCTGATCATCAGTGTTACCGTCAGTCCGGGATTGCGTAATTCTTCGGTGCGGTTCATTGCCCAGAAACCATCTGTCAGATAATCGTTTTCAAGCGAACTGAGCCGCTGGATGGCGCCAAAACCACAATGGTGATTGGTCAGGATCAGGCCCTCCGGGGAAATAATTTCTGCCGTGCAGCCCCGACCAAAAATCACGATGGCATCTTTCAGGCTGCTATTATTGACCGAGTAAATATCTTCTGCTGTAAGGCGAAGTCCCATCTGCTGCATTTCTTTTTCATTGAGTTGCTGCAGCAGCATCGGCAGCCACATGCCTTCTATGGCAGTGAGGCGAAGCAGGATAAATAAGAGGCTGAGAGTAAGCAGAGGTTTTTTCATAGATGGAATGTATTTTCAGAAATATGATTTTTAATCTTCTCCGTGTTCATTATTTGTTGACCTTGACGGATTTTACAATACCAACAGAGTTGGTGAGGATTAGGCAAGGGAAGCAGAGATTATTTACAGGCGATGGTTTCAATCTCAATCAAAACTCCAAGAGGTAGTTTTACGACGCCGTAAGCCGCACGGGCAGGCGGATCAGCCTGATAATACGAGGCATATACTTCGTTCATGGCCGCAAAATTATCCATAGTACTCAGCAGGCAGGTTGATTTTACAACATTGGTAAGGGTATATCCTGCAGTCTCAAGAATGGCTTTGATGTTTTCCATCACCTGGCGGGTTTGAACCCTGATGTCGGCTTCAACCACCTGACCTGTGGCCGGATCAATAGGGATCTGACCCGAAATGAACAACATATTGTTAAATTCAATGGCCTGGCTGTAAGGACCGACGGCTTTGGGAGCCTGTGGAGTTTGAATGACTTTTTTCATAATTGTATACATGAGTTAAGTAAGTAATAAATTGTATATGAGTTAAGTGGATATTAAAATCAGTGACCTGAACTAACAGGAATGTTGCCAGAGCTTTCTTCCCGTGCTCCAGGTTCTCTTACAAACATCCAGAAAATCACGGATGTAGTAATAAACAGCCCACAAAGAATGTATAGCAACTGAAAATTTCCGGTTTGTTTTATCACGTGTGCCACACCGTTGCTCATCATTTGTGGCAGCACGACAGCGAGGTTAAAAACACCCATAAAAAGACCCATTTTTGCAGGATTTACACGTTCGCTCATGATTGCAAAAACGATCGAAATTACGGCTGACCAACCAATACCTGCCAGAAACATTCCAAGGTAAAAGTCGGTTTCAATTTTTCCGAGGAAGGCAATGTAGAAATAGCCGATGGCAGAAAATGACAGTGCGAGGATATAGGTGCGAACCCTTCCGATTTTTTTTGCAATTGACTGTAAGGCAATGGGAAACAAGGCTCCGATGAAGTTCAGGATCAGAAAGCCTAACGAAACTATGTTGCCAATGGATGAATCTGCAGTCTGGGCAACTCCGGTCAGTTGCTCAGCAAACCAGTTTGCTATGACGCCTGAAAGTTCAATATTTGGCAGAATACGGTTTTCGATGAAAAAGCCTGACATGATAAACATGCTCTGAAATGCCACCCAGGTGAACGAATGTGCAAGCATGATTTTATGAAATTCGTTGTTGTTCGAGGATTTCTTCATTCCCTTCAGTATGCTGAAAATGCCAATAATCACCGAGTACACAAGGGCAGATATCAGCAGTGTGTTGTGGATGGGTGTCAGGCTATCGAAGAAGTGGTTGAAAACACTGTAAATACCAAAAACAAGGAATCCGTATAAAGGAAAAATTTCTTTGAAGATCTGAAGTACTCCGTATTTTTCTTCCTGCGTTCCCTTTGCAGTTTTCAGGTCTTTGGTTTCCTCAATCAGCAGGATAGGAAATACTGCCATGATAAACACCAACACTGCGGCAATATAAAGTAGTTTTTCATTTCCAAAAACCATACTGAGGAAATAGGCAAATACACCAAAAAAGCCCGAAATGATCTGCATCCAGACATATCCTGCCGTTCTGCGTTTGCCTTCCGGGGTCAGGTCGGCGATGATGGAACGTGCCGGATTAAATGTAACATTTACCGATAAATCGAGAAACAGTGCGATAAGGGAGGCAATGATGGTGATATCGCCTATGCCTGTGATCTTCGAAATACCCTGAATATGTGGAAGCGCCAGAAACGCGACCGTACTTACAATACCTCCGATCATGATAAAGGGCCGCCTGCGCCCTCCCATGAACCAGACATTATCGCTGATAAGACCCACGATTACCTGTCCGAAAATGCCGGCTACCGGACCTGCCAGCCAGACAAAGGCCACTTCATGAATATCAAGGCCATATTTTTTTGATAAGATCCAGCTCAGGGCTGCAATCTGGGTAGAAAGTGCAAATCCTACAGCAGTGGCAGGAAGCGCGAGAATGGAATAAAAGAAATTGGTGAGTTTTTTCTGAAATTCTAACATATTCAGGGTTTTAAGAGTTTAAAACATCATGTCAGGAGCCGGGTATTTTATGAAGGCTCAAAATTAAAGTATTTCATAACACAAAAAAGTGCGATGTAAAAAAGTTCGCTACCTTTTACGGGTATATTTATTTGGACAATATTGCCTTTTTAGTCATGATTTTGTAGCATATAAAGTGGTTTTTGGATAATACTTTTCTAACGGAAAGGAACATAAACCTTGTCCACAAGTTCGAGGTATTCATCTTTGCAGCGGCTGTTCACCGTTATACCACCTCCGCTCTTAAACCAGAGGTTTCCATTGATATTTTCTATGAATCTGATCATTACGCCACTATCGACGTTGTTGCCATCAAAAATTCCAAAAATCCCGGTATAATAGCCCCGCTCGTACTTTTCGGCTTCGAGGATGATCTCAACAGTTTTTTTCTTTGGCGCCCCGCTGATACTTCCGGCAGGCAATAAGCTGAAAATCAAATCACCGATATGTTCAGGGTAGCCTTGTGCGAGATCTCCGGCGATGGAAGAACTTACCTGGAGAAGGGTTTTGTCACGTGTAAAAACAGGCGTGATGAACCTGAACCTTTCAATCCTTACATTCAGTGCGATCCTGTTCAGATCGTTGCGTATAAGATCAACAATGGTGTTGTGTTCGGCGGTCTCTTTCGGATCGGAGAGAATGATGTTTTCAGCTTCAGGGATGGAAGCATCAATTGTTCCTTTCATGGGTTGTGCTTCGATCCGGCCATCGGTAATTCTTACAAAAAGTTCCGGCGAAAAAACCACAAACTGATCATTGAACCATAATCTGTATGCTGCATGGCTGCGGTAGAAAATCTCCTTCATGCTGAGATCAGTTTCGATCCGTGTTGGTAGTGTAAGGTTAAGGAGATAGGAGTTGCCATGAAGCAGGTGTTGTTGCACAATACCGTAAGCCTTTTTATAATCGGCAAAGGCAGGAGGGTGTTTTTGAAAAATGTAGTTCCTGAATTCGGAAAAATTTTCTTTAACGGCGTTTGTTTTACCCTGAATGTCATAAAGAATTTTTTCCGGATCCAGTTCATCCAACGGAATGACCCGCGGTCGCTGCATCATGAAATCAATGATAAACAAAAACGGGCGATGCAACAGGCCACAGCGGTTCATAAATGCTGCAGCCACAGCGGCAGGTGCTGGAATTGCAATCATGTGTTTGTGCTGTAAAAATCGTTAATGGCTCAATAATTAATAAGTTGCGAAAGTAGCATGATTTTTCCCTGATTCAAATCAGTTTGTTGGTATCTAATTAAATCTGTTCAATTCTACTTCCCGAAGTGATTCATTGTTAACTTTTTCCCGAAACTTTTGTTAAAGATTAAATAATGTTTTCATAAAAGCGTAAAGTAAATTAAAGACATGAGGATGTATCCAATGAATTCAAACGACACCATCATTCAGAAAGCTGAGAGTACCGGAAAAGCTCATAATTTTGATTCTGATAATGCTGTAAAAGAGCTTTTTAACCGGTGGAATGCCGCACTGCAAACCGGCAACCCTGACAGGGTAGCAGCACTTTATGCTGACGATGCGATCCTGCTCCCAACAGTTTCAAATAGAATCAGGCATAACAGGAAAGAAATAACAGATTATTTCAGGCTATTCCTCCAATTCAAACCTGCTGCCATAATTGATGAGTTGAACATCAGGTATTTTGGTGAAATTATCATCAATTCGGGTATTTACACTTTTTCATTATTCAGGAATGATTGCTGGGAAAAAGTGCAGGCGCGATATACTTTCATATACCGTAAATCTGGTAATGAATGGCTGATTGCCGAACAACATTCATCAGCTATGCCTGAACCTTTGGCTTGAAGCAGAGAAAATTGTTGATAAAATGGGGAACAGGTAAAAACGACATGGACGTTCAATGACACAGTTACCATTTAAGCGGACTGATGTGATTATTATCCGGAACCTGACTGAATAACAAGCTTGAGAATTCAGCTTAACACCAGGATGTTTCAACCCATTTTTCCTTAATAATAATAGAACACCCAGTAAGCAGTTCAGATATTATTGCCGGATTTGATATGCTGTATGATTTTTGCCTTATCACAGCTCATTCAGCGATTTTCACATGCCTGTGCTTTAGGTCTTGCTCAGATGTTTGACTGATTGAAAAACATCGGTACCTTATTCTTCACTCTTTTTTAGAAATCTTTCAACACAATCAGCCCATTTAGCATATGACTGATTATCTGTCGGGAAATGAGCTCCATCAATGCTGCAATACTCTTTTTTAATGATTTTAATCTCTTAAATGTGTTTTTGGTGTAATTGTCTGGAGTCATCCTGTCCTGTTCTGACTGACACACCAATACTGGCTTTATGTAATCCTTGTATTTCAGGTCAGGTTTTGATTGTATTACCAGACTGACGGCTCCTCTTAAACTGATTAAGGTTCCTGCCAGTGGATCACTTTTTAACAGGTTGTTAAGTTCCATACAATCAGTCAGAGCGTCGTATGAAATCAAATGATAAGTTTTTATTTTATACTTGCCAAATAGTGAAGACGAGAGCCTGAGTAAAGGTACAACTTGATAGGTCAGCCTTTTGGTGTTGGTTTCTTTTATTATGAATTCTATGTCAGAAAAATCCCATAAACACCAACAAATCAATCCATCAGCACAATTATACCGCGAATCAGTTGCATAAGCCAAAGGGCCGCCCATACTGGCACCACCTAAATATATTTTACCATTAAAAACGGATCTTGCAAAATCTACTGTATCTTTCAGGTTTTGCAAATGTATATCCCATGTAAAATCTCCCTTCTATCTGTCATTATATCCAAACCCCTCCAGGTCAGGTGCGACTATATTGTATCCTTTTTCATATAAAGGAATTAAAAATGATGATAAAATTCTGGCATACCCGGCTATACCATGAGAGAAGACTATTGTCGGTTTATCAAGGACTGCATTTCTGCATATCTCACTATTATCTTAACCTGAACTGATTCCATCTGAATGATCTCAACATATTGCTCCCATTTATGAATCAATTCTTTGCCAAACCAATTCACCATATAATTTTTCCAAAAATTCTCTCCTGTATACTCAATGATCAAAAAACTTCTTTTTACCTGAAATTCATAGCAGACCAATGTATCATTGTGATAATGTGCAGATTAAAGATTGCAGGCCTGATACCAACAACGAAACTTATATGGTAAAAAATGATAATAAGCACAAAACAAACATATTACCAACTGTGCCATATGCCATTTATTAAAATCCGGTTCTGTCTGGTACTTAACTTCTGTGTAGATTCAAAGATAAATATTTTCATAGAAAAATTTCTGTAAGGCGATTGTTCCAATTTAGCTGATATTACTTGCGTCACTGACAGCAACTACTGATTATAAGATCCATTTAATCACATCCTTTCCAGTTTCTTCCGGTTTTCTGTAATCATACACATTATGCATTGAATCTGATGGTTTTGATATTTCCAGGTATTTATCCTGAGTATATAATTGATTCATAAATGATTAATACTCAATATACCAGGATTATCTGCCATATGCAAAATGGTAAATGTAACTTATCAAAATTCATGATGTATCAGATAATCAAGCGTTCGGGTTCTCTAAAAACCGAATCTGATACCCTGTGCTAAAGGTAGTTCGGAACTATAATTAATTGTGTTTGTCTGTCTTCTCATATATGTCTTCCAGGAATCGGAACCGGATTCCCGTCCGCCACCCGTATCTTTTTCACCACCAAAAGCGCCGCCAATTTCAGCACCTGAAGTACCGATATTCACATTGGCAATTCCGCAGTCTGATCCTGCTTCTGAGAGGAACTTCTCAGCTTCAGTCAGGTTTTGTGTAAAAATGGAGGATGATAAACCTTGCGGCACGTCATTATTTAACCGGATAGCCTCATCAATAGTTTGATATTTCATTAAGTATAAAATTGGTGCAAAGGTTTCTTCCCGGACAATGCCGTAGTGGTTTTCGGCTTCAACAAGCGCTGGTATAACATATAGATCACTACTGTATTTTTCGCCATTAAGAACTTCTCCTCCATAGATGATTTTTCCTCCTTCTTTTTCAGCTTGAAGCAGTGCATGTTTAAATGCTTCGACTGCAGAAGTGTCTATCATAGGCCCGACGAGTATATTTTCATCGAACGGATTTCCGATTTTTTCTGCTACGCTCTGATACGCTGCAATTAGTTTATCTTTTACATTACTATAAATACTTTCATGGATTATCAACCTTCTGGTGGTTGTACAGCGTTGCCCGGCTGTTCCCACAGCGCCAAAAACCACAGACTTCATTGCCATTTCAAGGTTGGCATGTTCAGAGATGATCACAGCGTTGTTCCCACCCAGTTCCATAATAGTTTTACCAAGCCTCTTGCCAACTATTGCATTGATTCGCTGGCCAACAACTGTTGAACCTGTTACGGAGAACAGCGGAATTCTTTTGTCTGCAGCAAAATTATCGCCCATTACTGAAGATTTAGCAATGATCATATTGAACACCCCTTCCGGAACATTATTTTTCACCAGTGTATCGGCAATGATGTTCTGCACTGCAATGGCTGTCAAAGGAGTTTTTGAACTGGGTTTCCAAACTACTACATCACCTGCAATTGCAGCAATCATACTATTCCAGGCCCAAACAGCAACCGGAAAGTTGAAAGACGTGATCAAACCTATAATACCCAAAGGATGGTACTGATCATACATCCTGTGTTCTTTTCGTTCGGAATGCATGGTAAAACCATTTAACAACCGTGACTGTCCCACCGCAAAATCACAAATGTCAATCATTTCCTGTACCTCCCCAAGCGATTCCTGGTAAATCTTTCCCATCTCGAGGGTGACAAGATATCCCAAATCTTCTTTACTATTTCGTAATGCTTCTCCGATTTGTCTTACTACTTCTCCTCTTTTAGGCGCAGGCCATGTTCTCCATTCCAGAAATGCTTGCTGTGCAATTTGCATGATCTGTTCAAAATCGTCAACAGACGCATTGATAATATTTGCTATTACCTTACCATCAATGGGAGATACAGAACTTGTCTTCTGCCCTGCTGTGTCAAGCCATTTTGTGCCGGTACATGCACCCCTGTTATCTTCAAATATCCCTAACCTTTTCATTATCAATTGTTTATTCATATCCATTGCAATTATTAACTGTTTATCATATATACGCATCTGTAATCTTTTGCAGGTAAGAAAGTTTCTGTAATGATCCGGGGACTGATCCATCTGATCAGGTTAAATTCTCCACCGGCTTTGTCGTTGGTGCCTTGTGCAAGTGAACCTCCAAAAGGTTGAAGCACTGCAATGTAGCCGGCAGGTTTATTATTAAAATATAAGTTGCCGGCAGTGTAATGAAGGCGTTCGTAAATCTTTGCAAGGACGACCATGTTCTTGAAAATCTGAGTTGAAAGGCCTGTATGATACTTTATAACACTATTAATGCAAGGAATTTTCAAGTATTCTGATAAGTAATTTTCCAGTTTGGTTGTGTAAGCTTCTTTTTTCCATGCTCCAATCCAAATATTTAATTAAGGATTCATTTTCAGCCACATAGAAGTATAAGCGCGTGAAATTCAAAAATTGTTGTGCTTCATGAATTCCAACATGCAAAACCTGTATATCGCATGCAAAGGTAATATTTCAAATATTGATGGCATGAAAGATTTTATTAATGGCATCGGTCGTGCAATCTGAAAACCAGGGATTGCGGATTTGTTGCATGCTAACCTGCTTCAAAATGATTTGAAATTTAAGGTCATTACTGTCCCATTAAAATCTTAAAAAGTTCTTTGAAATATTAGAGATTTAG
>CAYQRU010000006.1:0-54370 GCA_964419945.1 uncultured Bacteroidales bacterium | reverse complement strand
GAAAGCCTGGTTCTCTAAATCAAGTGTATGGGGGTGTTTAGACATGAAGGCTGTTTTCAATCCGTTTCCAAAACTACTTATCCACAATTCATTCAATCTGAATGGATTAAAAAACACCCGAAAAGGATGCATAAAGTAGAAATTTTCAACTTCTTCAAAAACAGGCGTTGCATCATTGATGTTGTTCGAAATCCAAAGCCCCTGCCATTCCGTTGTTGCGAATAATTGTCCGGGATTCAGTGGATTGAATGCGCATGATTCCACCCGGTGTGTATCCCATATCCTTGTCCAGGTTTGACCGCGGTTGCGGGTGCGGTATATACCACCTTTGTTGTTTGCCGGGCCGCCCCAGCCACTCCATACGGAGGCATACCAGATGTTTTGGTCAGGGTCATCAGGATCAACAACGATGTCTTTTGTCCAGTAGTACATGTTAGGATGCGATAGATCCTGCCATGAATCTGAGGCCGGATCAAACAGAAAAACTCCCGAACTGGGTGTAAATGCTCCTGAAGCATCCTGCCGGGCAGACCAGGATGTCAGCACTTTGCCGTCGCTTAAAACAACGATGGTGGCCGGATGCCCTTCAGTGCGTGGAGGGTCAGATAGTTTCGTCCAGGTTGAATTCGCTCCGGATGTTACGTTTTCAGTTTTCCAAATCCCTCCTGTTCCAAGGGAATAATTTATTGCCGATGCATAAATTCGCTCAGGATTTCCAGGATCGAAAGCGAAATAGTAAACCGGCATCCCGAAGTCGTGAAGGGTTTGCCAATGCTCGCCTCCATTTTCTGAAAAGATCATTTTACCACCAGAGCCGGGTTGTTCTATTTGTGCATCGCTCACATGCGTGGTCTGATAAATATCGTGAACCGTAGAAGTGGCGGCATAAAGGTTACCGTTTTCCGGATGTTTTCCGACCCAATACATTGTGTTCTGGTCATGTCCTGTGTAGTCGAAACTCCATTTCAGGCCACCGTCCGTACTTTTGATTCCGCTGATGTCGGAAAAGCCGGCAAATATATTATATTCGTCTATCCAAACCAGGCTCCAAGCACTGGTGTTTTCAATGCCGACACTCAGGTAGTTCTGTTTTTTTGGCGAAGGACTGCCGGGCGGGTGCTGGCAGGAAGGAGCGGTGTAGGCCTGATGCCATGTAGTGCCGCCACTGCCGGATTTGTGAACCGACATCAGATCTGAAAAAACAATGGTGTCAGCATTGAAGCGTGACACATCCAGGCCAAGTACAACACCGGGATACCACCAGTTTTTGTCGCCAAGATAGCCTGTCCACCCGGTATAAATATTCTGATTGTTATAGGTGAGAAAACTATGCTGCCAGTTGACTCCACCGTTGGTAGTTTTCAAAATAATCGGGAAAGATCCGGCATCACCACCGCCAATATAAGCAGTATGAATATTGTTTTCGGCCATGGCAATCAGCATTGGATAATCAATGCCCCAGTTGATGGTTGCACCTACTGAGATCCAATTGCCCATTCCGTAATCCATCCGGTAAATATCATCAACGGTTTCCCAGCACTGTGATGCCGGCATGGCATTCCAGAATGCATCAATATCAATAGTAGTTCCCATAAGCCGGACAGTATCATTCTGTTTGGCACCTGCAAATGAGTAGAAACCTTGTCCTTCAGTCATTCCCGGATAGGTTTCAAAGCTGAAATTCAGACCTCCGTTGTGCGAAACAAGAAGGCCTTCATTTAATCCGATATAAATGTCAGGATAATTGAAAAAAACACCCGCCAAATGTGCCCCGGGGCCGATATTGGTTTGATGAATGGTTGAGAAAGTATTACCCCCATCAAGTGAAACCAGTATAGCTGACCAAAAATTGGTTACCAGGATATGAGGATTATGATAATCCACAAATAATGAATACACATATTCCCATGGTTCCAGTCCGGGTACATTTTGCCATGTAAGACCGTTATCCGTGCTTTTCGCAATCAAAAAGGTTCCTGTCCGGTAATTGATACAATAGAGCAAACCCGGTTGATCGGTAAACCAGACTTTTGAGGGATTGCTTGCCTGCAATTTTCTGAAATCAACTACCTGGTATGAAAGCCCGAAATCGGTTGTGTGAAACAATTCGCTCATATCGCAGGCAACATAATATTCCTGTGTATTTAACGGATTTATTGAGGGAGAAAATAGTCCGCCTCCACCTCCTATGCCGCGCGATTGCCAGTTAACAGGAACCTGTCCTGCTATGGCCAAATGAATAATAAGCAGGTAATGAATTAGATAAAATCTTTTTTTCATTGTATTGTCAGTTTGGTTTATCTAAAACAAGCGGTTCAAACAAACGTGCGTTAAAATTACAGCTTTTAAGGTATTAAAGCCTTTCAACCACCTGAAAAATTCAAAGCGGCAGAAAAGCCAAAATCCATAAGTTCCATTGTCGCACGAGGCAGGCACGCAAACATCTAAACACCTGATCACCTGAATACACGAACACTTTTTCACATTAATCCTATCTTTGCCCCGCATTTTCTTCAGGGCAGGGTGTAATTCCCGACCGGCGGTAAAAGTCCGCGGCTCCCGTATGACACGGGACGGATCCGTTGAAATCACGGAACCTACAGTAAAAGTCTGGATGAAAGAAGAATATGTGATGGAATTGTCCGGATATTTCAGAATTCCGGAGTTGTTTCATTGCTGAGAGCAGGTTGCCCTGAAGACAAAGTTTTCAGGCATTTTTATACCAACCAAAACATTATCAAAATCAGCTATGAAACGATTGTTGGTTATTTGTTCAAGTTTTTTTTGCTTCTTTGCGCATGCGCAGACTACTGTTACCGGTATTATTCATGACCGCACGAACGGTCAGCCTGTTGCCGGCGCTACTGTGACTCCGCAAGGCAAAAACACTGGAACTATATCGGATGAAAATGGCATTTTCAGCCTCAGCCTGTCACCTGGCAAGCACCTGATTATCATCAGTCACATTTCTTACGAAACCCGTGAAATTCCCTCCAGAATTTTTGAGGGTAATAGTCAGAACCTTGGCGTGATCCACCTGGTCGAAAAATCCATCGGGCTCGAGGAAATCAGTATCATTGCCTCGCTGGCTGGTGAAAGGCATACTCCCGTGGCAGTCACCAATATTCCTGCTTCAAAGATTGAACAAAGGAGCGGAGACCGACAGTATCCTGAGATCATGAGACGGGTTCCGGGCGTTTATGCTACTCCCACAGGAGGCGGAACCGGTGACGCCAGGGTTACCATACGGGGATTTCAGCAGGAAAATGTGGCTTTATTGCTTAATGGGATCCCTGTTGGTAGCATTGAAAATGGCCTGGTTTACTGGTCGAACTGGGCCGGATTGGCCGATGCCACACAAACCATTCAGATACAGCGTGGGTTGGGCGCTTCAAAAGTCGCAACCAATTCAGTGGGTGGAACCATTAACATTATCACCAAAACCACCGAAGCACGCAAAGGGGGATCCTTTAGACAAACGCTAACGAGTTATGGAAACCGCCGCAGCATTATCTCCCTGGGTTCCGGATTGATGGAAAATGGTTTTGCTCTTCAATTCCTGGGATCACGAACGACCGGACCGGGTTATGCCGATGCCACGCATGTTGACGGATGGGCATACTTCTTTTCAGTAAGCCGAGATTGGGGTTCGAACCATAAACTCACCTTCACCGCTCTTGGTTCACCCGAAAGGCACGGACAAAGAATCTACGGGCTTACCTATGATGAATATATCAGATTCGGCAACAAATACAATCCCAACTGGGGTATGTTCAATGGGAAGGTAGTAAGTGTGAACGAGAATTTCTATCACAAACCTCAACTGGCACTCAATCATTACTGGAATATTTCAGAGCGCTCCTTCCTGGCTACTTCCGTCTATTACTCCCATGGATTCGGCGGCGGAAGGTTTACCGAGTCCTTCGACAGCCCGCCAGCCTTTGCCATCCGCAAAAACAATCAGATTGACTGGGACGGGATTTATCTTATGAACTCAACACACGAAGATACTTATACAACACCCGGCGGGGAAGTGCTTAGCGGATACAGCAAGGTGATACTCACCAATTATCTTGCTTCTCATAACTGGTATGGGATATTGAGTAATTTTAACCACAAAATCAGCGACAGGTTAAAACTCACAGCCGGTATTCATACCAGAAATTTTAAATCTCAGCTCAGCGAGGAAATTGACAATCTGATGGGCGGTCAGTTTTGGATTGAAGATTATGCACGGGCTATTGAAGGCAGAGCGGGCAGGCCGATAATCATGCAAAGAGGCGATGTGATAAAAGTGGATAACGGAGCACTGGTACATTACACAGGTATTTTCGGACAACTGGAATACGATTTCCGGCAGGGAAGTGCATTTTTTGCCGGTACCCTTTCCAACACCCGCTACCAGCGCGAAGACCGTTTCAATTATGTTTCTGACATAAAAAGCCCCATGGTGAGCAGGAAAGGTTTTGACTTCAAATCCGGTGCAATGTTTCATTTCGATCACAATCACCATGCGTTTGTCAATGTCGGGTTTTATTCAAGGGAGACTTACCACAAATTTGTTTTCGTGAACTTCTCGAATGCTGTGGCCCTCGATTTGAAAAATGAAAGAATTGCAGCCGCTGAGATTGGCTATGGATTCAACAGCCGACACAGCAACTTGCGTTTCAACGCATACAGCACTTTTTGGATGGATAAATCACTTCTCTCAAAGGAAAATGTACAGCTTACGGATTCGAGCATGACCCGTGTGCTGGTTCGCGGACTGAATGCCTGGCACAATGGTCTGGAACTTGAATTTCAGACAAATATCAATCAAATACTGCAAATCAGGGCTTCGGCTTCGCTGGGTGACTGGAAATGGCAAAATGATGTGGTTGCGCAATTGTATGATGACAACCAGGCTCCTGCCGGAACAACCGAAGTATATGCCAAAGGACTGATAGTAGGCGATGCACCGCAAACACAACTTTTCCTCAGCGCATCGTGGCAGATTTTTGACAACTTCAACCTAGCGGTAGAATGGATGTACTTCGACAGACTTTACGCAAATTTTGACCCGGCCCGCCGTAACAATCCCGCTGACCGTGACCAGCCTTTCAGGATACCATCCTACAGCTTGAGCGACCTATTCCTGACTTATGATTTTATGGTAAGTGATTTCAGAACCAATGTTCAGCTTAGTTGTCTAAATATCTGCGGAAGCGAACATATCACCCGTGGTGAAGACGGTTCCTCGCACAAACTGGATACCTTCAGGGGGTTCCGTACCTTTGGAAGAACTTTTCACATGTCTTTGAAAATCTCTTTCTGATCCCTTATCAAACATAAAATATCCAAAACTGATTTTGAATTTTGAAACAAGGATTTGATGGAGTATCGGAAGGGCGTAGTGTTGGAGTGGTGGAAGACTGCAATGCCGGGATAATTGTGGTAATGGATAAAACTCAGTTGAATGTGGCAGGGGTTTTATCGCTTCAATCCATACTTTTGCCAAAAATTTTATATTATGACTACCGGGAAGAAAATCCTGATTCGCGGTGCCCATACCCATAACCTGAGAAACCTTTCAGTTGACATTCCAAGGCATAAAGTTGTTGTTTTTACCGGTGTTTCCGGCTCCGGAAAGTCGTCACTGGTGTTTGATACCATTTATACCGAAGCACAACGCCAGTTAATTGAAACTTTTTCCTCGTTTGCTCGGGCACGCATGCCAAAGTTATCGCGCCCCGATGTGGATGAAATCGCTAATATTTCGACAGCCATTGTCATCAACCAGAAACGTATGGGGCAAAACCTGCGAAGCACCGTGGGCACTGCTACCGAAATCAACACTTATCTGCGTTTGCTTTTTTCGCGTGCCGGAATTCCGTTCATCGGCCCATCATTTTATTTTGGTTTCAACCATCCCGAAGGCATGTGCCCCCAATGCAGCGGCCTGGGCAAAGTAATCAGGGTGAATGTTGACCATCTGATTGAGAAAGATAAAACCATCCGTGAAGGTGCCGTAAACCATCCCGATTTCAGGGTTGGAGGCTGGAACTGGCGCGAGATCATGGGCATCAGGCTTTTTGATGTGGATAAAAAACTCAGAGATTTCACACCAGAAGAATTGAAAAATTTTCTGTATGCCGAGGGTATACCTTTCGAAAAAGCACACGGCGGAGGAGTTTATATGAAAGATTATGTAGGTGTGATCCGGAAAATCGAACGCTACTATCTGAGCAAAACCGTGGATGAGCTTCCTGAAGCACGGAAAAATGCCTTCCTGATGTATTTTGTTCATCTGCCCTGCGATTTATGCAACGGCACCCGACTCAACCAACGGGCGCTTTCAGTAAGGCTCAACGAAAAAACTATTGCCGAACTTCTCGATATGGAGCTAAGCGACCTGTATGATTTCATCGGCAACCTTGATAATCATGTGGCAAAACCAATGGTTATTAAAATCCGGCAGATTCTTAAACATTTGATTGATATCGGAGTGGGATATCTAAGCCTGAGCCGGCCGGTTTCTACCTTATCGGGTGGCGAAAGCCAGCGGGTAAAAATGGCGCGACAGTTGGACTGCGATCTCATTGACCTCATGTACATCCTCGACGAACCATCCATCGGCCTGCACCCCCGCGATACGGGACGACTTGTGGAAATGGTGAAAAAACTGCGCGATAAAGGAAACAGTGTATTGGTGGTGGAGCATGATCCTGAAATAATCCGGTCGGCTGACTGGATCATTGATATCGGGCCAGGTGCAGGAGCCGCAGGCGGCGAGCTTATTTACAGTGGTGAATACAGCGGATTGTTCAATGCCACGCAAAGTCTTACTGCCAGGTTCTTGTCAGCTCAGACACTGCCAGTGAACTTTACCCGGAAACCTGCTTCCACATTCATTCCACTCGATAATGTGAGCATCAATAACCTTAAAAATGTGAGCACCCGCATTCCGCAAGGCGTGCTTACCTGTATAACAGGTGTAGCAGGTTCAGGTAAGAGCAGTCTTATCAACCAATATTTTGTAAACCGTTTTCCCGATGCGGTTGTCATTGACCAAAGTGCCGTTGGAACCAATGTACGGTCCATTCCATTGACCTTTATCGGGATTTTCGACCTGATCAGAAAAGAATTTGAACATGAAACCGGGGCTTCCGCATCGTTGTTCAGCTTCAACTCAGAAGGTGCCTGCCCCAAATGCAACGGAAAGGGTTACCTTGAGTTGGAAATGAGTTTTATGGATGCCATACGCATCCTCTGCGATGAATGCCAGGGGCAACGATACAGGGCCGAGGTGCTGTCCCTCAAACTGAAAGGAAGGAGTATTTCGGATGTGCTGAATATGACCATCGAACAGGCAGCAGATTTTTTTAACCGGCCGGAAATCAGAAGAAGGTTGCTTGTACTGGTGGAAGTGGGGCTTGGGTATCTGCAGACAGGTCAACCGCTTTCGACACTTTCGGGAGGTGAAGCCCAGCGGATTAAAATGGCTTCGGAACTTCATAAAAAAGGTAATATGTATGTGATGGACGAACCCACAACCGGTCTTCATATGGCCGACATCAGTAAGTTGCTGGCTATCATCAGGCGATTGGTTCTTAACAATAACACAGTGATCGTGATTGAACACAACCTGGACGTGATCAAACATGCCGACTGGATCATTGACCTGGGACCCGAAGGTGGGCGCTATGGAGGACAAATCATTGCTGAAGGCACACCCGAAGACATTGCAGCCTGCCAAAACAGTTTTACCGGAAAATACCTCCGGGAAGTTTTGGCCGGCCATTCGGCTTATAAAACATCAAGATGAGGGCTAAATTACTTGTCAGCGTTACCAACCTGCTGATATGGCAACCCTCAGACATACGGTTTCTATTGGTATTCCATAATTTTTCTACTTTTGCGCCATGATAAAAAATGAAGACGCCTTAAAAAAAATCATTGCCCATGCCAAGGAGTATGGGTTTGTTTTTCAATCGAGTGAAATCTATGACGGACTCAGCGCTGTTTATGATTACGGCCCGTTTGGTGTAGAGCTGAAAAAGAACATCGCCAGTCACTGGTGGAAATCAATGGTACAGCACCACGAAAATATTGTCGGACTGGATTCGGCCATTTTCATGCATCCTACCGTGTGGAAGGCTTCGGGCCATGTGGATGCCTTCAGCGATCCAATGCTCGACAACAAGGATTCGAAAAAACGCTATCGCGCCGATGTGCTGGTTGAGGAACATATTGCCAAAATCGAAGAAAAAATTGACAAGGAAGCTGAAAAGGCTGCCAAACGATTTGGCGAAAGCTTTAACCGTGAACTTTTCCTTGATACCAACCCACGGGTTCTTGAAAACAGAGAAAAAATAAACAGCATCAAGAAACGCCTTTATGATGCCATGACCCGCGAAGACATGACCGGCCTCAAAACACTCATAGAAGAGTTGGAAATCGTTTGCCCGGTTTCAGGCAGCCGCAATTGGACAGATGTGCGTCAGTTCAACCTGATGTTTTCTACCCAAATCGGTTCGCTCAGCGAAGGCACCAACACCATTTATTTAAGGCCCGAAACTGCCCAGGGCATTTTTGTGAATTACCTGAACGTGCAGAAATCAGCCAGAATGAAAATCCCATTTGGGATAGCACAAATAGGGAAAGCTTTCCGAAACGAAATTGTTGCCCGCCAGTTTGTGTTCCGCATGCGTGAGTTTGAGCAAATGGAGATGCAGTATTTTGTGAAACCCGGAACTGAAATGGAATGGTACCAGTACTGGAAGGAGGCTCGTATGAAGTGGCATCTCTCACTGGGATTGCCAACCCAAAAATACCGCTACCACGATCACGAAAAACTTGCCCACTATGCCAACGCAGCCTGCGATATTGAATTTGAGTTCCCTATTGGATTCAAAGAACTCGAAGGCATACACTCGCGCACCGATTTCGATCTGGGTGCCCATCAGAAATTTTCAGGCAAAAAAATCCAGTATTTCGATCCCGAACTCAACGAAAGTTATGTGCCCTATGTGGTTGAAACTTCCATTGGACTCGACCGCACTTTCTTCGCCGTGTTGAGCAATGCATACGAGGAAGAAAAACTTCCTGACGGTTCTGAAAGGGTGGTTTTGCGCATTCCTCCTGCATTAGCACCCGTAAAAGCTGCCATCCTGCCATTGGTAGCCAAAGATGGACTACCCGAAAAAGCACGCGAAATCATGGATGTTCTTAAATATGAATACCGTTGTTATTTCGAGGAAAAAGATTCCATCGGGCGCCGCTACCGCCGCCAGGATGCCATCGGCACCCCTTACTGTATTACTGCCGATCATCAAACCCTTGAGGATAACACTGTAACCATCCGCGAACGCGACAGCATGCAACAGGAAAGAGTGGAGACCGGGCAGTTGCAGGGAATTATCCAGCGCAAACTGAAGCCGGTGATGTAATATTCTGTTTGCTTTCTTCAGCATGAAGGCTTTCTCGCAGAATCCTTTCCGGGTTTTGGTACTTTGATTATTTTCGCAGCAAAATCCTTTATAATTTTATCAATGCAGGATCGCAATATTATGAACGGCCGGAAATGCCTCGTAACCGGCGCCTCACGCGGTATAGGCAGAGCCATTGCCCTGATGCTGGCTGAGTATGGAGCACAGGTAGTAATACATTATAACAAAGACCAACACGCGGCAGAAATGCTGATGAACCAATTGCCTGGTGCAGGCCATACACTTGTTCAGGCAGATCTTTCGGATGCCGTAGCATTGGTTGATTTATTTGAAAAGATGAAAAATGACCGTCTCGATCTACTCGTAAACAACGCCGGCGTGTATATGGAAAAACCCATGACGGAAATGGATTTTAACGAATGGCAGCAGGTGTGGGATCAGACCCTGGCACTGAATCTGACCGGGCCAGCCCATTTGTCTTATCTGTTTTCCGAAATGATGATCAGGCAAGGTGGCGGGCGGATCATCAATATCACTTCCCGCGGGGCTTTTCGGGGTGAACCCAATGCGCTTGCCTACGGCGCCAGCAAAGCCGGATTGAATTCTTTCGGGCAGTCGCTGGCAAAAACGCTCGCACCGCACAATGTGCTCGTTTTTACCATTGCACCTGGTTTTGTTGAAACCGACATGGCGCGCTATGCCCTCGAAGGACCTCATGGTGCTGATATCAAAGCCCAAAGCCCGCTGAACCGTGCAGCGCAACCTGAAGAGATCGCCGGAATTGTAGCCTGGCTGGCTTCGGAGGCTCCGGAATATCTTACCGGATGCATCATTGACGCAAATGGGGCTTCTTATCTCAGGAACTAATTCAAATAAGTATTTTAACATCCAATTCTCCTCAATACCCACACTCCCTTGTTACGTAAAATAGCTATTACCGTTTTTTCCAGGTTTTTGAACGCCCTGCTGGGTTTTGCAGTGGTAGCCACTGCGGCACGCGTTTTTGGTGCGGAAGGTTATGGGACTATCGTTTTGCTCATACTCGGGATTACATTCATTCAACTGGTGAATAATTTTGTGGGAGGACCTGCCCTCGTTTATCTGGTTCCACGAAAGAATGTGTTCAGTCTTTTTATTCTTTCTTATGCCTGGGCTTTGATCGTTGCAGCGGCAGGTGCGAACCTGCTCTTCCTGTTGCGGCTCATTCCTCCTGAGTTCAGGCATGAAACCATGCTTCTATCACTCATATCGAACTGGACCTCTGTAAATATGATGATTTTACTGGGCCGCGAAAGAATAAAACTTTACAATATTATCAGTGTGTTGCAAACCATGCTGATCTTTTGCTGCATTCTGCTGTTTGTGTATGTTTTGGGTCGCATAAGTATTGATTACTACATTTATGCACTTTACACAGCCTATCTGTTGTCGTTTCTTATAAGCTTGACCGCCATCCGGTTGGACCTGGTAATGACCGACCTCAGCATGGTTGGCAACACTGTAAAACCTATTATTCAATACGGGAGCCTGATGCAAATGGCCAACATTTTCCAGTTTTTCAACTACCGGTTGAGCTACTATTTTCTTGAAAAATTTACCGGCAAACCCGATCTTGGAAAGTTTGCCGTGGGCGTGCAACTGGCTGAGGGCATGTGGTTGATCGCCAAGAGTATGGCGCTGGTTCAATATGCGCGCATCTCCAACGAACCTGAAAATGCAGGATATGCCAGGCAAATCACGCTTTTGTTCTTGAAGATCACTCTGTTATGTACCTTTGTCATGTTGGCAGTTTTACTCGCTTTACCCCAATCGGTTTTCACCTGGATATTTGGCGCCGAATTCACAAACATCAAATTTATCATCATCCTCCTGAGCCCCGGAATTCTTGCAGTAGCAGCCTGCAATATTTTCAGTCACTATTTCAGTGGTACAGGCCGCCCACGATTCAACACCATTTCTTCGGCAATCGGATTTGTGGTGATCATTTGTTCCGGCTTTCTCCTGATTCCTTCGTGGGGTATTACCGGTGCAGGTATTGCGACAACATTGTCTCACGTGTCTGTGCTTTTATACCAGCTTTTCTGGTTCAAAAAGATTTCCGGAAGCACATATTGTGAAATGGCTATAACCTTTGCTGATATTCAGTATTTTATTAAAGAAATTAAAGGATTTCTGACGCAGGGGGAAATACACCTTAAACCAAATTTATAAATTAGGGAACTTAAACCAAAGCCTTGCTACAAACGCTGCTGTTAACTGCCTACATGAAATACAGTTCCCTCAGTTGCCAGACAGGTTTCGGGGAAAATACCCTGTGCTTCGGCTAACAAAGGATTAAGATCATCATATCGGGCTGAATAATGCCCGATAATCAGTTTTTTTACCTTCGCGTTCTTTGCGAGAGTAGCAGCCTCAATGGTAGTGGAATGGCATTTATCCTGTGCCATATGGAAACGATCGTGCATGAAGGTCGCTTCATGATAGAGCAAATCGGCATTTGCCACAATATCAGTAGTAGAATCCTGGTAAGAAGTGTCGGAACAAAATGCGTAGGTACGGATTGGTTGCGGATCACATGTCAGCTCCTCATTTTTATAAAAGTTTCCGGCTTCATCGGTAAAATCCCGGCCGTTCTTTATCAGTGGAATCATAGCTACCGGAATCTGAAGTTGATTGACAATACCGGGTTTCATTTTTTTAATCCCTGGTTTTTCCCTGAAAAGATAACCACAGGTAGGAATCCTGTGTTTCATCGGGATGGTTGAAATAGTCAGATATTCATCTTCATAAATCAAGGTAGCTGACTCAGTTTCAACCACATGAAAATGCAATGGATAGACAAGGGTGGTTTGTGATGCACGTAACTGAATTTCGATGATCTCGCGGATTCCATCAGGTCCGTAAATGTGCAGTGGTTGCTCACGTCCGAATAAATGATAGGTGGTTACCAGTCCGATCAGACCATAAAAATGATCACCGTGAAGATGACTGATGAAAATATGATTGATTTTTCCTGATCTTATGTTGTATTTATGTAACTGCATCTGGGTTCCTTCGCCACAGTCGGCCAGAAAAAGGCGATGTAAATGATTAATAACCTGAGCAGTGGGATACCTGCCAGACATTGGAGTAGCTGAGTTGCTCCCCAGGATAGTTACTGAAAATATCATAGTAATAATCAGAGAATTGATATCCGAGGCAAATTTAGCAAATTCAGTAACAATGCGACAAAAAAGCCGCTTCCGGGTATGGAAGCGGCTTTCCAGGCCGACTAAACGAACTTTTGCTTAAAATGTTAAGGATTCTGTTTAAGCATTATTTTCTTCTTTACTTTGTTGCTCTTCGTATTTTCTGAGCTTTTCGGCAGCTTTTGCCCTGCGGTCGGTCTTCTCAGTTTCTTCCATGTCAGATTTCATCTTGGCCAAGGCTGAAATATCGCCTAAGGTTGTTTTTTCAATACTCTCTTTCACCCGTCGCACAGCCCGTCTGGTGGATTCTTCTTCACTGATTGCTTCAGCCTTTTCCTTGCTACGTTCTGCCGCAAGTGCATCCTGATGAACCCGGCTGTGAGATAGAATGATCTTTTTATTTTCTTTTGAAAACTCGATAACCTTAAATTCAAGGGTTTCATCAACCTTGGGAGTGGTATTATCTTCCTTTGCCAGATGACGTAGCGGAGCAAATCCTTCAACGCCGTATGGTAAAGTTACAATCATTCCTTTGTCTGCCTGTGCCAGGATTGTTCCCTTATGCACTGAACCCGGAGTGAACACGGTTTCAAAAACATCCCAGGGATTTTCTTCAAGCTGCTTATGTCCAAGACTGAGACGGCGATTTTCAGCATCCACATCGAGCACAATTACTTCCATCTCCTCTCCCACCTTGGTAAATTCTGCAGGATGCTTGATTTTCTTTGACCACGATAAATCACTGATATGGATCAAACCATCCACCCCTTCTTCGAGTTCAACAAAAATCCCGAAGTTGGTAAAATTGCGAACCACAGCCTTGTGTTTGGAATTGATGGGATATTTGATGAGAATGTTTTCCCATGGATCGGGAATCAATTGTTTGATCCCTAACGACATTTTACGTTCTTCACGGTCTAAAGTCAGGATGACGGCTTCAACTTCATTGTCTACTTTCATAAAATCCTGAGCCGTGCGTAAATGTTGCGACCACGACATTTCAGAAACGTGAATCAGACCTTCCACTCCCGGAGCAATTTCGACAAAGGCACCATAATCGGCTAATACAACCACGCGGCCTTTCACCTTGTCACCTACTTTCAGTTCAGGATCCAGTGAATCCCACGGATGAGGAGTGAGTTGTTTAAGACCCAAAGCAATACGTTTTTTATTTTCGTCAAAATCGAGTATGGCAACTTTGATCTTCTGATCCAGCTCCACTATTTCATTCGGATGGTTGATGCGGCCCCATGAAAGGTCGGTGATGTGAATAAGCCCATCAACACCACCCAGGTCAACAAAGACACCATAGGACGTAATGTTCTTGACCATACCTTCCAATACCTGGCCTTTTTCGAGCCTGGCAATGATTTCAACCCTTTGTTGTTCAAGTTCATCTTCGATCAGTGCCTTATGCGAAACCACCACGTTTTTATATTCATGATTGATTTTTACGACCTTAAATTCCATTACCTTGTCAACATATACATCGTAATCGCGTATAGGTTTGACGTCTATCTGCGAACCTGGCAGGAAGGCCTCGATACCAAATACATCCACAATCAAACCACCTTTTGTACGGCTTTTTACATAACCTTTGATGATCTCGTCGGTTTCGTAAGCCGCATTTACACGTTCCCATGAACGCAATGTCCGTGCTTTCCTGTGAGAAAGCATCAATTGACCTGTTGTATCTTCCTGACTTTCAACGTATACTTCTATTTTATCACCAATTTTGAGGTCAGGATTATACCGAACTTCATTTAGTGGAATCACACCATCGCTCTTAAAGCCGATATTTACCACTACTTCCCGATTGCTGATGGCGACCACGGTTCCGTTGATCACTTCATGTTCAGCAATCGAACTAAGAGTTTTGCCATAAATGTTTTCGAGGTGTTCACGTTCTGTTTTTGAATATGATTCATGTTTTTTACTGTTGGTATCCCAATCGAACGCAGGTGGTTCGGGTTTCTTTTCAGTAAGGATAACCTGTGCAGGCTTTTCAGTCACAATTTGATTTTCGATGACAGTTTCTTCAACTTCAGGTTTTTCTACTTCAGCTACCGGGCTTTCTTTTTCATCAGCAACTACTGTCTGATATTCGTTTTCATGCGGTTCTTGAGGGGTTACGGCAACATCAACGGATTCTTCGCTTGCCGAATGATTTGCTTCGGCGATATTTTCGTCTGTTACCCTTTCTTCAGCCGATGGATTGTTTTCCAATTCATCGTTGATTTGTTTTTCTTCAGTCATTCAATAATACTTTGTGGTTGCTGTTGCAACCGGGTTAATAATTAAGTTAATTGCTTGTTTGTAAGGATATTATGAAAAAATCACACACCCTTCAAAAATGGGTGCAAAGGTAGAGATAAATTTCTGATTCAAGTATCAGGCTTGCTGCAAATTATTACGATCTGCAGAAAATTACTCATTGATCCGGCTACAGTAACTAAGTTCCCTTAGCTGTTTTTGAAATTACATTCCCTGTTTTATGACATTATGCTTCAACCTCCTGTTAAGGTTTATAACCCCGTTTCCTGGCCATTTCTTCCAGTCGCTTCTGAAATCCTGAAACTTTTACAGGCTTCTTTTTGTTTTCCATGATCTTCCTGCGAATCTTTTCCTCATCAATCACACGACGGATCAGATACATCTGGGCAAATGTAATCAGGTTGGTAAGCATATAATAATAGCTCAATCCAGCCGAATAATTGTTGAAAAATCCCAGGAACATAACAGGCATCAGGTACATCATCATTTTCATACCAGGCATCTGGGTTGAGCCGGTGTCCATCATTTTGTTATTTACATACGTATATGCCAGAGTTGAAATGGCCATCAGCAGGGTGAAAAGGCTTACATGTGCACCATAAAACGGAATCTCAAACGGAAGATCGAGCACTGAATCATAAGTAGATAAATCGTGTGCCCACAGGAATGACTGTTGACGTAGTTCGATGGAGGATGGAAAAAACCTGAAAAATGCAATGAGGATAGGTAGCTGAATCAGTGTTGGCACACAACCTGACATGGGATTGACACCTGCTTTTTTGTACAAAGCCATGGTGGCTTGTTGCTTCTTCATGGCATCTTCCTTTTTTGGAAATTTTTTGTTGATTTCCTCCACCTCAGGCTTTAAAACTCTCATTCTAGCCTGCGATACATAAGTCTTGTAAGTGAGCGGATATAACACGATTTTTAGTAAAATCGTAAGGATCAGAATGATAATTCCATAATTTAAGTTGAACCCCTCAAGAAAATTAAAGACAGGAATAACAGCATAACGGTTCAGACCCTGAAGCAGAAAGAAACTCCAGCCTAAAGGAATCTGTCGTTCCAATCTGAGATCGTATTGCCTCAGGATGTTGTACTTGGTTGGACCCAGATAAAGACTCAGAGGAACTGAATATTGCTGTCCGGCAGTATAAGGAATGCTGATATTGGCTGTCATGGTTTTCAGGTAGCGCTCGTCAGTGATTTCAGTCTGTACAAAGGAATTAATATCACCACTGATGAAATTATCCTGAGCAATCAGTGTGCTTGAAAAAAACTGCTGTTTAAAAGCGATCCATTTGATCCTGGTTTTAAGCGATTCTGAGGCATCTTTGGTTTCAGGCAATTCACCCATATCTTCACTCACATAACGATAATGTATGGTGCTGGTACTGCGTTCTGTTTTGAGGCTTTGTTCCTGACGAAGCAATTGATTTTTCCACTCAAGTTCCAAAAAGTTTGTATTCTCGTCAATAATATCATTCATCCCTGAAAAATTCAGATTCAGTCCGGTCATATAATCGTTTCCGCTAACGATATATTTAAACTCGATGTAGCTTTCGCTTTCATGCCGGGTCTCGTCAACATCCGCATAAGCACGCATCCCGAACTCAATCACATCGTTGCCGCTGACGGTCATATTTTGCTCACCTTCCAGTTCACGGTTGTACCAATATGGTTTGAAGTAGAGCAACTCAGTCCGGATGATGCGGTTGTTGGCAAAAAAGATCAGGTCAAACGCTGAAGAATCCGGATGAATAAGCTGTAAAGGAAGGGTATCCCAGGATTTGAAATTCCTGAGTTCGGCAGAGATGATGCGTCCTCCTTTTGCAGAAATGCCAAGACGAAGTTGTTCGCTTTCAATGTAATACGTTATTTCTTCACCATCGGCGGAGCCGGCAAACCTACCCAACCTATCCTGCAATTTTATCTGCCGGTCAATGGGATTTTCTTCCAGGTTTCCTGTTTCAGCAACAGGCTGCTGATTCTGTGCTTTCCTTTCTGCATCCAGGCGTGTTTCATTAATCCGCTGCTGATGTATAAGTGCCAATGAATCCTGAATCCGCTTTTTTTCCTCAAGCTCCTCTTTGGAGGGAGTCATCCATATCGAATAAGCGATAAGTAAACCCATGATAAGCACCAGGCCAATTATGTTATCTCTTGACATCTGTTATATTTTATATTTGTGTGTTCTATTTCAGGGTGCAAAGATAGGACAATTGAGCAAACATGAACCAGGATTGAGTATTTGACAATACTGAATCCTTACTGGCTACCGTGAGGTAAGAACGCCCGCCCTGCATAGTGTTTCAGAAGTGGCCAACGGAAAATAACACTGCGCATCATTGCAGATAAAAACAAACCTTTACATTGTTATTGACGAATCCGGGGTAAGTCAATTTGAGGATTTATGCAGAACCGGTACCATGCTGGTGGGAATCTTAGCCCTGTATTACCTGCCACCGTAACAGATATGAAACATCCCGGTCAGTAAAGAGTCTACATAACTTATACTGAATGACCGGCATGCCCTAAACATGCCTGCACAAAACTGACAAACAAAGGATGAGGCCGTGCTACCGTGCTTTTATATTCCGGATGAAATTGAATCCCGATGAACCAGGGATGATCTTTCAATTCGATGATCTCCACCAGATTTTCTTTCGGATTGATACCACTGGCAATCATACCAGCTTTTTCAAAATCTGAAAGAAATTCATTATTGAATTCATACCGGTGCCTATGTCTTTCGTAAATCAGATCAGCACTATACATGAGTTTTACCTTTGATCCTTCAATCAGGCGGCAAGGGTATGAGCCAAGCCGCATGGTTCCTCCTTTGGCATGAATACTTTTCTGTTCCTCCATCAGATCAATAACCGGATAAGTTGTATCAGGATTCATTTCAGTGGAATTTGCATCTGTGTATCCGAGCACACTACGGGCAAATTCCACCACTGCACATTGCATTCCCAGACAAATTCCCAGGAACGGAATTTTATGTTCCCGGGCGTACCTGATGGCTTTGATCTTACCTTCAAAACCACGTTCACCAAAACCCGGTGCGACGAGAATTCCACTCAGTCCTTTTAATACCTGCAGCATTGTTCTTCCGTCCAAAGTCTCAGCATGAATCATTTTCAGTTTTACCTTCACCTTTACAGCAGCACCCGCGTGAACAAACGATTCGATGATGCTTTTATAAGAATCCTTCAGTTCCACATATTTGCCAATCAGTCCGATATTTACTTCATTTTCAGGATTTTTTAATTTATAAATAAATTCTTCCCATTCTTCAAGATGAAGGACATTACCAGTTGGCATAAGCGTTTTCTCAAGCACAACAAGGTCAAGTTTTTCATTTCGCATCAGTAACGGAACATCGTAGATCGTATCGGCATCAATGGACTCGATGACCGCATAAGGCAGCACATTGCAAAACAATGCAATTTTATTTTTAATAGCCTGATTCAGGGGATGTTCGGTTCTGCAAACAATGATATCAGGTTGCACTCCGGATTCAAGTAAAGTTTTTACCGAATGCTGGGTAGGTTTTGTTTTGAGTTCACCGGTAGTAGAAAGGTAGGGAACAAGGGTAAGATGAACAACCAGGCAGTTGTTACCCATCTCCCAACGCATTTGCCTCACGGCTTCGATATAGGGAAGTGATTCTATGTCGCCAACGGTTCCCCCTATTTCTGTGATCACAAAATCATACTTTCCGGTATTCCCCAAAAGTCTGATCCGTGATTTTATCTCATCTGTGATGTGGGGAATTACCTGAACTGTTTCACCCAGATAGTCTCCGCGACGTTCTTTGCTGATCACAGACTGGTAAATGCTGCCTGTTGTAACATTATTGGCCTGAGAAGTCGGAACATTAAGAAATCGCTCGTAGTGGCCCAGGTCAAGATCGGTTTCGGCCCCATCGTCAGTAACATAGCATTCACCATGCTCATATGGGTTCAGGGTTCCCGGGTCAACATTTATGTAAGGATCGAGTTTCTGGATCGTAACGCTAAACCCTCTCGATTGTAGTAGTTTTGCAAGCGATGCTGAAATGATTCCTTTTCCCAGCGAGGATGTCACTCCTCCGGTTACGAAAATATATTTTGCTCGATTCATGATCTAACCAGGATTTCTTATTCAGGTGTGCAAATTAACGATTAATAACTTTGCGGTGAGCACAAGGTTAATGATAAATTTCGCTTTGTTCTGAGCCATCTGCAACTACCGAAAAATGGTTTCATAGTAATGCAATAATCAGGAGATTGTGCGACAATTGCTCAAATTTTATCTGAGCAGTACCTTTGTATCATGTGATGAATGTCAGTACGTGTAAAAGGCTTGGGTATGAATCCATTCATCCCGGCCTTAATCGTTTCGGTACGATAATAATTACCAGTGTAGGCGGTAACTGCAATGATCGGTGTATGATCATCATATTGCCTGATTACTTTTGTTGCTTCAATCCCATCAAGAACAGGCATGTTCAGATCCATAAATATCAGGTCGAACTTTTTTTGTTGCGTTATATCCACGGCTTCCTGACCATTACTCACAATGGTGCAGTCCCAGTTATTTGAAACAATCATCAGCCTGAAAATCTGTTGATTAATCGGATTATCCTCTACAACAAGAATATTCATGGACCACCACAGTTTAATTAATCCGGTTTCGTTTCTGAAAACAGATTGGTAAACAGATAAGATGTTAGTAATATCTATAACTCTTAACCTGGGCAATATGTTTAGCGAGGCGGGTCACCTGACATGTATATCCGTATTCATTATCATACCAGGCATACATGACCAGTCCTCGTTTATCCTTTGAAACCTGCGTGGCAGGGCTGTCATAAATGCATGCACAGGAATCGCCTATGCAGTCGGTTGACACCAATTCATTTGAAGTAGAATATCTGATCTGCTCAATCAGGCGGCCTTTGAGTGAGGCGCTTCGCATAATCTCGTTCACTTCTTCCATACTGGTATCCCTGGCAACATCAAGCATAAGAATGGCCAGAGAAATATTGGGGGTAGGTACCCGGACTGCATTGGCTGTCAACTTATTGGCAAGACTGGGAATGGCTTTTACTGCTGCCGAAGCGGCGCCTGTTTCAGTAATCACCATATTAAGTGGTGCTGAGCGGCCACGACGTGTTTTTTTGTGAAAATTATCCAGCAGGTTCTGGTCGTTTGTATACGAATGCACAGTTTCGATATGGCCTTTTATGATCCCAATATTTTCTTCTATTACTTTCAGCACGGGAACTACAGCATTGGTTGTACAGGATGCAGCAGAAAAGATCTTTTCCCCATCGGGTCCAAGCCTACACATTTCTTGATTCACGCCATAAACGATGTTGGGAATATCACCCTTACCCGGAGCTGTGAGTAAAACCATATCCGCTCCGGGGCATTTCAGATGGCGGCTCAGATTAGCCCTGTCCCGAAAAATACCTGTGTTGTCAATAATCAAGGCGTCTGCAATGCCATGTTCTTCATAATTCAGTTCATCCGGTTGTGAAGCCGAAAGCATTTTCACCATGTGACCATTAATATATAATGCCTGATTATCAACATCTTCCACTGCAATACCATGCATGACTCCATGCACTGAATCCTTTCGGAGCAGTGAAGCACGTTTTCTGATTTCTTCAGGCGAATTTCCACGGGTAACGATGGCTCTGAGTCTTAACTGATTTCCCCGGCCCGAACCCTGAATGATCTCCCTGGCCAATAAACGGCCAATTCTTCCAAAGCCATATAGCACAACATCTTTCGTGATGTTGCTTCTTGGTGCAACATCAATAATATATGAGAGTTTATTACGAAGGAAAGTTTTTATATCATTGTCAAATGTATCCCTTTCTTCAGTCCATTCACGGTTCAGGCGACCGATATCAATTCTTGCAGGTGCCAGATTAAGTTCAAGCATGGCTTTTGCCAGTTTGAGCGAATCCTGAATGATTAATTGTTTTTTAATGATATTCTCAGCATAGGAATGTTTGTGTAAGATAGAATTGGCACCTCTGTCGAGTAATTGTCGCCTCAGAAAAATCACCTCGATGTCTTTATCGTACCATAGCTGGCCAATCACATCAATAAATTCGTTGGCAGCCTTCTGATCGGCAATCCAGTTCTCGAGGGTTGCCTGGTAGTGTTCGTTGTTTTCACGTGCTTGTTTCATAATTGTCGTTTTTAATTGATAGTTGCTTTCAGACTGAAGAATTCAAATATTATCTGACTTCAAAATTATAAAAATATTCAGGCTGACAACTGACTTGTAAAAAAATTATCCCCTGTTTCTCCGTTATGTCGGAAATAATCTACCTCGCATTAAGCCCTCATGCAACATTGCATTAAAAATAAAAAAACCGTTTCGGAAGGAAACGGTTCGGGGATTTTGTTAAATCAGTCTGTTAACCGAGATAATTTTTAAGAAGCTTGCTTCTCGATGATTGTTTCAGTCGTCTGATCGCTCTTTCCTTGATCTGCCTAACTCTTTCGCGTGTAAGTTCAAACTTCAGCCCTATTTCTTCGAGTGTAAGCCCGTGGTTCATACCGATACCAAAATAAAGGTACAAAACCTGTCTTTCCTTTTCCGAAAGGGTAGATAATGAACGTTGAATCTCTTTCAAAAGCGATTCCTTGATAAGGTTATTATCAGTTCCTTCAGCATCTTCACTTACGAATACATCAATATATTTGGTGTCTTCATCCTCAGTAAGGGGAGCGTCCATCGAAATATAACGGGTAGTGATCTTGAGGGCAGCATCAATTTTTTGTTGCGGTATTTCCAATGCATCTGCAATTTCTTCTGCCGAAGGAGGACGCTCAAACTGCTGTTCCAGCCGGTTTGATTCTTTCTTAATTTTGCTTAATGATCCAACCTGGTTCAAAGGCAGCCTTACAATTCTTGATTGCTCGGCGAGGGCCTGAAGAATGGATTGACGAATCCACCATACAGCATAAGAAATGAATTTAAAACCACGTGTTTCATCAAATCGTTGAGCTGCTTTTATAAGTCCCAGGTTGCCTTCATTGATCAGATCTGGAAGGCTAAGTCCTTGATTTTGATATTGTTTAGCAACTGAAACAACAAATCTGAGATTGGCTTTGACAAGTTTTTCCAATGCTGCCTGATCGCCCATCTTTATGCGTTGCGCAAGCAAAACTTCCTGATCGGCTGAGATCAGTTCTTCGCGGCCAATTTCCTGCAAATATTTATCAAGCGAGGCTGTTTCCCGGTTAGTGATGGATTTGGTAATTTTTAACTGCCTCATTGTTTCATTGATTAGGTTTCTGTAATATAACAATCAAACAGATAGTAATGTTTTACATACTATCCGTTTGATATGTCAGGATTTCTTGCTATGTTTAACGCACAACTGTACGTTTTATTTGTCTGTATTTTAAATTACATTCCAAAACCATAATAGGCCTTCATTCGGTTCGGATAAATACCTTCAACAAGGACACCGCCTTTCTTTTCTTTCAGCAAGGCTTCAACATCACCGGGAGAGTTTACCGGTTTATTATCGATTTTTGTTATAATAAATCCTTCACGAACTCCGGCTTCACTCAACATCCCCCTGGTTAATGATTTGACCTGCACGCCATTAGAAATTCCCAGGTCAAGCATTAGCTGCGGTGAAGGTATTTCGAGTGATGCACCAAGCACTTTTAATATCTCACGCTCTTCTTTCTGAACCAGTTTTGTTTCTCCATCCCGGTTCCTTAGAGTCACGGGGATAATCCTTTCTTTATTATTGCGTTGAATTGCAACCTGAACAACATCTCCGGGACGATGAACGCCAATGTGTTCAAGTAACTCGCTGGTGCTGTTAACACGTATTCCGTTCACACTTAATATGATATCACCCTCTGTGATGCCGGCATCTTTTGCTGCACCATTGTCGGATACTCCTGCCACATACACTCCCTGAACCACATCAATGCCGTTTTCCCGGGCGAAGCTGCCATCAATTTCTCTGATCGAAACCCCAATGAATGCCCTCTGGATTGCACCATAAAGAAGGAAATCTTCCACCACTTTCCTGACTATATTCACAGGGATTGCAAAGGAATATCCGGTGTAAGACCCTGTATTGCTCGCAATTGCTGCGTTGATTCCGACAAGTTCCCCTCTCAGATTCACGAGAGCGCCTCCCGAGTTGCCACGGTTAACAGCCGCATCGGTTTGAATAAACGACTCAATGGCTGTTCCGTCGGGATTGACCAGTATATTGATATTTCTGGCTTTAGCGCTGACAATTCCGGCAGTGACAGTTGATGTAAGATTAAAAGGATTACCTACAGCAAGTACCCATTCACCGATCTTAAGATTATCAGAATTTCCGTAAATAATAAACGGAAGATCTGTTGATTCAATTTTTATCACAGCCAGATCCGTTGTAGGATCAGTACCAATGATGCGTGCCTCAAAAACACGGCGGTCATTTAACGTAACCTCCACTTTATCAGCATCCTGCACCACATGGTTGTTGGTGACAATATAACCATCCGATGAAATGATCACTCCGCTTCCTGTAGCTTCGATCGGCCTGCTTTGAGGCGCTGAACGCCTTCGTCCATCACCAAAGAAGTCGTAAAAGTCAAAAAAGAAATGATCGTATACACTGCTCTTTCGTGTATATTCAGTTCTTATGTGAACTACTGCATTAATCGTCAATTCGGCAGCAACAGTAAAATCAGGGATCAATTGCGAGGCAGCTGTTGACGAAGTAAAATTTGTATAATGAGCCGGCAAATTATGTGTTTTTTCTGCCGATGACAGCAGGTTCTCAACTTTTTGCTGGTCCCCGTCTCCGGAATAATACAATACGGCAGCTCCTATTAAGCCACCAATTATTCCTGCCAGTAATAAACCCAGAAATCTTTTCATAATTCATTCTCCTTTATTAGATAAACGTTTTTTAAATACAATGGTTACAAATTAATTTTGCGGATTATAGTTAACTTCTTGTTAATCAATTTTTATATCGTTTCGCCCCGTTACAATAATTGTTCCCTTCAGGCAAGCTGTCAGCTACTTTTCAGAAGTTTACACCCAGAAATATTGAACGCATGGAGAGAATTCAAGGTATTGGCAGATGTGTTAAAAAAGGTTAACTATTCAGCGTTTCATGGCATTTTGGCCTTTTTTTCTACTTTTGTTCGAAATACGACTTCATGTCAGGAAATTTTAAGGCTTATGACAATTCATTTCAGCAAGTTTCATGGAACCGGAAACGATTTTATCATCATTGACAACCGGGATAATTTGTACCACCTGAGTTCAGCAATTATTGAGAAGTTTTGCAACCGGCATACCGGAATCGGTGCTGATGGTTTGATCATGCTGGAATTGACAGCCGAAGGAAATTACTTCATGCGTTATTACAATCCTGATGGAAAAGAAGCGACAATGTGTGGAAATGGTGGGCGCTGCATGGCATCATGGGCAGTGATGTCAGGTATTACGATTCAAGAATTTGATTTTATGGCAGGGGACGGGAAACATCATGCGCTTGTAGAGGTAAAAACAGATGGATTATTTGAAGTACGGCTGAAAATGAATGATGTGAAAAAATTCAGAAAGTTGACAGATGGTTATTTCATCCATACCGGTGCACCTCATTTCGTTAAATTTGTAAACTTCACCGATTCATCTGAAATTATTTCCGAAGGGAGACTCCTGAGAAATGATGACCGTTTCCAGCCTCATGGTGTCAATGTGAATTTCGCTGCATTCACCGATGAGGGAATCCGGATCAGAACGTATGAAAAAGGTGTGGAAAATGAAACTTTGTCATGCGGAACAGGTGCTACGGCAGCAGCCCTGGTGGCGATGCCTGAATTAGGACTGAATCACAAAGAATGGAAAATAAGAACAAAGGGAGGAGAGTTATCGGTAACAGCAAATTTTGACGGCAGAATCTTTACTGAAATAATATTACAGGGTCCTGCGCAGTTTGTCTTTTCTGGTCAAATAAATACAACATTATGACAGGAAAGAATATTAGCCTGAGGGCAGTCGAACCTTCTGATCTTGATCTGCTCTACGATGTGGAGAACGATACTGCCTGGTGGCATCTGAGCAATACCGTTGCGCCTTTATCCCGTTTTGTGCTGGAGCAATATATCATGAACTCACATCTGGATATTTTTACTACCAAACAATTGCGGCTCATGATTACTGCCAATCAAGAAGGATTGCCCGTAACTGTCGGAATGATTGATCTTTTTGATTTTGATCCTGTAAACATGAAAGCAGGAGTTGGTATCCTCGTTGGCAAAAAATGGCAAAACAGAGGCTATGCTTCTGAAGCACTCGCACTGCTCATTGATTATGGATTCCACACCTTAAATCTGCACCAGCTATATTGCAGCATCAGCATTGATAATGTGCAGAGTCTGAGAATATTTAAGAAAAACGGATTCAAGATTACGGGAGTACATGAACAATGGCTGAAAAAGCAAGGCCAATGGACAGATGAATATTTTTTACAGTTGGTCAACAAAAATGAATGACCATGCCCAGGCATCAAAATGAGATTTGCAAATGAGATTAAGCAAAAAACAAATAGCTTCCGGTATTGTGTTGATTGTCATTTTTCTGCTGACACTTGCAACCATTGTTGCAGGCTACCGGCTGATATACATGCCGGCAATGAAACTTGCGGATGAAGAATTCCGGCATATACATATTCGCACCGGCTGGGGCTTTGAAGAAACAATGCAGATGCTTGAAGATGAGCATATTCTTAAATATCCCGTTTTTTTCAGAAAACTGGCAATATACAGAAAATACCCCGGTCGTGTAAAGCCTGGAAGGTACAAGGTAACTGCAGATATGAGCAACGTCGACCTGCTTAACACAATTCAGATCGGAAAGCAGGACCCTGTGAATGTTGTCTTTAACAATATCAGAACACCCCAACAACTTGCCGGTCGCATTGCCCGTCAGATTGAGGCAGACTCTTTATCTTTATTGCATGCAATCCTCGACAGTACCTATCATAAAAAATTCAAAATTCCATCGCATCAGATGGCAATGATGTTCATTCCCAATACCTATGAGTTTTTTTGGAACACCAGTGCAAATGGTTTTGTTGAGCGAATGTTCCGGGAGTACCAGTTTTTCTGGAACGAACAGAGAGAGAAGAAGTTAAAACGAATCGGTTTGTCCAGGGCTGAAGCAGCCACACTTGCCTCTATCATCGAGCTTGAAACACGCAGAAATGACGAAAAAACAAGGATAGCCGGCGTTTATATGAACCGGCTTCGTATTGGTATGCGTCTTCAGGCTGATCCCACCCTTGTATTTGCACATGGTGACTTTTCATTACGCAGGGTGCTGAACAAGCATAAACTTATTGATTCACCATACAATACATATTTGTATGCAGGGCTTCCGCCAGGACCCATTTCATTCCCTTCAGTTTCTTCAATTGATGCAGTTCTGAATTTTGAGGAACATAACTATTTCTATTTTGCCGCCAAAGAAGATTTTTCAGGATATCATAATTTTGCACGGACGTATCAGCAACATCTTGAAAATGCACGAAGATATCACAGGGCATTGAACGCAAATAATATAAGGTAGTATTGAATATTAAAAACAAAGTTTTTAAATCCTGACGATGAAAAGAGTTATCATAGCGCACCAGTATTACTACTCCCAGCCTTTGGCTTATTTTGCCAAGAATATCCTGAACTGTTTAAAATCAATGATTGACCTTATATGAAAAAAGCTTTTAAAGCCTATGATATTCGTGGCGTATATGGCCATGATTTCAACCTCGACGATGTTTACAAAATGGGATATTTTCTTCCGATGTTACTAAACAGTAATAAGATACTTGTAGGGCGTGATATCCGAATTTCTTCTGACAAAATGTTCCTCGCTTTATCCAACGGAATCACTGATGCAGGTGCCGATGTATATGATGCAGGAAATACAACAACACCAATGATTTATTGGGCAACAGCAAAATTTGGTTTTGAAGCATCAGTGCAAATCACAGCTTCGCATAATCCCAAAGAATACAACGGCTTAAAGATTTCGCGGGCAGAAGCCTTGCCAGTGGGTTACACAAACGGACTGAACCGGTTGGAAGCGCTAATCGGTTCTGAAAACATCATTATTAATCCGACTAAGGGAAAAATTCATCCATTTGAATTCAAAGATCAATATTTAAGTTTCATTCTTAAATTTAAACCCGACTTCAGTGATTTGAATATTGCCATTGATTGCTCAAACGGAATGGCTTCACTTTTCATTAAGAAGTTGATGGGTGATCAACCATATTACCTGTATGACATTCCTGACGGGAGTTTTCCCAACCATGAGCCAAATCCGCTTGAAGAAGAAAACGTTGCAGACCTTAAAAAACTGGTGCTCGAAAAGCATTGTGATGTTGGAATCATCTTCGATGGCGACGCCGACCGGGTTATGTTTGTTGATGATAGGGGACGGTTTGTGAGGCCCGATATCATGATTGCATTGCTTGGTGATTATTTTGTGCAGCGGGAACTGAAAGGTATGGTAGTTATGGATATCCGATCCTCCAAACGGGTAGCTGGCTATCTTGAGAAAGAAGGTTTTGAAACCTGCCTATGGAAAGTAGGACGGGCATTTGCTGCCTTGAAGCTGAGAGAGCTCAACGCTGTTTTTGGAGGCGAATTGGCCGGACATTATTATTTCAGGGATTTTTATTTCAGTGATTCGGCCTTTCTGGCTGTGATGATGATACTTGATGTGATTGCCGGGAAACACAGCAAAGGGATAAAATTCTCTGAGTGGGTAGATGAAGTCAATGGCAACTGGGCAAACTCAGGTGAAATCAATTTCAGGGTCGAACAGAAAACAGAAGCGATGGAAGCATTGAAAAAACACTTTACATCTGCTGTTCAACCCATAGCTTTCTATGATTTTGATGGTTACCGCATCGAATTTAAAAAATGGTGGTTTAATGTCAGACCGAGCAATACAGAACCTTATCTTCGGTTCATCGCCGAAGCTGAAAACCAGGCCATACTTAAAGAAAACCTGACTCAGGTCCATGCAATCATCCATAAATACAGCCAATGAAATCCAAAGAGTCCATCTTTACATGACAGCCCAACACAAATACTCTGTTTCTGCAATCCTGGCTTTTTTGTTTTGCATCAATACTGCCTATGCTCAGTCACACGGCTGTGATTTTGGTACCTGGACAAAGCCTGAAATCAACATGACAAGGCTCACATATGTTATCGTGGGCGCATCGGCCATGTATTTGGGAAGCATGGGGGCTTTATACTACGCATGGTATAAAGATAAGCCCATGACTTCTTTTCATTTTCACAATGATACAAGGCAATGGCTTCAGATGGATAAAGGGGGGCATGTGGTTACCTCGTATTACATTGGCAGATTGGGCTACAGAGCATTGCGCTTTGCAGAAGTAAGTGAAAAGAAATCAACCTGGTACGGTGGTTCCATGGGTTCTGTCTATCTGACTACAATCGAATTTTTTGATGGTTTATCGCCCACCTGGGGCGCTTCAGTCGGTGATCTTCTTGCCAATACACTTGGATCGGCACTATTTATCTCACAACAACTGGCCTGGCATGAGCAGCGAGTATGGTTAAAATATTCGTACCACAATACACGCTATGCTGCCTATCGTCCCGATGTGCTGGGAACAAGTTTTGCAGAACGAATGATCAAGGACTACAATGGAATAAGCTATTGGTTATCAGCTAATATGAGTGCATTTGGATGGAAGAGCGCCCCTGCCTGGTTAAATATAGCCTTGGGTTACAGTGCCGACGGCATGACCGGTGGCCTCGGAAATATCAGCGAAGACCCTCATGGAAGGCCCATCCCCCATTTTGAAAGGAAAAGACAGTTTCTCCTCTCCCTTGATGTGGATCTTACCCGCATTAAAACCCGGTCTTCGACGATGAACATGATATTTGAGCTCATTGGATTTATTAAAGTACCCTTCCCTGCGCTGGAGCTTGACAGCCATAAGAATTTCAAATTCCACCCGTTATATTTCTGAAAAACACTACACCTGATGATCCCTTTGCAAGAATGTTCCGGTCAAAAACATTTAATTGAACAATCCGGATACCCCAATATTTCTTTATCCCGTTTTCATGATTCAGACACAGTGTTTAATTTATACACCTATTGTATCCAGACTTATGAACTTTCTGTATCAATTTTCTGACTTCAAATTTCTATGATCCATGAAAAGAAGCCACGCACTATTAATTATTATATTCATTATCAGCTTTTTAGCTTCCTGCAAACCACGTGAGCAAAAAGCCCAGGAATTACTTAATGAAGGAACACGTCTTGTAGCCATTGGTAAACATGAAGAAGCAATTCAAGAGTTTACCGCCGCCATCAAACTGATGCCTGATTTTGCCCAGGCTTACACCTATCGTGGAAGTGCCAAATTTGATACCGGTGATTTAACAGGTGCCCATGATGACTATACCAAAGCGATCGAAATTGATCCAACCTATGCCGAACCTTACGACTTCAGGGGCAGGATAAAAATGATCTGGTACGACGAAGAAGGTGCCTGTGAAGATTTCAGAAAAGCATTTGTACTGGGGCGACCAGGCATGTACGAGCGACTTCGCCGCTGCGAATAAAGCTGTTTGTTTCAGATAAAGTATTTGCAATTTCGTGAATATTATGAACAGATACGAAGAAATACCCATCGGAATAATTCTTGATGAGAGAATGCGCGGTGCACGTATCCTGGTCAGCTTCCGATGGTTTTTCATCGCTTTGCTGATCGTACTTTTATCTATTCAACATTTTTCAGGATATAAGGACGAAACATTTCATGCAACTTTGCTACTTAGTTTCTATGCATTATGTAATATATTAATTACCATAGGATTAAGAAGAAATTACGATCCTTCATGGCTTCGATACAGTTCAGGAGTATTGGATATAAGCATCATCGCTTTCCATCTTTTTTATCTTTCCTATGCGTTTGATAGAGTGGCTGTTTCAGCCGCTGCAACCACCTTTTTATTTCCGGTGATGATCCTGTTATATACTTTTCGGCTCGAAAGGCGACTGCTTTACTTTATCACACTCTTCTCCATCTTTAGCCTCAATTTTATTTATTTCTACCATTATTTCACTGAGCCCGAAGTATTCAGAGCAAGCCTTTCATTATCACCCACCAGTCAGATTTTTAAATCTGCATACATTCTTTTTACCGGATTCCTGTGCATTTATCTCCAACACTCACTTAAACGCCTTATAATTAAGCAAATGACTGAGGCAAGACGCAATCTCGATGCAGAAATCGAATTAAGTCTTGAACAACAGAAAAATGCGCACGCCGAAGAACTGATAAGGCAGGAAAAATCGCTGAATAAACAACTGGCACAGGAAATTCATGAACGTAAGGCTGCAGAAAAAGCACTGGCTGAAAGCCGCGAACGTCTTGAAGGAATCATGTCGAATCTTGCAGGCGCTATCTACCGATGCACCAACGATGTCAACCGTACAAAACTTTATTTCAGCGGACAGATTGAGCGGATCAGCGGATTCACGGCTTCCGACCTGGTGAACAACGCAAAAATCAGTTACATGCAGATCATTCACCCTGATGACCGTGACCATGCCACAAAAGTTGTAAACGAGGCGATTAAGTCCAGAGAACCTTTTGAAGCTGAATACCGCCTCATTCATGCCAACGGTAATATTGTGTGGGTGAAAGATAATGGCCGAATAATTTTTAAATCCGACGATACAGCACACTGGATTGACGGCGTGATTACCGACATTACCGACAAAAAAGAAACTGAGCAGGCCTACTTCGAAAGTGAAGTGCGTTTCAGAGAACTTACCGACTTCCTGCCACAAACAGTGTACGAACTTGATCCTGAAGGAAATGTGATTTTTGTGAACAAAGCAGGGATGGAGCTTTTCGGAGAAATCACACAGACTGATTCCCAAAAAGTATCTGCACTCAATTTCTTTATTCCGGAAGATCGTGAAAGGATGCGCCGCAACATGCTGGAAAAGATGGCAGGTCGGGGCAGGCTTTTTAACGAGTACACTGCAATTTGTGCCAATGGAAGACTGTGCCCGGTGATCATATACAGTAGTCCGATCATTCGACATGGAAATTTGGTAGGAACAAGAGGTATCATTGTTGAAATCAGCGAGTTAAAGAGAGTGGAAGCCGACCTCCGCTTAGCCAAAAAGGAATTGGAAGAACTGAACGAGCGACTTGAGCAAACCGTCCAGGAACGTACTTCCCAGCTCACCGAAGCCAACACGCAACTGCTCAGATTGCAGAAAGAGAACCTGCAATCGCAATTCGATGTGCTGAAACAACAGGTGAATCCACACTTTCTTTTCAATAGCCTGAATGTGCTGATATCTTTGATCAAACAGGAACCAAATCTTGCTGAAACTTTTACTGAACGACTGGCAAAAGTTTACCGTTACGTGCTCGAGAACCGGGATGAGAACCTGGTTACAGTCAACACAGAAATGGACTTTCTGCGTGCTTATGTGTTCCTCATTGATACTCGTTTTCAGGGAAAAGTGATCATTGAAATTGATTTCGATGAAGCAAAAGAAAATCGCCTCATTTTGCCACTTTCGCTCCAGTTGTTGATCGAAAATGCTATTAAGCATAATGTATTCTCAGCCAAAATGCCCCTGAAAATCCGATTGTTCACTGATAAAGATGATTACCTGAATGTGGTGAACAATCTGCAGGTGCGTGAAAAGCAGGTTGTCTCAACAGGGATAGGATTAAAGAATATCAGCAGCCGTTATTCTCTTATCTGCGATAAAAAACCGGTTTTTGAACAATCAGATACTCAATTTATTGCCAGAATACCTTTGCTGGAAAGGTAGAATTGTAAAAGCTTGATTCAGAATCCGAAAAGATCATTTATCCGGGCATGAATTTCTCTTTCGTGAAAACCGAGATTAAAAACGATGGAGGGTTTCAAATAAAACAAGTTCCTGCCTTTTTTAAACAGTTCTTCTCCTCCTCCTGTGATATTCAACATGATAATCGCCTGCCGGGGAATAGTTTTATTGCAGACCTCGCGGATTAGCGTTGCCGTAGCTACAGCCGCAGCAGGATGAATATCAATACCCTCTGTTCTGAGAAAGAGGGCAGCAGCAGCTTCTGCTTCATGGTTGGATGCTTTCAGTATATCGCCTCCGCTATCGGTAAGGGCATCGAATAATCCTCCGGTGATACTGTACGGTGGTTTACGGTTGCTTAAAACCTTTGCTCCAATCTTGTCGCCCTGTTTTCTTGCGAGATCATCATTTACCGGGAACAGATGACGTGAACCGGCCTTCCATGCATCGTACATCGGAATAAAAGGCTCATTCTGCGAAACCATGAGTTTCATTTTCCGGATTCCAAACCGTCCGTCCGCGATCAGGCGCAGATTTGCTTCCCAGGCAGCAATGGCTCCAGTTCCACTACCCACAGCCTGAAAATAATATTCCGGTATATCTCCAATAGTAGTAACAGCAGAAAGCACAGTGGTTCCCATTCCATCGCGCCGGGCTACGTTTTTAGCCCCTCCTTCAGCAAAGAAATGAGGATTACCGCAGGCCAGTTCGGCCAAATAAATCGCATCGTAATAATCGCTGCCACTGGCGCTTGTTATTAACTTCACGCATTCATTAACCGGAACATCGAACCACATACTGTCAGTATTGTCATCGGGCATACAAAGCAGTAACGGTATTTTATTGTCGGAACACACACGGGCAAACGAACGTGCAGTATTGCCGGCCGAAGCTACCACCAGGACTTTTCCGGAAGCGACATCCATACGGCCGCACACCGCATAAGCCTCAGTTTCCTTAAATGAACATGTAGTCATCAGAGCATTGCGCTGAGGCCAGTAACCGCTGAACGTAATATACAGGTTGGTCAATCCCAGTTCGCCGGCCAAACCATTGCTTTTATAAGTAACGGGCGCCGACGAGCCATGCAACATGCGCTTAACAGGCAGCCAGGATGCAAATTTGTAGAATCCATAACCATCATCAAGCAATTGTAATTGACTGCATTCATATTCAGCCCTGATCAGGGTTTGATTCTGTTCACCGGGAGCAGTGAGCATCCAGCCGGAATCATCGAATTTGTTACCGGTAGCAACTGATTTCAGTGTATAGTTTGTCGGTTGAAAGTAACCTTTTTGATCTATCATTGTAATTTACAGTCGGTTGATATATAAGTAGTCAAAAGTACAACAAATGACAAGAGCCGGAAGGAAATTCATCAGTAAATATTATTAAGAATTTCTTCTGTCAAATTCGTCATATCAAACATTTTTTTGTTTTTCATTTAATTCACTGCATTTTATAAATCAAAATTACATTGATTCATCGACCCAGATTGTTTGTTGTCCAGTTTTTATTTCCGGGTCACCTGTCCGGATTCTTAACTCTTTGATCTCAAAACTCTTTCTGTGGTATTCCGAATATCCATACTCCCTGATCGCGTTTATATGTTCGGCAGTAGGATAGGCTTTATTACGATCCCATCCGTAATGCGGAAACTCTTTATGTATACGCTCCATAAATTCATCCCGGTGCGTTTTTGCAAGGATGGAGGCAGCAGCAATGGAGATAAATTTTGCATCTCCTTTTACAATGCATTGGTGAGGTATACCGGGAAAAGGCCGGAACCGGTTTCCATCAATCAATAAAAAGCCGGGAGCATATTTTAGTTTTTTGATGGCCTCGTGCATGGCCTGAAAAGATGCCTGAAGAATATTGATATGATCTATGGTTTGATGGTCAACGCACGCCACAGCCCAGGCTATAGCTTGATCCTCAATATATTTCCTTAAAACAGTACGCTGATTGCATGTAAGTTGTTTGGAGTCATTCAGTCCGTGGCACCTAAAACTAGTTCCGGGAATTACAACCGCTGCAAAGACTGGTCCGGCGAGGCAACCACGCCCTGCTTCATCACAACCTGCTTCGAACACATGGCCGGTGTATGAATCTTTCAGAGGTATCAGCTTTTTCATCTGCTTTACAAGAACTTAATAATGACAACAGCAATGAGCAGGAAAGCAAAAAACAATTCGGCAAAGAATTTTCTCCTCGCTTCAATAAAATAAAAAGCAATTACAATCGCAGCAGCAGGAAATATCAGATACTCTTGTAAATATGCATTAAAACCATTGTAAATCAGCGAGATGACACTAATCAGCAGTAAGGCATTCACTACCGCAAAGCTTTTACGGATATTGATCGTCTTCTCAGCCCGTTCAAGATTGAATTTGTAGTAGGCAATTAGTAACAGGAGTAAAAATACCGGCCAGAAGATGTAATCCTGAAGGTTAAAATGAAATGTCAGCCCCAGCCAGGAAATGCCCTCCACGTAATAAGAAACAAAAAAGTGTAAATTACCGGTAAGAAAAAATATGATCCCCAAAAAAAGGTATGGCATACCAAGACCAATCACTGAGATCAGCCATTCACGCCAGGAATTGATACGAAAAATCAGAAAGGATGCCCAGATAAAGAAAATCAAAAAAATGGCAGGATAATAAAACAATGATGCTGCGGAAATCCAGAAACTTGCATTAAATGATTCCCTGAAAGCCTCTGGCTTCTCATAGGTATTGTAAAGGTTCTTCAAAGAAAACACCAGAAAAAAGTTAGCAATGAGTAATGGATGAAGGGTCAGCAAATCCGGATTGTGGCTCATCAGAATGATATAAATCAGCGCAGGCAGAAATACGGATTTTGAAAATATTGGATTCTCCACCAAAACATTATTGAAAACAATGGCCTGAACGAGCAGTATGGCAAAGGCAAAGCCAACAGTCAACTGAGAAGAAAGATGAATAAGTTTCGCAAGCTGTTCAAAGCCGATACCCAATCCTGTGGAAGAGAAAGCAGCGGGTGGGTGTAAGAAAGCCGGCATCCATAAAAGGATGGAAATCAACAGAAACATGAAAATGTTGATAAAATATCCTGAGTGAAAAATTCTTAAAAGCATGTTATTCGCGCAATTAAAATATAGGTATCATACATCATCTGATTTACCTGTTCACCCGTATCCGGTTAATCATGATGAACTGCCTGAAACCATCAGAAGGAGATCTTTTCCAATGTCCTTTCTGCAATAAGCTCCCTGAAAATGGATTTTCTCAATTTCACTATAAACAATCTGCCTGCACGATTCCAGTGTATCGCCCAGGGCAGTTACTGCCATCACCCTTCCTCCGCTTGTCAGAACTGTACCATTGTCATCTGTTTGGGTTCCGGCGTGGAATAACAAAGCATCATTAATATGGTCAAGCCCGCTGATCATCTTTCCTTTTTCATACTCTCCCGGATAACCTTCAGAGGCCAGGATAACTGTCATCGAATGTTTTCCGGAGATTTTTATACTGACGTCATGCAGATTTTTCTGAAGTGTTTTTTCAAAAAGCAAAGTAATGTCATTTTCAATCCTTGGAATGATCGCTTCAGTTTCAGGGTCGCCCAGCCTGACGTTATACTCTATGACATAAGGCTCGCCATGGCAGTTCATCAGTCCGAAAAAAATAAAACCTTTGTAATCGAGATTTTCGTTGTGAATTCCTGAAATCGTTGGCCTGATGATACGTTCTTCAACTTTATCCATGAAAACCTGGTTGGCAAAGCATACAGGTGAAACTGCTCCCATGCCTCCTGTATTCAGGCCTGTATCGCCATCGCCAATACGTTTATAGTCCCTGGCAGCGGGAAGCATAATATAGCTCGATCCATCGGTAAGAACAAACACCGATAACTCTGTTCCATGCAGATACTCCTCGATGACGACCCGCTCCGAAGCCTTGCCAAATTTCCTTTCTTCAAGCATTTCATACACTATTTTTTTTGCTTCCCGGGGTTCCTTACATATCAGCACACCTTTGCCCTGAGCCAATCCATCAGCTTTAATGACATAGGGTGGCTGCAGTGAATCAATGTATTCGCTGGCACCGTTGATATCAGCCGCTGTGAAAGTCTTATGCTTTGCTGTAGGTATATTGTTTCTCAGCATGAAACCCTTGGCAAAATCCTTGCTTGACTCCAGCCTTGCCCCTTGTGCAGAAGGCCCGATGATTCCAACATGACGGGTCATAACATCATTTTTGAAAAAATCAACAATACCTGCTGCCAACGGTGCCTCCGGACCTACCACAACCATCGTAATTTCATTTTCAAGAACGAATTCTCTGACTGCTTTAAAGTCGTTTTCCGAAATCGTTACATTGATTCCGTACCGGCTTGTTCCCGCATTGCCCGGAGCAATCCAAAGTTTATGGTTACGGGGACTTTGCGACATTTTCCAGGCCAAAGCGCACTCGCGGCCTCCGGATCCAAGTAATAAAATATTCATGACCGGCTGATGTTAAAATTGATGCAAACATAAGTAAAATTGTATCTTTGCTGACCTGCAGCAAGAACATACTGAAGAATACCATGATATCTTGCCCGGGATTCCAGATGATTTCAGAAGAATATTGGCAATTTCTGATGATTTATAAACAAGGAATAAACAGTTGAAGATTAAAGCAGTTACCCGATATGGAATGTCCAGTTTGTAAGACCATCACATCCGATCCGGATCAGAAAAAGTGTCCTGAATGTGGTGCTGATCTTGAAATTTTCCTGTTACTGGAAACACTCGAAAAGCAAGCACATAAAAAGAAAAAAAACATTGCCATCATGGGGGTTCTTCTTGTTCTGATAATTACCGCAGCAGCAGCTTTTTATTATTTCTTCTTTGATTTGCATTCCATGAAATCGCAGGCAGACGCCATTATCATCAGCCGTCAGCAAACTGAAATTCAACATTTAAATGAAGAAAAGCAGTTGCTGGCAGCCAGTATTACCGAACTGCGAAGCGAGGTTCAAAATCTGACCGGAAAACTCGAGACACTTGAAAAAAAACAAGTGCAATCAGAAAAGAAAGAATCTAAACCAGCCTTCAGGGAAATATACCATGTGGTAAAACCAGGGGAGAGCCTGCAGAGAATTGCCAAAAAATATTACGGCAACGCTGATGAATATGTACGTATCATGAAAGACAACAATCTGAAGAATGCCAACTCAATCCGAATTAACCAACGGCTGAAAATCATAGTTCCGGAAACAGAATAGCCAATTATTAGAATATGAAATCCGGTAAAAACATCTATCAGAACCTTGCGCGAAAGATCACTATCAACCTGGCGCAACAGCAGGAATACAGGCATACATGTGAAATGTTGCACAAACAAAACAAACAGCTTGAAAGCAAAATTGCTCAACTAATTAAAGAACTTCAGGCACTTACTGAAGAAAACCAGGATCTGAAAGATCTTGTGATTACGCTAGACCAGGAGAATGAAAAACTCAGAGCCGCAATTTGATGCATACTCCTGTTTACTTCGTTGAAAGATCCTGGGATACTGAAATTCAAAGCGGTTCAATTTCAACTCATAGTTACCTGATTATCCACTATTTCCCTTCTTCTCAGTTTACTTTCAGCGCTCCTGTCAGATCCCTTACTGATGCAATCCGGTGGCGTTCCAGATAATCTTCAATTCCACTTACTATTTTCATGGTTACCGATGGATCAATGAAATTGGCAGTTCCAACCTGGACAGCTGACGCACCTGCAAGTAAAAATTCGATGGCATCGCTGGCAGTAGTTATGCCTCCGATTCCAATGAGCGGAATTTTCACAGCTTTACCGGCCTGCCACACCATTCGCAGTGCAACGGGTTTAATAGCCGGACCAGATAAACCACCCGTGATGGTGCTAAGCACCGGAGTACGTTTTTCGGTGTCAATGGCCATGCCTAACAAAGTATTGATCAAAGAAATGCAGTCGGCGCCCTCATCCTCCACTGCCTTTGCAATTTCTGCAATGCTGGTAACATTCGGAGAAAGTTTTACAATGAGCGTTTTTTTATATAGCCTGCGCACCGCCCTTGTCACCTCCTGTGCCGAAGCACATGAGGTTCCGAAAGCCATTCCGCCTTCCTTCACATTGGGACAGGATATATTCAATTCGATGGCAGGTATTTTGTCCAACGCATTGATCTTTTCCGCCACGGATTCGTATTCTTCAACAGTCGAGCCGCTTACATTGACAATCATATGGGTCGGAAAATCCGAAATCCGGGGATATATATCACGAATAAAGTAATCAACTCCTTTATTCTGCAAGCCGATGGCATTGAGCATCCCATGGCTGGTTTCGGCCATACGGGGATAAGGATTGCCTTCACGATGATTTCCTGTGGTAGCTTTAACCACGATCGCTCCCAACCGTGAAAAGTCAACAAAATCCTGATACTCCCACCCGTATCCGAAAGTACCGGAAGCGGTCATAACCGGATTTCTCAGCTCAATCGAATGAATTTTTACACTCAGGTCTTTCATTTTTCGGTGTTGATATTTTTCTCTTCCCAGTGTTCCAAAATTTGATTAATGCAGTATTATTTTGTGCTGTAGATGCGAATAAACTCACCATCCCGTCAGTTCCCTGGTATTAAATACAGGACCATCGGTACACACGCAACGATTTCCGGTAGTTGTATTCACTACACAACTCAGGCAGGCACCAATCCCACAGGCCATTGTATTCTCAAGCGAAACATAAACCTCTGTACCATGTCTGCTAACTACCTTATTGACAGCCCTGAGCATTCCTTCAGGCCCGCAGGCAAAAATGGTTTTAAAAGGAAAATTATTGGCTTTAAAAATGCTGTGATGGGTTACAAGACCCTTTTCACCCAGCGAGCCATCTTCGGTGATGAGATGAAGGTTCCCGTATTGCCTGTATTTTTCAGTTTCATGAATTTCGTCAACGCTGCGGCTTCCAATCATAATATCGGGATGGTAATGGCTATCTGATAACCTGTGAGCCAGGAAAAGCAATGGAGCAACCCCGCATCCGCCTCCGATCAGTAAGATATTGTCGTGTTCCGGTAGCATAAAGCCTCGTCCGAGCGGATACACCAGATTCAGGGTATCACCTTCCCTGATGTTGGCTAACGCCCTGGTTCCCTTTCCTGCTATCCTGATAAACAGGCTTATCGTATTGTTGTGTACATCAACATCATGAATAGAAAGTGGACGACGTAAAAAGACATCGGGAATATGAGGAATCAATACTTCGGCAAACTGGCCGGGATTGATGAATGGAAGTGGATCAGGGCATAATAGACTGATAATAATATGATTACCGCCCGGCAACCATTTTCTGATGACCGTGAAATCGTGGATGAATTTTTTCATGGGCAGATACCTCGTCGTTGTTGCCGTGATAACCTTACGAACCGGAGGTGGATTCTCCGGTGTTTTCGATTTCTTTTTCCTTGTTATCAGCATTAATGGCTGGTTGTCCGCTGGTTTCGCTTTCCTCTTCCTTCGCAGCAAAGTCAAGCATATTCTTCTCATGTAACTGGTTATACCAGGCACAGATTTTCTTGATATGCGATATGTACACCTTTTCGCGATCATAATCAGGAAGAATGCTCTCAAAAAATTCCCTGAGTTTCTGATTATCGGATTTGGGGTCAGGGGCTTTGCCATTGTCTGTTTTTTCCCTGACAGCCTGCAAAACATCACGTAATGGTTTGTCTTCATTCTGTGTGAAAACGCTTATGTCGGACAGTGCACTGACTTTGTCGTGAGAAAACGCCTGAAAACGTTTTCCGTCAGTTAAAGATTCAACTATCACTCCATTTTTTGCCTGTGCCACCGTTTTGTACAATCCCGGTTTTCCGGAGATTGACAAAATTTTGCTTAAATCTGTTTTATTTTCTTCCATGATCAATTTTGATTTAATCAGTTGCAAAAATAAGAGAAATCCATTTATAAGCCAGTGTCTTGTACTGGCATGACAAGAATAATACTTGCCGGAATCCAATAAACTTGTAAGTTTGGGCTTTGAATATTTTCAAAGATCATATATGGAAAATTTTGTTGTATCAGCCCGTAAATACAGGCCTTCCACGTTTTCAGCAGTAGTTGGTCAGCCCTCAATAACCACAACCTTAAAAAATGCCATCCGCAAGAAACAGTTAGCGCAGGCATTTTTATTTTGCGGCCCGCGTGGTGTTGGAAAAACAACCTGCGCGAGGATCCTGGCTAAAACAATCAACTGCATGCAGCTTACCGAGGATATTGAAGCCTGCAATCAATGTGTTTCCTGCCTGTCATTCAACACATCAGCCTCATTTAATATTCATGAACTGGATGCCGCCTCAAATAATTCGGTTGATGATATCCGCAGCCTTATTGACCAGGTAAGAATTCCTCCTCAGGTTGGGCGCTACAAGGTATATATCATTGATGAAGTACATATGCTGTCGTCGCAGGCCTTCAATGCTTTTTTAAAAACATTGGAAGAACCTCCCTCCTATGCCAAGTTTATCCTCGCCACTACCGAAAAGCATAAAATTATTCCTACTGTTTTATCGCGATGCCAGATTTATGACTTCAAGCGGATATCTGTGGAAGATATCGTACATCAACTTGAATTTGTAGCAAAAAAAGAAAATGTTGTTGCTGATCCTGATGGCTTGCATATCATTGCACAAAAAGCAGATGGCGCCCTTCGGGATGCGCTTTCTATATTCGATCAACTGGTGAGTTTTTCAGATAATAGATTGAATTACAGACAGGTAATTGAAAACCTCAATGTTCTTGATTATGATTACTATTTCAGAATTACCGATTGTCTTATCAGTAACCAAATGCCAGAAGCTATGCTGCTGATTGATGAGATCATCAGCAATGGTTTCGACGGACAGCATTTTATTATAGGAATGGGCGAACATTTCAGAAACCTTCTTATTTGCAAGGACAATGTTACACTCAAACTACTCGAGGTAAGCGCAACACTGAAGGACCGATATTATAAACAATCTTCAGCATGTGATGCCGGATTCCTGCTGAAATCCCTTGAGTTGATCAATCGTTGTGATATTGATTACCGGGCAAGTAACAATAAAAGGATGCTTGTTGAAGTGACCATTCTGCGGATGGGCAGTATTTTGCATTCCAGAAGCACGATGAGTGCTCCTTTGCCTGTAACACAATCTCCACCTGTGGTTCAAAAAAAAGAAGAAAAAGCAAGCCAGCCAATGTATCAGACGCCAATAGTCTCACCCCCTGCAGTACAGGAATCTAAAATGGATTATAAACCGACAACGCCAAAATCTGTGAGCCAGCCATCACAAATCCCAACTACCGGGATATCCATAAAAACAAATATTTCTGGCAATGTGTCTGCGCCTGCTGAACTAGCACCAAGCAACGGGAACACCGATGATGATGAAGATTCCGGGGGAGAAGCAGAGGGTAATATGATTACTGATTTTCAGCTTGAAAAGACCTGGGAAGCCTTTGCACGTAGTGTGGCAGCGAAATCACCAAATCTACATGCTACACTTACACAATCCAAACCAAAACTGATAGATGAAACAAACAGTGTGATACTTTTCACCATTCACAGCCAGCTTCAGCAGAAAGAGATCACCGATGCAAAAACAGAACTTCTAACCTACCTGCGCGAGCAACTAGGGAATTCCAAAATTTCAATCCAAACAGAAATGTCTGATCCTTCAACAGATGACACGCCATACACCCCGCTGGAAAAATACCGGAAGATGGCCGACAAAAATCCAAATCTTACCAAATTGAAAGACAAGCTCAACCTTGAAATAGATTTTTAGGATCTAACAGAAATTCATCATGTTACGAAAACTCAGCCTTTTAATACTGAGAATCACCGGGTGGAAAATCCATGTGGAGAAACATTTGACCTATCAGCGGTGTGTTTTGCTGATGGCGCCCCATACAAGCAACTGGGATTTTGTGATTGGACGCCTGGCATTATGGGCAATTGGGGTAAAAACAAATTTTCTGATCAAGAAAGAAGCGTTTTTTTTTCCGTTCGGAACTCTGCTTAAAAAGATGGGAGGCATCCCTGTTGACCGTCATCAGAGCAGGAATGTTGTCTGGGAAATTGCCCTACTCCTGAATAAAGCCAAAGAAATGGCTATTGTGATCACTCCGGAAGGCACCCGCAGCCTTCGCCATGAATGGAAAAAAGGATTTTACTATATCGCTTCCATTGCCGAAGTACCCATAGTATTAGGATACCTGGATTATGCCAGGAAGGAAGCAGGTATTGGTGGTATACTTTATCCTACGGAGGATTATAAGAACGACCTGGTTAAAATTTTTGACTTCTACAGGAATTTTACTGCCAGACATCCGGAAAGGTTTAACCTTTCACCAATGTATAGAAAAGAATCTGGTAATCAGTGATGAAGTTCTGTACAGGCACCTGGATATTCTGTCAGGCAACTGAGAGCGGTCTGACAGGTAGAGCAATTTCATATTTTTTTCAGATTTCCAGGTGAAATGGTAAGTAGGATTGAATGGCCGATATGGTCAATCCTGAGTACTACTTTACGCTTTCCCTTTATTTCAATCAATTCGCCGGGCATATCGCGGAATGGTCCCCGTGTGATCAACACCCTGTCGCCCGTTTCAAGACCCTGATCGGTAACTTCAACCTCCATTCCTGTCTCAATGATATGGCGCAGGGCTTTGATCTGCCAATCGGGTATGGCAGCCGCTTTCCCTTCGAAAAAAATGAACCGAACCGCACCTGGCGTGTTCAATACATCAAAATATTCTTTTTCGGTGATCCTGACAAAGATATAGGAGCGGATCAATGGCTCTTCTACCCATTTTTTCCGGTCACTCCATTGCTTCAGGGTTTTCTGCAAAGGAAGAAATGATTCAATACCCCTGGCAATAAGCTCGGTGTGAACCTTTTTTTCAGTACGTGAGCGCGTATAAAGTGCGTACCAGTCTGCCATCATGCGTGCGCTTAAAAATAAGATTACTATAAGCTCCAGTATTCGAAGCTCTTTGAAAGCGTTCTGTAAAGCCCCTTCAGGTCAACCAGAATTCCTTTTTCACTCAGATGATCTGTAAAGAAATCTTTGCCGAGCCTGGTATAAGGCTCATGGCTCACGGCAACAACAATGGCATCGTATTGATTTTCTGGAAGCAACTTGTCAGGAACAAGCAGTTGTATACCATATTCATGATAGAACTCCTGTATATTTGCATAGGGATCAACTGCATCCACGTTAACGCCATAACTACCTAATTCCCTGATGATATCAGGAACCCGTGAGTTGCGCAGGTCACTGACGTTCTCCTTGAAAGTGGTTCCCATCACGAGCACTTTTGAACTGGTGATCTGTTTATCGGCAGCAATGAGTTTTTTCACCAGTTGCTTGGCTACATAGAATCCCATGCTGTCGTTGATAAAACGTCCGGCATTGATAATTTGCGGGTGATAGCGGTATTCACGGGCTTTGAAGGCAAGATAATACGGATCAACACCAATGCAATGGCCGCCTACCAGTCCCGGGTAGAAATTCAGAAAATTCCATTTGGTGCCTGCGGCTTCAAGCACTTCGTATGTATTGATGCCCATGCGGTTGAAAATGATGGAAAGCTCGTTCATGAAGGCAATATTTACATCGCGTTGCGTGTTTTCGATAATTTTGGCTGCTTCGGCCACTTTGATGGAAGAAGCCCTGTGAACTCCCGCCTTTACAACCATTTCATATGCCTGTGCAATCACTTCGGCTGATTCAGCATCACAACCTGATACGACCTTTACTATCGTAGTAAGAGTATGATTCCTGTCGCCGGGATTAATGCGTTCGGGTGAAAATCCCACCTTGAAGTCTTCCACGAACCTCAAACCTGAAAGTTCCTCGAGCAGAGGTACGCAATCTTCCTCAGTACAGCCGGGATAAACCGTAGATTCATACACGACATAATCGCCCTTTTTCAGTATCTTCCCCACGGTCCGGGTGGCTGCAAGCAGGGGTTTGAGGTCAGGCATGTTGTGACTGTCAATGGGAGTGGGAACAGCAACAATGTGGAAGGATGCCTGACGCAGGTCTTCCGGATTAGCAGTAAACAAGATGTCTGTATTTTTGAACGCTTCAGATTCCAGCTCCTCACTGGGATCAATATGGTTCTTCATCATTTCGACCCGGTCTTCCCGGATATCGAATCCTACCACATTTACTTTTCGCGCAAATTCAAGCGCAATAGGTAATCCAACATAACCCAGTCCAATCACACTGAGTTTTGTTTCTTTACTGAGTAATTTTTCAATCATTGTTTTTTTATTATGTTTAAGTGTTAATGTGTTCAGGTGTATAAGTGTTCTTTGATCTTGGAATTTGGGTCTTGGGACTTGGGCCTTGGGACTTCAATCTTATTTCACCATCGGATGAAAGTCTCCTTTTTTCCCTGCCGGATTTGCATTTCTGATCTGATAAACTGCATTGATACTCGGACGGGCATCTTCCAGGCCAAAACCACGGCCTGCAATTATCTCCTGATATGTAGCAGTATGCAACTCAGTAAAGCCACCGCTAAAATCAATTTCTTCGCCTTCAAGTTGCATTGAGCGGTAGGTGCGTAAGCCTTTTTGCTTTACCTGTAAGGGAATATCTTCATAATCAAGGCTGAGAAACCATCGAACACGTGCTTTTTCAAGCACGAGCAGTCCGGCAGCTTTGTTTTCACGGCTCATATGAACAATATTTTCTTTAAGTTCTCCAAAGATCCACAACAACATATCAAAAAAATGAATGCCTATATTGGTCGCTATGCCACCTGATTTCTCTGTGTGGCCTTTCCATGAAATGAAATACCAACGTCCGCGGCTGGTAATGTAAGTCAGATCAAATTCGTAGGTTTTATTTTCGGGTGCTGCGGCAATTTTCTGTTTAAGTGCCATGATGGCCGGATGAAGGCGTAGTTGAAGAATGTTGTATATTTTCCGATCGTTTTCCTTTTCAAGCACCTGCAATGCATCCACATTCCATGGATTAAGCACAAGCGGCTTTTCGCAGATGGCATGTGCCTGGTTTCGCAAAGCCAGCCTGATATGTGCATCGTGCAGGTAATTGGGCGAACAAATACTTACATAGTCTATCTTATTGTCGCCCAGCCTGCGTAATTTGTCAAGATGACGATCAAAGCGCTCCGGCTCCGTAAAAAAATCTGCTTCGGGAAAATACTGGTCAATTGTACCCATTACATCAAAACGGTCCAGGGCGCATACAATGCGATTTCCGGTTTCTTTTATGGCTTTCATATGCCGTGGAGCTATATAGCCCGCTGACCCGATCAGTGCAAAAGACAATGGTTCATGGTTCATATAAACAGGTTGAAAAGTGCCGCAAGATATGAATTTCGGCATTCTAACGGAAAAATGCACAAAAGTATTTTGATAAAAAGCGCAACGTATTGAATTATGGTTTTGCGGTCAAGGTTTATGATAAGTGAGAGGATTCCGGATTCAGCCCGGCAGGCAGGAAATATGATCATAGTTATCCGTCAGTCCGCCCGAAGCATTCTTACATGTTGCCAGCTTTTGAATTTAGAATTTGCCTGCCATCAACCTGTTGACTTTTATATTTTAACTATAGTGCAGTTCAGGAGTGTTGGTGTTGGTGTTGATTTCGAGAACTATCTTACATTTGCATGTTTGTTATGGAACGATAATTTCACCGTCAGCAAACCGGAAATTAATTCTGACTGCCATGAATATTTTTCCTGATTCAGCGACTTTATCAACAGATCATTCCCTGTTTACTCCGGTGATCAGGAATTGCAGGGTACTTGTAACCGGTGGTGCCGGTTTTATTGGATCCAACCTGTGTGAGAACCTCCTCGAATGCGGAAACGAAGTTGTTTGCCTCGATAATTTTGCTACCGGACACCGGAAAAATATCAGTATATTTCTCAGCAATAAAAATTTCCGGTTGATTGAAGGTGATATCCGAAACCTTGTTGATTGCCGGAAAGCCTGCCATGGAATTGATCTCATTTTGCATCAGGCGGCGCTTGGTTCTGTGCCTCGCTCCATTAACGATCCGATAACAACCAACGAAGTGAATATCAGTGGGTTTCTAAACATGCTTGTTGCAGCTCGTGATGCAAAAGTCAAACGCTTTGTGTATGCAGCCAGCTCATCAACCTATGGCGATTCTACACAACTGCCAAAAATTGAGGATCAGATTGGCAAGCCGTTGTCGCCATACGCTGTAACAAAATACGTGAACGAATTATATGCACATGCTTTTGCTCTCAACTATGGCATGGAACTCATTGGCCTTAGGTATTTTAATGTGTTCGGGCGCCGGCAGGATCCCAACGGACCTTATGCTGCGGTAATTCCGAAATTCACCATGCTGCTGATGGCGCACCAGCAACCGGTAATAAACGGCGATGGAACCTATTCGCGCGACTTCACATACATTGATAATGTGATCCAAATGAATCATCTTGCCGCCACAACCGCAAATCCGGCTGCTTCGGGGCAGGTTTTTAATACAGCCGCCGGCGAACGCAACGACCTGAATCAATTGGTGGATTATCTGAAAGAGTTTTTAATTGAGTATGACCAGGCAATAGCTGCGATTGAGCCAATTCATGGTCCGGAACGCAAAGGTGATATTCCGCATTCCCTCGCTTCGGTTGAGAAAGCTGCAAATCTGCTTGGTTACAAACCTTTGTTCAATCTCAGGGATGGTTTAAGAATCGCTGTGGAGTGGTATTGGGAGAATCTTAAATAATGGTCATAAATTTAAGCTGTTTAACCCGGTGATAAATTCGAAGCACGAATTGCGAAGCACGACCTGTCCGCCGCAGGAGGAAGCAAATCTCAAAATCACTGCTGACCGGCTAAAACAACCTGAAGATGCTGAAATGCTTGATATATCACAGCCCTACAGGACTATAATAATCTTGGGGTTACTTTTAACTCTACCGATATTTAGCCCCTAGAGGGGCTGTCCCGTTAGGGACAAAATATCGGTAGTAATAAACATTGTAGTGATTGTCTGAAAGTCCCGTAGGGATGAAACAATAGGTTTGCCGGGCATTAGTATGAGAGAAAATGTTGTGATTATTTTTACCATAAGGTTAGTTGAAATAGAAGAAAATCATGGAACCCCACAAAGCTTACATCGCCGGCGAATTTCGCCAGACTGAAAAAACTGTTGAAGTCAGAAATCCTTACAACTGGGAATTGGTTGGAATGGCCTGCATGGGATCGGAAAAAGACCTGGAAGATGCGATAAAGGGTGCTGAAAAAGCGTTTCCAACCTTCCGCAAATTGCCTTCCTATCAGCGCTACAGAGTCCTGATGGCAATTTACCGGATGCTTGACTCAGACAAACAACGACTTGCTGAAATTCTTGCCTGCGAGGCAGCCAAACCCATGAAGTTGGCTGTTGGTGAGATTGACCGGGCTGCAGAAACCTTTAAAATTGCAGCCGAAGAGAGCAAGCGCCTGCCCAAAGAATATATCAGCCTCGACTGGACTTCGGCAGGGCAGGGAAAGGAAGGACTGGTGAAGTATTTTCCGGTGGGACTGGTGGCAGGCATAGCACCTTTTAATTTTCCCATGAATCTTGCGGTTCACAAAATAGCACCGGCTATTGCGGCAGGTTGCCCCATCATCCTGAAGCCTTCTACTTCAACGCCCCTATCTACCCTTGAGCTTGCCAAAATCATTGACCAGACAGAACTGCCCAAAGGTGCTGTTTCCATTTTGCCTATGGATCGCAACACAGGCAATCAACTGGTTACGGACGAGCGGTTTAAACTGCTGACATTTACCGGATCTCCTGAAGTGGGCTGGAAAATGAAGCAACAGGCCGGCAAAAAAAGAGTTGTGCTTGAGTTGGGGGGAAATGCCGGCGCCATCGTAAGCGAAACCTGCGACATAGATTGGGCTTTGCGTCGCTGTCACGGTGGCAGCTTTGCCTATGCCGGGCAGGTTTGTATTCACACACAACGGATCTTTGTTCATGAATCCATTTTTCATGTATTCACTGAGGCCTTTATCTTAAAAACCAGGCAGTTAAAATCCGGTAACCCTTTGGATTCCACCACCGACATTACCACCATGATTGATGAAGCCAACGCCATGCGCGTTGAAGCCTGGGTTGAGGAGGCCGTTAACGGTGGAGCACGGATTCTGGCAGGCGGAAAACGAACCGGTTCTTTTTACGAACCTACCGTTCTCACAGGCACACAGCCAAACATGAAGGTGTGTGAGATGGAGATTTTTGGCCCCGTGGTGGTAATCGAACCATACGGAAACTTCCATGAAGCAATAGAAATGGTGAATGCAGGCCGCTATGGTTTGCAGGCTGGTGTCTTTACGAACCGGATTGATGAAATGGATTACGCCTTTGAGCATCTCGAAGTGGGTGGAGTGATCATCAATGATGTTCCGACTTTTCGCGTAGATAATATGCCATACGGCGGAGTGAAGGATTCAGGCTTTGGCCGTGAAGGCGTTAAATATGCCATACTTGATATGATGGAGCCCCGGCTGCTGGTGAAGAATCTCTGATCGTTTTTCACTCCTGCTTTTTGCACATAAAGTACCTGCCGGTTCGCCGCAGAAAAGGAAATGCTGCCAACATTCAGAAAAGCAGTTTTTTCCTTATCTTCGCTGCGTTTCACCAATACCCCATCATCATGAAAAAAATATTTCTCCTTGCAGCCATGCTTGCAGTTTTACTCGCCCTTTGCGGCCAGTCGGTTCATTCACTCAAAGCACTAAACGATTTTGTTGAGCCGGAAAATGTGAACATCGTCATCCGGCCTGGCAACACGCCACTTCCTTCCGGGATTAAAGACATTACCAAAGCCGGATTGATAAAAGAAAACACCGACGTAATAAATGTGATCACCATCGGAAATTCAGCCAATGCATATGGCCTTTCGGGTGGTGCCTGCAATGTTTTATGGGCAGATAACCAGCTAAATACGATTACCTTTGTTCACCGTATGTCCAATCCTCCTGGTTCGGGTAATTTTGCCTATGGCCTTTCCACAAATGGCGGGCTTTCCTGGAATACAAATATTCAGGTTTTTACTTCTCAAAATAATGCCAGCCGGCCACAGGGTGTGATTTATAACCCGGCCGGGAATACCACACCGGGCGAAGCTTACTTCACATTCTTTGCACGTGCCAATCCATCAGGCAGTTATGTAACAGGCATTCATAAACTCAATCAAACACAAAACCCTTCTCAACAACTCTGGCCCGGGCAGCCCATTACCGGAAAAGAACATTTTACCATCAATCCCGTAAGCGGAAATACATTTTCGGTTGCTGCCAGTGGGACTGAATTTGCTTATACGGGCAACCTTGTGATCACACGAGGCGTCTTCAATGCTGCAACCGGCCAGTTTGAATATAGTCAGACACTTCTGCCCTTTCCTGCTCATCCCCAGGGCAATCAGTTCGCACCTGCTGATATGAAGATCGCTTTTGCTCCCGATGGGCTTGTTGGCTATATTTCAGTGCTTTGGGATAATATGTCCGATCCCCATGCCGGAGGCAAGGCATACTATCCCATCCTGATAAAGACTACTGACGGCGGCAATTCCTGGGGCATACCTGAGGCTGTCGTTTTGGGCGGTCCGGATGGGTTCAGTGAAGTGAAAAACTATTTAACCGATGCTGAGTTGGCGGCCATTTTCGGATATCCGGTTACCAACCGCGATTCACTGATTTTTACAACTGCTTACGATCACGGACTGGCTATAGATATGAGCGGAAATCCGCATCTGGGTGTAACCATCGGACTGGCTTTAACGCCCTACACAATCTTCGGAGGCAACAGCGGCCACACCGCTACCTTTCACATCTTTAAGCACAAAAACAATCAGACCTGCCATGCAACTTTTGTAAACCGGAACAAGACCTTCAGGGGCTATTTTGGTTTGAACAACGAACTGTCTGAAGACAACCGCACACAGGTATCGGTAACACAGGATGGCAGCAAGGTGTTTCTTTCGTGGCTCGACACGGATTTTGAGGGTGTTACCGAAAACATTATGCCCGATATTCATTGCTGGGGATTTGATGCTGTGACATACAAGTTTACTGATGCAGTAAATGCTACATATCTCTCCGAAGCCTGGCTCGAGGCGTTTATGGGCACCTCATCGTATTATGTTCTCAGTAGCAATGGCAATTATACAATTCCTTTTGTTTATCAAACCATGCCGGAGTTCAATCCGCTCAACCCCGTTGATTACAAATACATTTACAATTTCTCTTTCTCAGATTCCGACTTTACGAACGGGCCGCTTGTACCAGTACTATTACCCGGCGATGCCAACGGCGATGGGGTAGTTAATGCACTGGATGTTATCAGCACCATAAACTATATTCTGGGTATGGGACCCGGAGGGCCGTTTGTTTTTGAAAACGCTGATGTGAACAGCGATGGGATCATCAATGTGATGGATGTTACTTTAATGATCAGCATCATCCTTTCAGGGAAATAGCAAGGCACTGAAATTCTTTTTTTTGCGTATCTTAGCGCCCAAAATCCCGGGATATTAAAATTCCCGGTTTAATCTTGCGTAAAACCGCTAAATATTTTTTGGCCAACAACCCCATCGCCATGAAAAGAACCCTACCTTTAATCGTTGCCCTGCTTATTCATCTTGCTACAAATGCCGGCAGCAATGTTATGAAAATTCAGGATGCCACTGCATCAGCCGGTGAAGATCTCAACATTAACCTTGAAATTATCAATGACGATCCGTTTGTGGCTTTACAAACTGATATTGCACTACCGGTGGGATTCGGATATATGGCCGGTTCTATTATTTTTAACCCCGCCCGAAGGGTTGATCATTTATTCAACGCTGCAGTGCTTCCCGGAACCAATGTACTGCGCCTGATCGCTTTTTCGCTTACCAATGCCAATTTCACCGGCAACAGCGGGATTGTTGCTACCTTCACACTCACTACACTTTCCACTGGTTCCGGAACCTACGTTCTGAGCCCGGAAAATACCATTATTGGCAATGTTCAGGGAGAGAATATTCTTACAGGAACAATACCGGGAACAATTACTTTATACCCGCCTTCAACGGTTTCAGTTTGTTTTGTGCTCAGAGATTCAAACAACAATCTGATTCCAAATGCAACAATTACATTCTGTGGCATTACCAATCCACCGGGGCAGTATTGCTTTACAGGAGTACCTGGCAGTTACTGTGTTTATACGATTCAAATACCTGGAGGCGGCACCTATTCAGGTAGTATGGTTGTGCCAAATCAGGATATTACTGTTAATATTTTCATAAATACGATTCCTCAGAATATTCTGAAATTGCCCAATGCCTACCTCCCGGCAGGTGGTTCGGGCACACTCAATATCGAAATAATCAACGATGATGCTTTTGTTGGTTTTCAGTTCGATCTGGCACTTCCGCAGGGATTCCAGTATCAGGTGGGATCTATCGCATTGAACCCTGACCGCAAAGTGGATCATATCATTCAGGCTGCAATTCTGCCGGGAACCAATGTGCTCAGGGCAATTTCTTTCTCACTTACCAACTCAAACTTCCTGGGCAATTCCGGAATCATAGCCAGCTTCACGCTGACCACTCCAACTTGTGGAGGAGTTTTTGGAATGGAATTCAGCAATGCCATTATCGGCAATGCACAGGGACAGAACATCATTACGGGAACAGTTTCAGGGACTATTACCCTTATTGGTGGTTATTATGTGATTGAATTTATCATTAGGGATGCAAACCAGGTTCCAATTCCCGGTGCTACCATAACTTTGTGTAATACTGTGAACCCGGCCGGTAACTATTTCATTTACTTACCGAATGGCGGCTGGTGTAACTACCAGGTGAGGAAAGAAGGATATTTCACAGCCAACGGCAGTATTTATGTCAGCTCCGGATTTTCAACTGTTAATGTTACGCTTGAGGCTCTCCCCGCTTATCATTATATCCTCACAATCAATGATGTAATAGCTCCGGCCGGCGAGAACATCAATGTTGAGATTGAGATATGGAATTCTGACATTTTCACAGGTTTTCAAACAGACATTCCGCTTTCGCCCGAATTTGAATACATACCGGGTTCGGCATCACTTAACCCTGCACGCATTACCGATCATATTTTACAAGCCGACATGGTTTCAGGAACCAATATCTTCAGGGCTACTGCTTCCTCACCTTCCAATACCGGTTTTACAGGCACAACAGGCGTTGCTGCTTCATTTGCACTTGCTACCCAGCCTGTTCCCGGCTCGTATTCTTTGCTGGTTCAGAATGCCGGCATTACCGATATTAACGGAAACAATGTGATAACAGGAACTTTTGACGGAGTTGTTACGCTGTTGGATCCTATAATTGAGGAATTTGATGTTAATTTCATTGTGCTGGATCAGAACAATATGCCTGTAAGCAATGCCACCATCAAGCTGGGAGATGTGATCAATGCACCGGGAAATTATACATTTCAGCAGATCACTCCCGGAGTATATAATTACATGGTAACTGCGGAGGGCTTTTTAACCGCTTACGGAAGTGTTGAAGTAATTGATGAAGATGTTACGGTAACGGTAATGCTCGAAGAAACGACTGTTTCCGGCAATGTTTTGAAAATCAATGATGTGTCAGCCGATGTCGGAAGCAATATTACTGTTACTCTTGAAATTTTCAATCAAAACCCTTTTGTGAGTTTCCAGCTCGATATTCCTCTGCCTGAGGGATTTGATTTTATTCCCGGTTCCTTTTCGTTAAATCCGCTTCGCACGAATGACCATGTTTTTCAGGCTGCGGTATTGCCAGGCAGCAATGTTTTTCGTGCTATTACTTACTCCCCGGGTAACAATGCATTTTGGGGCAATTCAGGTGAAGTAGCTTCATTTACCTTAACAACACCGGTAACGCCTGGCATTTACACCCTTGAGGCAGAAAACGCAATAATAGCCAACAGCAGCGGGGCCAATATTCTAACCGACACTATTGGCGGCACAGTTACTTTATCCGGATTAGCATATACCGTAACTTTCTTGATAAAAGATCAAAACCAGCAGCCGGTAAGCGGGGCTGAAGTAACACTGGGAATGTTATCGAACCCGGCAGGCAATTACATTTTCCCGAATTTATCGCCCGGCACTTATGGATGGTCGGTTGTTAAGGAAGGATATATTTCTGCTAATGGCAGTGTAACGGTTACAGATCAGGACGTTACAGTGAATGTTACACTGAATGCACAGAACATTATAAAAGTTCGTAATGCCTGCTACTCAGGGGGATTACCGGTAAATATTAACATCGAAATCATTAACGCCGATCAATTTGTGGGATTTCAATTCGATATGCCCTTACCATCAGGAATAGGGTATGTTTCCGGGTCCATTGCATTGAATCCGGCCCGCATTGTTGATCATATTATACAGGGGGCCGTGCTTCCGGGAACCAATGTTTTCAGGGCCATATCATTCTCACTGACCAATACCGCCTATTTAGGCAACTCAGGCATTATTGCCACCTATACGCTGACCACGCCGAACATGCCAGGTATATATGCTATGAACCTTGAGAACGCCATTATAGGCAATGCCCAGGGAGCCAACATTATTACCGGAGTAATTAACGGTGTTCTTTATTTTGGTTGTTATTATCTTGTTGAGTTTGTGGTTCAGGATGTTAATCAGGTCAACATTCCGGGAGCCACCATTACGCTGGGAAATATTACCGGCCAGGCTGGCAATTATTTTTTCCAGATACATATTGACAGTACAGGCTGGTATAATTACCAGGTAACAAAAAATGGTTATTTCCCGGCAAATGGCAGTGTTCTGGTTAATCAATCTCTAACAGTGCCGGTAACACTCGAACAAATTCCAGCCAATTATAATGTAATGAAGTTCAACAATGCCACTGCTACAGCAGGCCAGCCTATGTGGCTGGATCTCGAAATAATCAATACCGATTCCTTTGCAGGATTTCAGCACGATGTATCATTGCACACAGGATTCACATATGTAGCCGGTTCTGCTGTTCTGAACCCGGATCGCATAACAGATCATGTGATCAATGCCGCTGTGTTACCTGGAACCAATGTGCTCAGGGCAATATCTTACTCTTTGACAAACTCAAACTTTCTGGGAAACTCAGGTATAATTGCCTCCTACCAACTGACAACACCCTATGCCGCAGGAGTTTACACATTTACCCCCAGCAATGCCATCATTGCCAATGCTCAGGGGCAAAACATCATTACAGGAACCATCCCGGGAACGGTAACTTTGACAAGCCCGCCAAGCTTACATTCGGTTAATTTTGTGGTGCAGGATGTGAACCAGGTTTCTGTGGCCGGCGCTGTGGTTACTTTGGGCAATTCCACCAATCCGTCCGGGAATTATGTGTTCCATAATATTCCGCCCGGAACTTATAATTATACGGTTCAGAAATTTGGCTTTACCAATTATACAGGCTCGGTAGATGTTACAGATCCGATTGAAACCGTTACCGTTACCCTGACAAATTTCGGAAATGTAATGA
>CAYQRU010000005.1:0-63516 GCA_964419945.1 uncultured Bacteroidales bacterium | reverse complement strand
AGCCGGTGGGCTTTTTTGTTTCCGTGGTCAGAACCTTTATATGAGTTTTTTGTTACATTTTTATTATCCGTGCTAAGCAAAAAGAAATTATCTTTGTCCTTGAAAGATGAAAAAGAGAAAACAAATTCCGGATATATAAGGCAGAAGTTGATAATTAAAACGAAAATAAGTCAGGTCGTCAGGTCATTAGCAATATAACTTGATTGTCATAAATAGAAATCGTATTTGATCCTGCGGGAAAAGACTTGCAACCAAGACTTTCAGCCTTGTTTTAATAGTCAACAATTTATTGAATACCAAACGTGTAGAACCATAACTATGGACAAACACTCTTATTTATCGAATGCCGAACCAGGTGTTGTTGAGCAATTGTATGAGCAATACCTAACCAACCGGGCCTCGATAGATGTCGGTTGGCAAAAATTTTTTGAAGGATATGAATTTGCCCGCATCTCATACAAAGAGCCAGATGCAGCAAACCTGCTTCTGCCCAAGGAATTCAAGGTCATCAACCTGATCAATAACTACAGGCAGCGTGGGCATCTTTTCACCAAAACAAATCCGGTCAGGCAACGACGTCAGTATTCTCCTACCCTTGATCTGGAAAACTTTGGACTATCTGACAATGATCTTGATACATATTTCGAAGCCGGAAATGAAATAGGAATCGGTAAAGCCAGTCTGCGCAACATTCTGGCTCACCTGCAGCAAACTTACTGTCAGTCAATCGGTGCCGAATATGTTTATATCCGCACCAAAGAAGTATTTGAATGGCTTAAATTACGGATGGAAACTTCCCGAAATACCCCCAATTTCAGTGCGGAAGAGAAAAAAACCATCCTGCGTAAACTTGCCAGGGCTGTTTTCTTTGAAAAATTCATTCATCGGAAATTTACCGGACAAAAGCGTTTTTCACTTGAGGGTGCCGAATCACTAATTCCGGCGCTTCATGCTGTCATAGAATATGGAGCTGAAATGGGTATTCAGGAATTTGTAATGGGAATGGCACATAGGGGAAGGTTGAATGTGCTCACGAACATTATGCAAAAATCATATCAGGATGTTTTTAATGAATTTCTGAACAAGGAGTTTGAAGATGAATCTGTAATGGGTGATGTTAAATACCATCTGGGCTACACTTCAGTCTTCGAAAGTGGAACCGGGAAAAAAAGCATTTTGTCTTTATGTCCCAATCCATCACATCTTGAAGCGGTAAATCCTGTAGTGGAAGGCATTGTTCGCTCACGTATTGATCATGAGTATCATGGTGATCTGAATAAGATCATTCCTATCCTCATTCATGGCGATGCATCTATAGCCGGTCAGGGCATTGTGTATGAATTGTTGCAGATGTCTGGTTTGCCTGGTTACCGAACCGGCGGAACCATACATCTTGTAATTAATAACCAAATCGGTTTTACAACCAACTATCTTGATTCCCGTACCAGCACCTATTGCACTGATGTGGCTAAAACCATTCAGTCGCCCGTTTTTCATGTCAATGGCGACGATGTGGAAGCCCTTGTATTTACTATACGCCTGGCAATGGAATACAGGGCAAAGTTCAATAAGGATGTTTTTATTGATATTCTTTGCTACCGAAAGTATGGACACAATGAAGGAGATGAGCCACGTTTCACGCAACCCATTTTGTACAAAATTATTGAAAAACATCCCGATCCTTTTAAAATTTATTCTGAAAAACTGGTTTCAGAAAAGGTAATCACCCGTGAAGATGCCCTCGAAATTGAATCTGAATTCATTGCCTTGCTCGAAAAAGAACTTACAGCATCACAAAAGGCCAGTAGATCAAAACTCTATTCTTTTTATGAACACCTCTGGAAGGGAATAAGAAAATCAAAGCCTGAAGATTTCGATGCCAGCCCTGCAACGGCTGTTTCTTTTGAAACACTGATGAAAGTTGGAAAAAAGATTACCGAAAAACCGGCAGGCAAAACCTTGTTCCGCAAGCTGGAGAGGTTAATGGACGATCGTCGCGAAATGCTTGAAAAAACAGGACAATTTGACTGGGCTATGGGCGAATTGCTGGCATATGGCACCTTGCTTGATGAAGGAATTCCTGTCAGGTTAAGCGGACAGGATTCACAGCGCGGTACATTCTCGCATCGTCATGCTGTTCTGACACTTGAAGACTCAGAAGAACGCTATATTCCGCTCAACAATATCAGTGAAAAGCAAGCTCGGTTTGAAGTATATAATTCCTCTCTTTCAGAATATGGTGTGTTGGGTTTTGAATATGGGTATGCACTGGCCTCCCCTGATACACTTACCATTTGGGAAGCACAATTTGGTGATTTTAACAATGGTGCACAAACCATTATTGACCAGTACATTTGCAGCGCAGAAGAAAAATGGAAAGTGATGAACGATTTGGTCATGTTTTTGCCACATGGCTACGAAGGGCAGGGACCTGAGCACAGCAGCGGAAGGATGGAGCGGTTTCTCACTCTTTGTGCTGATTATAATATGCAGGTAGCTAACTGCACCACCCCCGCTAACTTCTTTCATTTGCTGCGCAGGCAGTTGTATCGTGAAATTCGTAAACCCCTGGTTGTTTTTACCCCAAAAAGCCTGCTTCGTCATCCGGTCTGCGTTTCTCCATTAGATGATTTTATTACTGGTGGTTTTAAAGAAATAATTGACGATGAATTTGTTGAAGCCACCAACGTGAAAAGAGTGATTTTATGCTCCGGAAAAATCTATTATGAACTGGCTGCCGAGCGGGAAAAGACACAGCGCCTGGAAACGGCAATTATCAGGATTGAACAGTTGTATCCCTTCCCTGATAAACAATTAAAGGAGATCTTGTCGGGCTACCCTTTCGCAGAAACCATCATCTGGGTGCAGGAAGAACCTGCAAATATGGGTGCATGGACATTTGTTTCAAGGCGCATACCAGATTATGAACTGATGCTCACAGCACGCCCCGAAAGTGGAAGTCCGGCCGCGGGCTCTATTCATCTGCATAACCTGAGACAACGAAAAATCGTTGAAAAAGCTTTTGGTGAATGTAACTGTCCGCGTGCCGGTAGTATCTGCAAAATGATATGTGCTCCTAAAGAATGGCGGCCAGCACTTACCAATTCAAACTGATAAACATTGTAATAAAATTACTCAGGTGATGCTCTAGCTCATAACAAGCCCCTACTATTCCTCTACCCCAAGTATATTAAAATCTTTACACCCTGGCACCCCAACATTTGAATACATGGATACAAACAAAATGATTGAAATAAAAGTTCCCAGCCCCGGTGAATCCATTTCGGAAGTACAATTAGCATCCTGGCTGGTCGGAGATGGTTCTTTTGTGGAAAAAGATGCCGAAATCGCAGAAATAGATTCCGATAAAGCAACGCTCACTATCAACTCACCGGAGAGCGGCGTCATACATATTGTTGTGGGAGCAGGAGAAACTGTAAAAACAGCTACTGTTATTGCCAGACTTGACACTTCAGCAATACCAGAAAAAATTACCATGCCAAATGATGATTCAATCGCGGTAAAATCAAGACCTGAGAATATTCCGTCAGAAAGACCAGAAAAAGAATCAACGGAAAAAATAAAGCCTGGTGAAGATAAATTTATTGCTGCAGTATCCAGCCTGACTGAAAATATCCAGGTGAGTGTTTCTCCCTTAGCCCGCAAAATGATGCATGAACATCGTCTTCATCCTGACGAGGTTGCTGCACATTTCCTGAGCCTTCGTATTTCGAGAAGCGATGTAGAAGACTATGTGGATTCGAAAAAAACAGCACCTTCTGCGGAGAAGCAAGCGACAATTCCAGCATTGAGAGAATCTGAACGCAAAAAAATGAGTACCCTTCGTCTGAAGCTGGCACAGCGATTGGTTGCCGTAAAACAGGAAACCGCCATGCTTACAACCTTTAATGAAGTGAATATGAGCAGGGTAATGTCTTTGCGCAAGGAATACAACGAAGAATATAAAAGTAAGTATGGAGTTTCTATTGGTTTTGTTTCTTTTTTTGCAAAGGCAGTAGCCGTGGCTATGAAGTATTTTCCACAGGTTAACAGCATGATTGACGGCGACGAGATCGTTACTCCCAGATACGTGGACATCGGAATTGCTGTTAGCGCTCCTAAAGGTCTTGTGGTTCCTGTGATCCGAAATGCGGAAAACTTAACACTGGATCAAATCGAAAAAAAGATTAAGGAACTGGCCATAAAGGCACGTGAAAACAAAATCACTCTTGAAGAAATGACCGGAGGCACTTTTACTATCACTAACGGCGGTGTGTTTGGTTCTATGCTCTCCACACCCATTCTTAATCCTCCGCAAAGCGCTATTCTTGGTATGCATAATATAGTGGAGCGTCCGGTTGCTATAAACGGTAAGGTCGAAATACATCCAATGATGTATGTGGCGCTTTCTTACGACCACCGGGTGATTGATGGACGCGAATCAGTCGGGTTCCTGGTAAAAGTCAAAGAAATGATAGAAAATCCGTTAAGGATGTTGTTTGATGGAAACGATCCGGAAAAAGCTTTATTGAATCTTTAATCCAAAGATGCACCCGGGGATGACTTCAGTCAATATAAATTAACACATTGGCGTTTATCAACCTGTAATTAATCAATTTCTCCCTCAAAAACGAAGAAGCTATGGCTTTGATTAAATCTGTCAGAGGATGCAGTCCAATGTTTGGAAACAACTGTTTTTTAGCCGACAACGCCACAGTGACCGGTGAAGTCACAATGGGCGATAATTGCAGTGTGTGGTTCAATGCAGTGGTACGTGGTGATGTTCATTACATTAAAATTGGTAATACCGTGAACATACAGGATGGCGCCATCATTCATTGCACGTATCAGAAAGCGCCTGTGAATATTGGTAATAATGTTTCCATTGCCCACCGTGCAATCATTCACGGCTGTACCATTCACGATAACGTTTTGATTGGTATGGGTGCTATTATCATGGATCATGCAGTCATCGAAAGCAATTCGGTGATTGCTGCAGGTTCGGTGGTACTTGAAAACACTGTTGTAAAAAGCGGTAGTGTTTATGCAGGAATACCAGCTAAAAAGATCAAAGACATTGATGCATATCTACTTCAGGACCAGGTGCAGCGTATTGCCCAGAGTTATATTATGTATGCAGGATGGTACAAAGCATAATTCTTCTTCTCCGGTTCCTTCTGCAATAAAGTAAAAGAACTAATGTTTGCCCGGTATGGTCATCAGGAAATTCGGACTGATGTCCAATGTTTGAAATATACTGGATAATCCCAACCAAAAGGATCTTTCAGACTGTGCAGCAGGTTATTTTGAATTTATTGTCGAAAAACCATTATTATCTGCTTGTCTTGCAGTAAATTACAATATGATAAATTAGAAGGGCGCTTAACAATTGTATATTCTGATGACAATAATGGATTTAGATCTTTGCCGCTGTCGTATTTTCAAAAAAAAGCCATAGTACATCATTGGGCACCGGAGCCGTGATGTCCAGCTTAATCCCGGAAACAGGGTGTGCAAATACCAGTTTACGGGCATGCAGATGAATACTGGCATCTTCATTGGGCCGTGGTGCACCGTATTTTAAATCGCCTTTGATTGGACAGCCTATGGCTGATAATTGGGAGCGTATCTGATGATGTCTACCTGTAAAAAGCTCTATTTCCAGCAGATGGTAATGATCGCCTGAAGCTAAAATTTTATAAAATAATTCAGCCCGTTGAGCATCTTTACGTGGAGAAGGGAAGGCATAGGATTTGTTTTTCTCCCGGTTTCGTGACATAAAGTGTTCCAGCCTTCCTTCAGGTTGAGGTGGGAGATTTTTCACAACTGCCCAGTAAATTTTTTGGATTTGATGATCATGAAGCATTTTATTTAAACGTGTAAGTGCTTTCGACGTGCGGGAAAAAATAATAGCCCCACTTACCGGTTGATCGAGGCGATGTGGAAGACCTAAGAAAACAGCGCCGGGTTTGTTGTACCTGACCTTGATATATTTTTTGGCTTTTTCAAGTAATGGCTCAGTTTCAGTAATATCACCCTGGACAATATCGCCTGCATGTTTGTTCAGAACAAGCAGATGATTATCCTCATACAGAACACTCTGGCTGATAAATTCTATCGTCTCCAACATGTTTTAGATTGTTTGAAGAGCCAGGCAAATTAGTATTGTTCGCGTTCGTTGGGAAATTCCAGGGACTTGACATCCTGAATGTAAGCCCTTACTGAGCCCTGAATCTCTTCGCTCAGGTTGTGGTAGCGGCGAAGAAAGCGTGGTGAAAACTCCTGGGTAATGCCCAGCATATCATGCAAAACCAATACCTGCCCATCCACATTGCGTCCTGCGCCTATACCAATCACAGGGATTTTTAATTCGCCTGCAACCTGAGCTCCCAATCTGGCAGGAATTTTTTCAAGAACCAAAGAAAAGCATCCTGCCTCCTCAATCAAATGTGCATCTTTGATCAGTTTATTCGCTTCATTTTCTTCTGTAGCGCGAACTACATAGGTTCCAAATTTATGAATGGATTGCGGGGTAAGCCCCAAATGCCCCATCACTGGAATGCCTGCAGTCAGAATCCGGTCAATAGAATCGAGGATTTCTTCACCCCCCTCCATCTTAACAGCATCAGCACCTGTTTCTTTCATGATGCGGATAGCAGACGAAAGCGCTTTCTTGGAGTTACCCTGGTAAGCCCCAAATGGCATGTCAATAACAACGAAAGCCCTGGAAACCGCCCTTACTACTGAGCTTCCGTGGTAGATCATCTGGTCGAGAGTAATGGGAAGAGTGCTATTATGTCCTGCCATGACGTTTGAAGCAGAATCTCCCACCAGGATTACGTCTATCCCGGCAGCTTCTACCAATCGCGCCATGGAAAAATCGTAGGCTGTCAGCATGGAAATTTTCTCCCCCTTAAGCTTCATTTCCTGAAGTACATGGGTGGTAACTTTGCGTGCAATTACTTTTGTCATGTTAATTATCTTTTGGAAAACAACTTTTATCTGTTTCGGAAATTGCAAAGATAGGTATTCGTCATCCGAAAAAGGGAATTCTTCCTGTTTATCAGTTTGAAAGTTTTATCTGTTTGATAAATAAGAAAATGAATGATTTTGAGTTACAAATTCCTTAAGGCTCTCAGTAGTGCAGATTAATACCTGCTTACCACTGATTTTATTTGGTTTAGATAGCCAGCTCCAAATAGATTAACATGTACCAGTAAAGGATACAGGTTACATATTTCAAGACGATACTGCCATCCGGGCAGCAATGGCCATGCATCCTGATAAGCTTCATAAAATCGCTTAGAAAATCCTCCAAAGAGCCTGCTCATGGCAATATCCATTTCTCTAAAGCCATAGTACACGGCAGGATCAATCAAACAAGCACTACCTGCAAGATCACACATGAAATTACCACTCCAAAGATCACCATGTATTAAAGATGGGGGTTCGGCAGGAAAAATCTCTGGAATAGCTTTATACAGATTTTCAAACTGTGAAATCAGTGCATTATCTGCTAATCCTTTATCCCGGACAATACGAATTTGTTTTTGAAGCCTCTCCCCAATGAAAAAATCAAACCAGTTATCTCGTGGCCGATTTGATTGATATAGCGACCCGATATAATTATTGTGATCCAATCCAAAATATTCATTTGAATTCCTATGCATTGATGCCAGGGACTTTCCGAAATCATCCCAAAAATCATCTTCCGGACATCCTTGCTCAATAAATTCAAGCAATAACCAGCTATATTTTCCGGAATCACCACAACCAATCACTTTGGGTGCACGCAGTGTGCCAGATTTTCGAAGTAATTCAAGCCCTGAAGATTCGGCCTGAAACATCTTCGGGAAGCGATCTGCATAATTGAATTTTAAAAAGTAAGATCCCTGTCGGGTCAGTAACCTGTAAGCCTGATTGATGTCCCCTCCGGAAATTGCTGCAACAGAAACGATATCAATCCGTCTTCCAACAAGGGATTTCAGCGTTTGTTGAATTTCTGACAGTAATGATTTCGGGATCATGCGGCACTAAGATCATCGGATTGAACCTTTAAGCAATGAAATGATTATTGAACAGGGATTTTATAGTCACTGATTATAACAGAAACAGATAAGTGCGGCTGCTGAATCGTTTCAACAATCGGTCAATAATCAGCAACAGCGGAATTACAAGCAGGATTATCAGAAATATTGTAGACTCTTTCAAAAATTCGATAATGGACAAGAATCCCTGGAAAGAGTCTAAAAAGAAATCAAGATAATCTCCGAAACGTTCCGGGTCAATTCCCTGATTAACAAAATTAAACTCGCCGAGGAAAGGTGAAATCACAAAATAGATGGCCGTTATCAATATAAAGCCACTCAGCATCAATACGAGATTTTTCCAGTTCCATAGCTGGCTCCTGGCTTTTTCGTCTTCCAATTGCCATATATTACTCATTATCCTGGGTGTAAAATCAACCGTTGGTTTTTCGGATTGAGTCCTTTTCAACAGATTTCCCAAAAAATCATCTTTTAATTGTTCTTTTTCCATCTCATTTTTATTGGAGCATGGCAGGCATGCTCTGTTTCATCATCAAATCATTCATCAATGAATATAGTTTTTTTCTGATTCTGTGCAATTTGACTTTAACGTTTGCCTGGCTAAGGCCGGTCACTTCTGCGATTTCTTCAATGCTTAACTCGTCGGTATAAAACATATTCACCAGGAGGCAATCCTGAGGATGAAGCTGCTGCATCGCTTCCCTGACGAGGTTACTTTGTTCCTCGATGCCAAAATGATTCATATTTTCCCGGATTTCATCTTCTGAATAGCTTTCAACCAGCGATCCGTCCAGCGAAACCATGGCAATTTTCTTTTTCCTTGTCGAAGAAATGGCCGCATTTGTAACAATCCGGTATAACCAGGTCGAAAACTTCGATTCCTGCTTAAATTTATCCAGGGCCTGGAAGGCTTTCAGGAAAGCATCCTGTGCTACTTCTTCTGCATCTTCAGCACTGCTGCAAACACGTCTTGCAATCGAAAAAGCCATGTCTTTATAACGATTGACAAGTACTTCGAAAGCCGCTGTCTCACCATTTAATATCCTGGCGATAATCGTATTATCATCCATTTGAGCCATATCTGAGCTTTTGACGCCATTAAGCTCCGTTGGTTACATTTTGGGTATTAACTTCCGGAATTGGTTTGTAATCAGTGTTCGCTTCAAAGCGTATTATGCTAAACAACTGTAGCAAAATTAATTGAAATTTTTCATTTAATCTTGGTCAGATGCATCGGTTTTGAATATTAATCATTAACTTTACAGCAATTTTTTATAAAACTAAAATCCGGTTTTCTATGATCCATTTAAAATCCTTCGTCAATATGTTTGTGGTCAGCTTCTTGATGTTGTCGTTCATTTCCTGCAGTGTTTCCCGCAGGATTGAAAGAGCAATGGTGAATCCAGATGCAGTCACAAAATTGAACCTTAGCTATGGGGGCCTGACAAGATTGCCGGACGGCATCTATAAACTCAGCAATCTCGAAGAACTGGTACTTTTTAAAAACCGGCTTGAAATCCTTCCTGAAGAAATTGGCAAATTCACTAAATTAAAAAAATTGGTTGTAAGCAGCAACCAGTTGGAATCATTACCATCTGAAATCGGGCAGCTAAAAAATCTGGAACATCTGTCACTGAAATTTAATCGGATAGATAGCCTGCCGCCGGAAATCGGAAGGTTGAAAAACCTCAGATATCTTGATCTGCAGTACAACCGGCTGGAAAAATTACCACCGGAAATTGGCAATCTTACCCACCTTGAATCATTGTATCTTAATCAAAATCAACTTTATAACCTGCCGCCGGAAATCGGTAATCTTAAGAATCTTGTATTCTTATATATTGGTAAAAATTTTTTACAGTATCTCCCAAATGAAATCGGAAATCTAACAAATCTCAACGAACTTGATCTTGCCGGAAGCGGTCCCTTGCTTGATGTTCCGGAAAGCATATCGCATCTTCGTTCACTTGATGTACTTTATGTTGACGGAACTACTGTTCTTCCTTACACGATTAACCGCCTGAGTAAACGCACAAAGATTATTGTCAAAAATTAACCTGCAAAAAAACAAACTGGTTTTCCGTGGAATTAACAACTAAAAGTGATCTTCGGCAGATTGCTATTTGATGTGTATTTCAGCAGCCTGTAATACTTCGTAAGTATCTCCGTCGTAAACAAAAGCCACCAGTGAACAATCATCTTCTTTCCATCCGGTATCAAGGGTATGCTGATAAGCTCTTGAATATGTTATGCCAACAGGAATTTGATTTCCCTGGCACAGGATGTCGCCCCAGGTTCCGTTGACAGCACCACGTAAAACATGATTATGCTTATAATCATCAATCTGGGGTGTGGTTCCAATGTCCGGATTGTTATTTTTTTGAGGAGAAATAATATTACTTTCAGTGATAAATACCGAAAGTATTAATTTCCGCTGCATTTTCTCCAACACGCTGACATTCACATCAAGGATTACTTTTCGTTCGGCCGCATTATAACTTCTGTTGATTCTAACGTCTAAGAGAGGATCTCCGGAAATGAGTCCACTCACTTTTCCTGCTAATTCATCCGATTTGATTCTATGAGTCAGTTCCGGAAAACCATTTCGGTTGACCATGCTTTTAGGCAAACCGGATTCTTCCATTTTAAATTTGCTGTCAAGTTCATTTCCAACTGCTGTGCGGTAATCAGCCGGAAAATTTGCATTTGGTCGTCCGTTAAAATTGGTATGAACAGCTACTATGACGATTCTATCACCATAGGTACCTACAAGGTCTTCAATAGCCTGTGCTGCTCCGGGGCAATTTGGGCACTGATGTCCAGTAAATTCTTCGATCAAAATTGTCTTTTGTGCCACAAATTCTCCCGTTTCGGTCAAATACGGTGCATCAATCTCGTCGCATGACTGAAAAATTAATACTATGGACAGAATAGAGGTTAAAATGAGTCGGTATTTCATAGTATATGGTTTATTTGCTTAAAATGAACTGGTTATGGTTACAGTAAGGCCACTGCTTGCGGGTACATATCTGCATACTCCGCCCACACAAACGATGCCTTCACGTTGCCGACCCCATGCAAGTGCAATTCTTGAAGAATGATGAGTGTAACCCATAGCAATGTTGTAATAATGTCTTTTTTGTTCCTTGTCAGGATTACCATAATTGTAACTATCTCCTACGCTGAAGAACCATTTGGGAGCAATGGTATATTCCAGGGAAGCCATTGCCCAATCACCTTTTTCCTGCTCAGTGAATAAATGCTGGTATTCAAACCGCAGTGTTTTTGTTGGTGCCATTTTATACTGAATATCGGCAATACCAACGTTGGCTTTTACATTCGGTTCTCCAGTATGACCTTCAATGACATCAATATTATATAAAAGGTTCAGGTATTGAACTGTGATTTTCAGATTGCGGTTCATGCGGCGTGAAATCTCAATATTAAGATCGCTGAAATATTTCTCGTCGCCTGAATTAAAAATGGAAGCCTTGTAGCCCAGGGTTCCCTTTTCGCCAATAAGTGTTGAGTCGTTAACAGCTCTTCGGTTTAAAGCATTCACTAAGGAATAACTAGCTGTAATAAAAGTTCCGTAGGAACCTCCAATTTTTGTGTTTCGTTTGATTGTATATATAAGTTGTCCCTGAAAAGCTACTTCTCCGTTAGGTTGGGTAGCATAGGGATACATGGCTGCAAGATTGTATGTGTGTTGCTTGGTAAGAGGAGGCAGGAAATTAATGTCAAGAGCAGCAGATTCAGTACGACGCGATTTATAACTCATATTATCTGTGTGTTTGGCAGAGGCTATTAGGCTCAGCCCGGGCTGAAAATACGTTACACTCAGATATAACGACTGCCCGGGTTTGTAAATAAAGCCATTGACTGATGATGGATCGTTCATTTTGTAAGCATATTCACCGATGAAATTAAATTTCGAGCCACTAACGTTCAACCTCCCGGCGAATGCCGGCACATTTTCAGGCAAATCATAGCGATAACCTGGTTTGTAAGCAATTAACTCATCCTGCTGATATTTACTGACTATACCTGCGCCTGCAAAAATCCTTACTGAGCTTTCTTTCATTGATTTTATCAGGTCGTTTATAGAGAGGTCGGCATCCAATCCGCGAACAATGCCAGGTGCGTGTTCCCATAAATCCCGTTGCTTTCCATAAACACCCTTTAATAATATCCCTTCGACCGGGGTAAATTTAACCCTGACGCCATCCAGAAAATTATCAACACCAAGGTTCCAATCCTCGTAAGACCTTAAAATAAGCCCGTTGCCAAATTGTTCATAAAAACTTCCTGCTGTGATTTCAAAATCACCTGTTTTATAGGTAAGAAATCTGTAAGGAACACCAATGCCTGCAGGTTTTGTGTCAAAACCTTTGATTGGATTAAGATAGCTTTCAAACCGCAGGCCTGCAGTAAAATCACCTTTGGTAAATAATATATTGGCGAAAGTGTTCATCAGCATTTGTTCGCTGACTTCAGGAGCGCCGATCAATGAGTCGCTCTGGTATAACTGCCCGTCAAACTGAAAGTTACCGCCTACTCTCGATGGCCCGGAAAATCCCTGGGCATAAGAACGCTCAGAAATAATATAAAATGACATTATTGCTGCCAGCAGTAAATACTTTTGTTGTATTCCCTTCATATTAATGAACTATAATGTTATTCGTTGTGAATTGGCGTCTTGTTTTCCGCTTAATGCCCGGAAATATCTTCGCCTGCATTGAGTTTCCGCACCAGGTTAATGAGTTGCTGCTGGCTTCCTTCGGAGAAAGACGTGTGTTGCCAAACGATTTCGCCCTTACCATTGATGATAAAATTATGGGGAATCTGGTTCACATTCATAGCCCTCTTGAAATCACTGTTTGCATCAAGCAAAACTTCGTATTCCCAGTTTTTACCCTGAACCGTCGGCAACACTTTTGAAGTGCTGCGGGAATCATCAATGGAAACTGCAATCAGCTTAACTCCGGTTTCTTCAACCCATTCCTCATAAACCTCGGCAATGGCTGAAAGCTCCCTCATGCAGGGGGTACACCATAATGCCCAAAAACTCAATATGATAGGTTTGCCATCGTTTTGAATATTGGCAGTGTTAAAATCGCGGCCATCAATCGTTTTTACCGTCGTTGAGGGAATTTTGGGAAGCAATTTTTCTCCGGATTGCGCTAGTATGGCGATTCCAGAAAAGGAAATCATAAGCAGCAGAAGGATTTTTCTCATTTTATTATAATTTATGGTAATGTAGTTTTATTGCGCTGCAAAAGTAATCAAATCCCTATTTACTAAAATAACTTCATTCATTCCCTGCTCACATTTTATCCCGGAAGGAGCCTCAGGAGATACGAACAAATGGCCATTCCGGGCGGTAACTGAGATAATCCCTGCAAAAAATCTTACAAATTACGCAGCAGTTTGTTTTTCCGAAACTTATGGATTTGACGAATCTTCATTAGAATTTACTAATCTTACAGCAAAATACAGCGAAACAAATTTTTAAGAGCACTTAACAGAAGCAAATTCTAATGACGATTACAGATATTTAAGTTCTGAACCACACAGTTACAAAAAAGCTGCAATGATCTCTCATTGCAGCTACCAAACTTAAACCAACCAAATAATACAAAAACCGAGAAGAAATAATCTACTCCTTCCCTTTTGCTCCATTAATGTTTATATATAACAACAATCAACCTCTCAGGCATGGTTGAATTTGAGTAAACCGGCTCATCCTTACTTGTATGCGAAAATGAATTCGCATTCCAGCTCAACAATATATTCAGATCATTATTTATATCACTCAGACCGGTCAAAGTCTTTTTTAGATCAATAATAGTATGATTGTTCTCTTTGTTGATAATCATCTTCGTGAATAATTGGTTGGCACTGAGATAAACCAATTTTTTGAAAATCATAAAATCGGCACGACAAAATTAATTAATCATTTTACGCATGCAATATTATTAACAAAATATTTTTACAAATGACAAATCAATTCCTTGAACAAATACTACCTTGCTAATTTACAAAACATTACATTGTTTGAGATATTAATATTTTGTAAAATAAATTTACAAGGCAAGGGTTGTTATCAATTTCGTATCTGGAGTGTTTCAATATGCTTTAGCCCGGGTGAGTACTTACCAGCATGTAAAATAAAAAATTAAAGCACTATTGACTTTACAGAAAAGAAAAACCGGAACTACTTAAACCAAGAAAAGTAATTCATTATAAAGATGTGATAAATAAAATACGTGATTACTGCAGTAAGCAGTATTATGACAAAATTGAGCAGGCTAACAAGACAATTTTAAGAAAGAAATTTTGGGGCAGGCTTCAGATTGGGCAATAATTAAGGCTTTGCCAGTTTGTATTTTTCAATTTTGGCGTTCAGGGTAGGCCGGGTTATGTCAAGTATTTTTGACGCTTCCAGTTTTGCCCAGTTCACAGAATTAAGCACATGATGTATGTGTTTTTTTTCAACTTCAGCGAGAGTCACATGATTTGGAGTTTCTTTTTCAGCAGTAGCAGTTTCAAGCACATCGCGGTGAATATGGTCTTTTTCCAACACATCACCACGTGACAGGATAATGGCTTGCGTCAGTACATTTTCCAATTCCCTGATATTTCCCGGCCAACTGTAGTTTTTTAACAAATCGTACAAACCATCTTCAACCTTAACGATATTCTTGCTGAGCTTACGGTTAAGCCTGGGTATCATCTGATTTAACAACTCAGGAATGTCGTCGAGGCGTTCACGCAAAGGTGGAAGCACAATGGTGAAAACTTTAAGGTTGTAATACAGTTCTTTGATTAATTTTCCATCACCCACCAAAGCTTCAAGGTCTTTATCGGAGGCAGCGATAATTCTCGCCTTCACAGGTATTGGCTCTTCTTCGCCCTGTCTGTTAAATTCCAGGTCTTTGAGAACGCGAAGCAGCTTCACCTGAATATTCATGGGAAGAGCATGAAAATCGTCAAACAAAATTGTTCCTTCTCCGGCCTGTTCCAATTTCCCTGTTCTGGCTTTTTTCACATTTTCTGTTCCCTTGGGTATGCCAAAGATTTCATGTGCAAGTTGTTCCTCATGAATGGCACTGCAGTTGACAATTACCATGGGATGTTCCCGGGTTATTCCGCTGTAGTGTATAAGTCGCGCTACCTGTTCTTTACCGGTGCCTGGTTCGCCTGTTATGAGTACATTCATTTTGCTGAGCGAAATGCGTCCAATATTCTTAAATATTTCCCTCATCTTTGAGGTTTTTCCGGCAAGTAAATTATCTTCGATGGCTTTTCGCACAGGAAAGGAAATACTTTCAGACAAGCTACGACTTTGAGCAGATGCCTGGATTCCATTGCGGACAACTTCCAGTAATTCTTTGGGATGTATTGGTTTTACTATGAAATCATACGCTCCGGTTTGAATGGATTTAATGGTTAAAGAAACGTCTCCATGCGCAGTGAGAACGATTACAGGCAAGCCTGGATCGCTTTGCGAAAGCTCTCTGACAATATCAAGCCCCGTAATGCCGGGCATTTTATAATCGGTAATGATAATGTCCGGATTTTGAGTTTTTGCAAGATTGAGGCCTGATTCACCATCAGTTGCAGTTATTACTTCGTAACCTGATTTTTTTAAAAGGTTGGCGAGCAAAATTATGATGATTTCATCGTCATCTATAACCAGTATTTTCTTCATTATAACCTTTATTAGTCAATGTTTTCTCTTATGATACATGGGTACGTATTACTATCCATTAAGCGTGAAGTGTAAAATAATTTTCAAAATTAAAACAATTTTCCATATTTAAAAAATATTTTAACAAATTGTCTCGCGTTAAGAGACTGAACAACGTTAATTATTTAATTTTCTTACAACGCCTGCAATAATTAATTTTAATGCATTCCCGGAACAATTATTGATAATGTTATACCTTCGAACCTTCTTAACAAATATAATTTTGATCATGAAAATTTCTTTTTTTCGAACCGTAGCAACATTTCTGTTTGTCTATGTTATTTGCTGCTGTAATCCGGTTAATTCAAATCACCCATCACCGATGAATGAAAATGAAACAAAAAAGCTCTGGCAACAGGTTGATTCTCTTAAAGATGTAGGTTTGTCAAAGACTGCTCTTGATTTGGTCAACCAAATTCAAAGTCGGATCCTTTCAGAACGAAACAGTCCGGAATATCTCAAAACCATTTTGTATAAAATCATGCTGAGCGCTGATTTTGAAGAAGATCACCTTGAAAAAAGTATTGCCATGGTGGATGAGAATATCATAAAAACCATATTTCCTGCGTCAGCAATACTTAATTCTATCCAGGCGGAATTGTATTTCCGGTATTTTACAGCTAACCGGCATTTAATTTTTGATCGCACCATTATGAAAGGAGAACCTGGTTCCGATATTAAGACATGGGATGCCCGGGCAATTATACTCAAAGCCGTTTTTCATTACTTGCAATCCCTTAGTAATGCTGAAGATTTGAAGACATTTCCAGCTTCGAATTTTTCAATGATTCTGGATGAAAAAGAAGGATCAAAAAATTATCGTCCCACCTTGTTTGATCTGCTGGGGCACCGTGCCATTGACTTTTTTGTACATCCACAGTCATCCCTGATTCAGGCAAACGACCCCATTCCACTGAACAATGAATTCTATTTTGAGGATGCTGTAAAATTTTCCAACATAATTTTGGAAAAGCCCGGTGAACTTTCTTTTAACTACTATACCCTTGAATTATTCAGGCAGCTAATTGAATTCCACCAGAACGATGTAAATCCTTTAGCATTGATTGACGTGGATTTGAAAAGACTTGCATGGCTTAAAGATAATGCCACATTTGAGAGAAAAGACCTTTTATACATGCAGGCACTTGAGCGACTTGAATTGCAACATATCAATTCTGAGGCTTTCCCGGAACTTACATATGCCATTGCTAATGAACTGGTTAGGATTGGGAACTCCTTTCATCCATTCGATCAGCCCGAGCCACGTCTGAAACTTAAAGAAGCCCGAATAAAACTTGAAACTGCCATCGAACGCTTTCCTGCACTGCCATCTGCTAAAAATTGCGTCAGTCTGCTTCAACAAATCACAGAACCCAGCCTGCAATTACAATGCGAATATGTGAATTTACCTGATAAATCTTTTAAAGCTCTGGTATCACATAAAAATGTCAGTATATTAAACTTAAAAATTATCCGAATTTCTCCGGAGTCCGATCGTGAACTCAGGGAAAAACACCAGAACGCAAAAGATCTTCTGACTGCTTACCTGAAATTAGATCCCTATAAAACATGGAAACAGGAACTCCCCGATGACGGCGACATGCAGATGCACAATACTGAAATTCCCATTCAGGCTTTACCTTTGGGCTACTATATCATCATTGCAGGGTTTGATGAAGAGTTTATCACTGAACCCCATACTTTACCTTTTGCTTCATTTTGGATTTCGGGGCTCAGCTTTGTGAACCGTATTGAAACGGATGGCAGTATCAGGTTTCTTGTGTTGAACAGAGAATCCGGAAAACCAATGCAATATGTAACAGCAACGGTTTGGAAGCGACAGTATAATCCTGCTTCCCGCAGATATGGAATGATCAAAGGACAAACTTTCAGTAGCTCCGCCGAGGGATTCTTTCTGGTACCGTCGAAAAACTGGTCTGGGCAACCCGCTAACCTTATTGTCGAATTGACCTATAATAAAGATCGCCTTATTTCCGATCATTATTTTTATATTCAGCCTGTTGAGCATCAAAAACATTGGCACACACAAACGCATTTCTTTACTGACAGGGCATTGTACCGCCCCGGCCAGACTGTATTCTTTAAGGGCATTATTATTGATAGTGATGGAGAATCTCATTCTCTGAAAACCAATTACAGGACTGCTGTTACTCTGTATGATGCTAATTATCAAAAGATATCAGGACTGACCGTAACAAGTAATGATCATGGAAGTTTTGCCGGTAGTTTTGTATTACCATTCGAGGGGCTCACAGGAAACTTCCAGTTGAGCAGTCAATTTGGTAGCATAAATTTTTCTGTTGAAGACTACAAATTGCCTCGTTTCCGTGTAATGTTTGATACACTGAGAAGTAGTTACAAGTTGGATGAATCGCTCGCCATTCATGGACAGGCTATTGCATTTGCAGGAAATACAGTTGGTGGTGCTGAAGTCAGGTTCAGGATTACCAGGCAGGTTCGATATCCTTACTGGGATTATCGTTCAAGATATAATTTCCCTTTCAGCCCCCCTGTAGAAATCATCAATGGGACAACTAAAACAGATTCTGATGGTAAATTCCTCATCAATTTTGAAGCAACTCCCGATTATAGCATCCCAAAAGATAGAAATCCGGTTTTCATTTTTAATGTAATGGCTGATGTAACTGACGTACAGGGTGAAACCCAAAGCGGCAATACGGGCATAAACATTGGTTATGTGAGCCTTTTACTCAGTGCTGATATCCCCGGTAAAATAAACAGGGAAAGTTTTACCGGATTACGGATTGAAGCAACAAATCTGAATGGAATACCACAGGTGGTTACCGGAGAAATCATTGTAAACAGACTCAGACAACCTTATGAATGGATGCGGGAGAGGGTGTACGCCCGCCCCGACCGGTTTATCATTGAAAAGGCGGTGCACGATAAACTGTTTCCCGGGGATGTTTATGATAATGAAAACGATCCTGCCACATGGGTCGTGGAAAAACAAATGTTCGCAGGCAAATTTAATACCGGTGAGGCAGGGATTCTGATGTTACAGGGATCTGGTAGCTGGATACCAGGCACCTACTTCATTACGCTTAAAAGCAGAGATGCCTTTGGAGAACCGGTAGAATGGAAAAAATATTTCACGGTTTTTGCCGAAAAAGATTTGAAAACTGCTGAGCCAATGCTTTGGTGGTCGGTATTGATAACATCTGATCATAAACCCGGACAGAATGCCAGGATTCAGATTGGTTCTAAAACGCGTTTGACAGTACTATGTGAGACAGAAATCAATGGAGAAATTGTAAGCAGCAGACGGCTAAATTTAAGCAATCGTTCCCGGATCATAGAAATACCTGTCTTAGAAAATCATCTGGGAGGTTTCAGGGTATTACTGACTGCAGTCGTACAGAACAGAGTCTTTGCAGAAGCCATTATCATAAACGTGCCGGATAAACGGAAATATCTCAAAATCGAACTGGAAACAAAACGTAACCGGCTTGAGCCGGGTGGAAATGAGCAATGGAAAGTATTAATCAGCGATCACAAAGGCAGGCCTGCAACTGCTGAAATGCTCGCCGGGATGTACGACGCTTCACTCGATGTGCTCAAACCGCATGGATGGTCATTAGCTCTTTATGATCGTTACCATCGCCAGTTTAACTGGGAAACCTACGCTGCATTTAAACTGGCTTCAGCTTATGCCGGCATTTATAGTGGTGATCGTCAGATTTTCATGCGTGAATACGACCAATTGAACTGGTTTGGGTTTAATATGTATGGATTTCCATTGATGAATTATTATGCTGGTGGCATACGTTTTGGCAAAGGTGAAGCCATGATGCTCAGCGACCAGTTAACGCCGGAACCAAAAGCAATGCCTGTACCCGAAGCAACTGCTTTGAAGGAAGATCCAGGAGCATTAAAACCAGAACCCATCCAACCTGTAGTACCTTCGGTGATGATACGGCGCGATCTTAGGGAAACTGCATTTTTTTATCCCCAACTACTCAGCAACGAAGATGGAACTGTTTCACTAAACTTTACCGTTCCAGAGTCACTCACACGCTGGCGGCTGATGGGGCTAGCTCATACAAAAGATTTAAAGAGCGGCACATTTGATGAGTTTTTTGAATCAAACCGGGAAGTGATGGTTACACCCAATCCACCCCGTTTTTTGCGCCAGGGTGATATGATGAAATTCCGGGCAAAGGTTGTAAATATCAGTGATAAAGAATTGGAGGCTGCTACCACGCTTAATTTTTTTGACGCTGTTACCATGGTGCCTGTAAATGAGGCTTACCGGCTGATTTCCGAACATGAAAAAATTGTAATTCCACCAGGTGGTGCTCATGAGGTTTCATGGGATATCCGGGTTCCTGATGACGGTCCATATGCGATCATTTACAGGATAGCGGTTGTTGCCGGTTCTCACAGTGATGGTGAAGAAAATATACTACCGGTATTAACCAACCGTCAATTGATTACCGAGAGTCTGCCTATGTTTGCAGTACCGAACGAGAACCGAACATTTACTTTTGAAAAGTTGTTGCAATCAGAAAATGAAGGGTCCACAACAATGCATCACCAGCTAACGCTCGAATTTACTACCAATCCGGTGTGGTATGCTGTTCAGTCCCTGCCTTATTTATCTGAACCTGATTACCCCAGTGCAGAATCAATTTTTCAGCAATACTATGTCAATCTGCTTGCTTTACATATTTTAAAAGAAAATCCTGAAATAGAAAAGGTTTTCGAAGTGTGGCAAAGAACTGATCCGAATGCACTGCTTTCCAATCTCGAAAAAAACCAGGATTTAAAAAGTGCAGTTATTCACGAAACTCCCTGGCTGAATGATGCAATTGGAGAGTCAGAGAGGAAGAAGCAGATTGCCCTGCTTTTCGATCGTAATCATATAGATAATATGCTGGAAAAGAGCCTGAAAGAATTGCTTGCATTGCAATTAAGCAATGGTGCCTGGCCATGGTTTTCCGGCATGAGCGACAACCGATATGTGACTCAGCAGCTTGTTGCTGGCTTAGGGAGACTGCAGGCCTTAGGCGTTTTAAAAATTGAAAACAATGATGCCCTGAACAGGTGCCTGAAGTTAGCCGTTCAATATCTCGATGAACAGGTGTATGAAGAATACAACAACATAAAGAAACCCATTGAACTAAAAACTAACCTGCTTCATGCAGAGGTGGTACATTACATGTGGGCAAGAAGTTATTGGATTGATCGATTCCCTGTAAGTCAAACGCATCGGGAAAGCATTGAGTTTTGGAAAAACCAGGCAGAAAAATACTGGGACAGTCAGCCTATATATCTGCAAGGCATGATTGCGCTTGCTTTTTATCGCTTTGGTGTTAGTATTTCAGACCAGACTATCTTGCGTTCGCTGAGCGACAGAGCATTGATAAATGAAGAAATGGGTATGTATTGGCGCGATCTTCGCCCGGGGTACTATTGGTATCAGGCTCCTGTGGAAACCCAGGCATTGCTGATAGAAGCGTATGCAACTATCGGCAGGGATATGACTTCAGTTGAAAAAATGCAGCAATGGCTCATTAAACAGAAGCAAACACAATCATGGAAATCGAACCGCGCGACGGCTGAGGCAGTTTATGCTATCCTTATGCGGAGAACTCAAACACTTTCACCCAACCGAGACCTTAGTATACAAATCGGCAGCCAAATGATACGACCTGCTACCGATTCAGCCATCAGGGAAGAAGCCGGAACAGGCTATATCAGAGTAAGCTGGAATCGCAGCGAGATTAAACCGGAGATGGCTAATATCTCCATAAACAACCCAGGAAAGACAATCGTCTGGGGTGGATTATACTGGCAATATTTTGAACAGATTGATCGCATTAAAGCCCACGAAACTCCGCTGAAAATTAACCGCAGTCTATTGCGCGAAGTATTGACGCCTTCCGGACCTGTGCTCGAACATGTAACAACACAGAAACCATTGCTGTTAGGTGAAAAAATGGTGATGCGGATTGAATTAAAGGTTGACCGTGACCTGGAATATATTCACATGAAAGACTTACGGGCCCCGGCATTTGAGCCCCTGGAACAGATCTCGGGTTATAAATACCATGGGGGCCTGGGTTATTATGAAAATCCCCGCGACCTGGCAACTCATTTTTTCTTTCAATATCTGCCAAAAGGAACATGGGTGTTTGAATATCCGGTAGTGGTTTCGCAAACCGGGAATTTTTCGACAGGAATTACCACGATACAATGCCTGTATGCTCCAGAATTTACCTCACATAGCGAAGGAATCCGGATTAAGGTGGAGTGAATCTGTAAATCAGCTTCAATGCTTTGAACGTATTCCGATAATTTATCGTTGCAATCAATTTATCAGCCTTAGTATCTCTTCCCATGTGATCATATCAGGTGACATATCCTTTATATGAAACCTGACAGATGAATTTCTGGGATAATCAATCATATGAGTTTCTTCATGCATTTCTGCCATGACTTTTTGAGGTAATATTTCGAAGCATGCTTCCTGTGTATGCTTCGCATAATCATCTGGCTGAATTATTTTGTTGTATATCTCTACCGGCAATTTCTGATTGAGGACTTCTGATAAACGGATCAAAACAGCCTCATACGGGGAACCACTGAGTATTTTATTATGTCGTAACAAAAGCTTAAGGATGTCGCTTAAAAGTTCTTTTTCATGAACTGTGGTATTAAAAATTGAATAGTTGTGGTTGCTGTAGCTGTATAGTCCATTCCTGCAGGTAATTGGGGCATTAAAACCAAGTATTTCGCTTTTCATGATGCGCAGGTCATCGCGCAGGGTTCTTTCCGATACGCTTTTATAAATACCTCGAAACTCACCCAAAGCCTCGGTACATTCCTGCCGAAGCCGTTCAATTGACCACTTTATATGCTTGTTTCGCAGGCAGCGGTCAATGGTTTTATAACGAATAAGCGCGTTCAGATTGGCAGGCATATCAGGTTGATTGAAAATTGCAGAAAGACTGCAGCAATGTGTAATTATTTTGCCTTAAAATTACTATCTAATATCTTACCGCAATGAAAAAACTGATTGACATTACCATTGTCCTCGACCGCTCAGGCTCGATGGAATCTATTGTTAATGAAACCATTGTTGGATATAACAATTTCCTTTCCTCACAGCGTCTGATTAAAGGTGAGGCCTGTATTTCGCTTGTGCAATTTGATCATGAATACAATAAAGTATATACCGGACTTGATATTCAAAAAGCGCCGTTTCTGAACCGGGATACTTATGTGCCCAGGGGACTTACCGCCTTTCTTGACGCTATTGGGCTGACCATCAGGTCTATTCGTAAAAGGCTGAAATCCAACTGTAATACCAGGGAACCAGAATTATTTTCGGAATTATCACTGATGGGTATGAAAACCATAGTTGCCACTTTGGCAGGAAAGAAATTTTCAACAAAATCAGCAAGCTGGAAGCAAAAGAAGGTTGGGAGTTTGTTTTTCTTGGCGCGAACCAGGATTCAATCAAAGAGGCGGGTCATCTTGGAATTAAGGATCAAAATGCTCTGAATTTCATCCCAGACGGGAATGGTGTCACTGAAATGTTTGAAACCGTCAGTTTTTGTATAGCAGAGTGTCGTGAAAAGGATACTGATTTTCGCTTCAAACGAAATTGAGAAACAAGTAGAAAATAATTTCAACTTCAGGCAGCATCAACTAGCCCAAAATACATATGAGTACTTTATTCAGGTGAGATGATATCGTGTTCTTTGCCAGGCAGTTTTATCCAGACTGTGGTTCCCTTACCAACTTCGCTTTCGATGCCTATTTCTCCCTGGTTCAATTCAACAAATTCTTTGCATAGAACTAGTCCGAGACCGCTGCCTTTTTCATTTTCCGTGCCCAATGTTGTCACTTTTGCATCAATCCGAAAGAGCGTGTCAATCTTATCGGGATATATTCCAACACCTGTATCGGTTACCGAAATTTTAATCTGGTTTCCCATTACCTCTGATGAAATGGTAATAGTTTCACCCCTGTGAGAAAATTTTATGGCGTTCGAAACCAGGTTGCGGATAATCGTTTGAATCATGTTATCATCAGCAAAAATGATGTTACCCGGACTGATGCCCGATATAATCTTTATATCTTTTTTATGGGCAATCTCTTTGAGTGTCTTGATGATCTGTTCAACAAGATCATATGCTGGTAATTTTTCTGCTTTGATCCTAATTCCAGTTGTTTGCATCCTAGCCCAATACAGGAGGTTTTCAAGCAGTTCAAAAGTGGATTTGGCGTTACTTCCCAGTTCGTTGATCAAATCACTGACCTCAGTTTCTGAAAGAGTATCGCGATACTCCTGCATGATTTTAACAAATCCCAGGATAACTGAAAAAGAGCCTCTTAATTCATGTGAAATGATGGAAAAAAATTTGTTTTTAGCAGCAATTTCATCAAAAAGCTGTTCTTTTGTTTTTTTCAGGCTGAGGTGGGTTTTAACTCTGGCCAGAAGTTCAGTTCGCACAAAAGGCTTGGTTATATAATCAACGGCGCCAAGTTCAAAACCTTTCACGATGTCTTCGGCATCTGTTTTCGCTGTCAGAAAAATCACCGGAATATCCCTTGTACTTTCAAGGTTTTTTAATTGCCGGCAAACTTCAAATCCGTCTATTTCGGGCATCATTATGTCCAACAGAATAAGATCTGGCTTAATGCGTGCCAAGGTATCGAGAGCCTGCCGGCCGCTCATCGCAACAACAAGCTGATAATCAAATTCGCTTAACAGATTTCCCAGCACCTGAACATTTTTTGCCACATCGTCAACGATTAATATTGTTTGTTTTCCAAACCTGTTGAAGCTGTTGTTTTTTTCAGTCATAATTTTGTTGTTGTTCATTTTTCAATGCTGAATAATAATCAACGATCTTTGTGAACTGGTTGAGAGTCACCGGTAATTCATCCATATCAAAACCTGCAGCTTGTGCTTCAACTATTTCGCCCCATGATTTAAGTTGCCTGGACTTGTATTCCTCCCCAGCCCATTGAATTTCTTTTGCAAACATAATGATTTCGTTCATAATAAAGGTATTCCTGATGGCTTGCCATTTCCTGTAATAGTCGCCACAGATCAAATTGATTAAAACCTGGAGGTTTTTTACCGGTGCTTCACTATAAAATGCACTTATTAAATCTTTGGCACTCTCTACTGGTGGGTTCTTTTCAACAATCTCATAGTCAATAAATTTTTTGAATTCAGAAATCAGTTGATAACGAGAGAGTGGCTTGGTGAGGTAGCCATTGAAGCCGGCATCCAGAATTCGGTTTTGATCTTCTCTGAGTGCTGATGCTGTAAAGGCGATTACTGGTATCTTTTTGAGTATTTCGTCTTTTCTTAATATTTTAATTGCTTCGAATCCGTTTAGAACCGGCATTTTTATGTCCATCAATATCAAATCAGGAAGATGGATGCGTGCTGCCCTGATGGCTTCTTCTCCGTTAATGGCTTCAATAATCTTAAAAGGTGCATTTTCGAGCATGCTTTTAACAAGATCGCGGTTGGTAAAAATGTCGTCGGCCAGCAAAAGTGTAGCTGGTTTAAAAATAATATCATCGGTGTCCTCAGTATCTTCATGGCGTTTGGGCGTCTCTTTGCCGGCTATCTGAATATTACTGAGTTTGACGATGAACCGGCTTCCTTTGTTTACATTACTTTCGACGGTAATATTTCCATCCATCATTTTTATCAGCCTGCTGGTGATGGTAAGCCCCAATCCTGTACCTCCATACTTATTAATATCCTGATCTTTTTGCTGTTCAAATGCCATGAAAATAGTTTCAATCTGATCCTGTGGTATGCCGATACCGGAATCTTCAACAATGAACAAAAGGTTAATGCCGTTACCCTCATATGCATGATCTGCCTGCCTGGCCGAAAGCTTTACAAATCCCCTATGAGTAAATTTTACCGCATTCCCGGCAAGATTAATGAGTATCTGCCGGAGCCTTACATCGTCCAACACCAGACCTTCGGGTATTTTCGGATCTATCTCAAGGATAAATTCAATTTGCTTTTCCCTGGTACGGTGTTTAAAAATCTGTCCAACTTCGTTGAGCAGGGAATGCAGGTTTACTGAATTAAAATGAAGTTCCATCTTCCCTGCTTCAATTTTCGATAGATCCAGAATATCGTTGATGATGCCAAGCAGGGCTTTACCCCCGGAGGAAATGGCTTCCAGGTATTTTTGCTGAGTGGGATCTGAAATTTTCTGCTGAAGAATTTCTGTAAAGCCAAGAATGGCGTTCATTGGGGTGCGGATTTCATGGCTCATATGAGCCAGAAATTCACTTTTTGCCTTATTTGCGAGTTCAGCCTGCTGCTTTGCTTTTTCAATCGCTATGGCCTTATCTTCAAGTTCGCGGTTGAGAGCAACCACTCCTTTGTTTGTTTCCTCAAGTTCCTGGTTGATGGTTTCAATTTCTTCGTTACGTTCCTGAATTTTTTTTAATAAGAAAATCAATTCAATGTTTTGAGCATTGATTGTTTCCATCATACTGGCATCGCCGCGCTCAATGGTTTTTTGAAAAGCCTGTTGAATAGCCCTGATCTGATTGCTGTCCGGTTCAGGTGAAAATGATGGCAGCCATTTGGTTGCCGTAATTGTAGTTCCTTTACCACTTTGTGTCTTAATATCGAAATCATCCATCAGTCTTTGCGATCCGCTTAATCCCACGCCCATTCCTTTTTTTGAAACGAAACTACCAGATTGAATTTCTTGCAGATTCTGAATACCTGGTCCTCTGTCTCTGAAAATGATCACAATTCCGGATGATTTATTGTTTCGGCAGGCGATGGAAAATTCTACGGTTCCACCCTGTGCATGTTCTATCATATTGCGGGTAAGTTCCGATACTGCTGTACCTACGCGGATGCAGGATGTTTTCTCAAAATGCATTTCCTGGGCAAGCAATGAGGCCAAATTGCGTGCACGTACTAAATCCGATTCAAACTGAACAGGAATGCTTCCTATTTTATGCAATATAGCGGATAATAAGAATGGTTGCATCGTCATTGGGCCTTGAAAAATTACTTACCAAATATTCAGCGATTTGTTGGGGATGATCTTGCCAGTTAATCTCATCAATCCTCCAACGTGAATTAATTCCGTCGGTATAGAGGCATGCAGTATCCTTTGGTTTGAACGGAAAGTCAAACACACGTGGAGTTCTGATATTGTGGCCAACTATTCCTCCAAAAGAAAGTAGGTTTTTCTTTCCGGAGGATGTGACTATAAATCCTTCAATATTTCCAATACCGGTAAACTGCAACTTGTCCGCGTTTGTGTCAAGCTGTATGAGGCCAATAACTGCACCGCGAGTTCCGCGAATTGCCTGATGAACGTAGACAATCAGTGAGTCTGGCGGCAATTCGGGGCGGAGAAGGATTTGTTCTTTTGCAATATTGGCAGCCAAATGCGCTTCCTTCCCATGACCCAGTCCATCAATTACGGCAGCTATTGTTTTCGATGGGCTGAGGTGACTGATCAGGTATGTATCGCCCGAGAGTGATTCACCTTGTTTGCAACGTGTTACTGCTCCTGTAACAAGATTCCTGTTATTTCCTATCCACTTGTTTTCGGGAACCCATTTTACAATGCGCAGGCAATGCCTATATCCAGGGATTGAAAAATCGCTGCCGTTAACTGTAGGAGGTATTTTAGGATTGATTTCCATGATATCCGAAAAACGTCGTATCGTGCCTAAACCAATTCCCAATGAATTCTTATCTGTAAATCCATCACTGACAGCTTTTTCAAAATCGGGGATGCCTTTACCATTGTCGCAACACCAAATTTCAATTGCTTTTCGGGAATCTTCATTGATAAGCTGGCAAAGCATGATAATGCCTTTTCCGCCTCCATGTTTTAGAACATTGGTTATGAGCTCAGAAACCAAAATGGCTATTTCGCCGGTTTTCACATCATCAAAACCGAGTTGCCTGGCAAGGCTTGCTGATTTCCGGCGGCAAACACCAATATCGGCTTCGCTTTCAATTTCGAGAATCAGAATATGTTCACGTCTCATTTCCATTTCATTACTCTTACAGTTGTTCCCTGATTAACAACTGAATGAATTTCAAAATGGTCAACCAGGCGTTTGGCTCCTGGAAGGCCGTAACCCATACCATCATTTGAGCTGTATCCGTCGGACATGGCCAATTCAAGATTTTCAATACCTGGTCCGTGATCAATGCAGGTAATGACAAGGGCATCATGGCCATGGAAATCTCCCTGTTCTACGATTACTTCTCCGCCTCCTGCATAATTGTACATATTTCTAAAAAGTTCAGAAACAGCAGTAGTAATGCGGGTTTGGTCAACAAGTCCCATTCCGGCATCTTTGGCATAATGTCGAACATGTTGACGAACCTTAACTATGTCAAGTTCGTTTTGAATCGCAAATCGGCCAAGTTCATTCCAGCTCTTGTCATAAATAATCTCCATGACTAGTAATGATTTTTTATTTACTGTGCATCTTTAAGTCGTTTTTCAAGCGTTTCCATACCTTTTTCCATATTCAGAGCAGCATCAACACCCGGCATTTCAAGGCCCAACTCCACCAGAGTAATGGCCACAGCGGGTTGCATTCCAACGATCACAACAGCGGCATCCATTATAGCAGCCATCGAAGCCATACCAGACAACATTCTCCCAATGAATGAATCAACCATTTCGAGGGTTGAAATATCAATAAGCACTCCCCGTGCGCCGGTTCGGGATATTTCTTCCAAAATCTGCGATTGCAACTGTACCGCAAGTCTGTCGTGCATATCTACCTGGATAGAAACGATCAGGAAATCGCGAATTTTGATAATGGGTATTTTCTTTTCGAAAAAATCTATGTTCATTTAAAAATTGTTTTCTTCGTCATCGGAAATTTTTGACTTAATCTTGCCATCTACCAGTTGTTCGTTTTTCTTCATGGCAAAAATCATTGCATCCTGCAAGGTTGCCTTGGTTTTGATCGCTGAAAGATTGATTCCCAGGTGTACTATGGTTTGTGCAATAGCGGGGCTGATTCCGCTGATGATACAATCCGCACCAAGCAGCCTGGCCGCAGTGACAGTTTTCAGCAAATGATTGGCAACCTGAGTATCCACAGTTGGGACTCCGGTAATATCGAGGATGGCCATACTACATCCGGTTTCTACAATTTTATGCAGCAGATTTTCCATCATTATCTGGGTGCGTTGGCTGTCAAGAGTGCCTATCACTGGCAGGATCAAGATGTTATCCCAAACTTTCGTTACCGGACTTGATAGTTCCAGCAAGTCTTCCTGTTGTTGAAGAATGGTTTTTTGTTGCTCCTGTATTTTGAGTAATTTTTCCTCAAGATCGTCTTTCATTTTCTTACTTTTTTTCAATTCATGGGTCAGGTCATCAATCAGAAGATTAATAGCCTGTTCCACACCTGCAAGATCATCCTCAACCTCAGATTTAATACGGATGTCGAGATCGCCGGCAGCTACCGAAGACAGAACGTCTTCGATGTGTTCGATACGCGATTTTGCGTTACTGATATTCATTTGTTCTTTCATAATTTATCTTTTACTTTTGAGCCATTTGATTGCTTCTTCCTGGTTTTTAAAGAAATCACCATTGGTTTTGATGATACCGGTTTTGATGAGAACTCTTGCCAACATACGGTTGGCTGCGCTTCCACCAACAAATGCAACTTCCGAAATATTGGCTTTAATTAAGGCGGCATTAGTAGCTTCCCTGGTTTCGCGGTTTTCAACGGTGTAGGTGTCGCTCATTGCGACAAGCAATTGCCTGAAGGGTTTAGCGTGAAGGAATTCGAGGATCCTGTTGTAGATTGGTTCAACATCCGTTCGCCGAAAATGATCACAGAACTCTAAAAATAACAACTGGTGATTTTCGTCATACCACATTTTGTGTTTCATATATCATATTTTTCAAGGTGAGTATATTTATTAAAATCCGGTTTAATTGCCATACTATCAGCAAAGTCCTTTTTATATGGAAATAACTGCTTACTCCTTCAACGCACTTCAAAATTCAGGGATTCAATTGATAATCACTCAACCTGCCCGGTAAATTTATCTTTTTCTTTTCAACCATTCTACAGCTTTTTCGCGATTTATAAAAAAATCGCCATTTATTTTAATCATTCCTGTTTTCATCATTACCCTTGCCAGCATTCGGCTCGCTGCGCTTCCACCAACAAAAGCCACTTCGGTGATCCCGGTTTGAGTGAGTGCAAGATTCGTTGCCTCCCTTGTCTCCCGGTTTTCAATGGTATGTTTTCCCGTAAGAATTACAAGCAATTGTCGGTAAGGTTTCCCTTCCAATAATTCCATGGCTTTCTGAAATATAGGGTTAACTTCTCTGAGCAGGAAGTCACCGGTAAATTCAATGACGATGATTTGATTTGGTTCATCGTAGTAAATGAAATGTTTCATTTCTGACGGATTAATGCTGAAAATGGTTGAGAATGGTTTGGGGCGTAAAATTAATGATTTTGCAGTAATACAAAAGTATGGTGAGTATGTGTTAGCAAATATTCTCTAAAAATATTGCATGGTGCTCAACCAGCCAAGAAAATAAAAAATAATTATGATAACATCAATGATGGGGCAAATTCACATAAAGTACTATTAACCTGAGAATTAGAATCAATTCATTATTTTATTACAATCCTGAGAATCGGATTGCAGCTTTTACCCCATCGGCAGCACTGGAAATAATACCTCCCGCATAACCGCTTCCTTCTCCTACCATGTAGAGGTTTTTAAAGCCGGTACATAATCCGTCATTTTCTCGTAACACCTGAATGGGAGAGGAAGTTTTGCTTTCAAGACCAATCAGATTTCCACTCTCAATACCTTTTATCTTGCGGATGAAATCAAGCAATCCTGCCCGCATGGCTTTCACAATATTTTCGGGTAGCAATTCCCAGAGAGGAGCTGGTTTAAGCCCAAGAGGATAGCTGCTTTCAAGTTGGGTTGCGCGTAGCCTGGAGTCAATAAAATCCCTGATACTACACGAAGGTGCTTCATAGCCACCGGTAAAATCATAAAAATTCCGTTCAAGTTGCTCAAGCAGATCAATAGCTGCCATTGCACTAAGTTGTTTGCCCGCCAGTTCATCAGGGTGAATACCAGCTACACAAGCTGCATTGGCAAACAAACTACTGCGTTTGTAATAACTCATACCATTCACAATACTAGCTCCATGGTAAGCGGTTGCTGGTACAACCATACCTCCGGGGCACATGCAAAATGAATATACATGATGCCGTCCATCACCAGGAGAAGTAATCCTGTATTCGGCTGCTTTGACTCCCGGCAAAGTTGGTTTTCCCCACTGAGAAAGGTTGATGATTTCCTGGGAATGCTCCATTCGGCTGCCAATTGCAAAGTTTTTAGTCCGAAAAACCACACCACGGCACATCAGCATCCGGAAAGTTTCAAATGCAGAATGACCTGGAGCCAGGAATACAGCATCGGCATGAAGCGCTCCTGATGAGGTTACAACCTCATATACTTTAGCGTTTTTTATTTTCAGGTCTTCGAACACCGTCTCAAAAAGAAGTTTACCTCCAATGTTTTGAAATTTCTGACGCAGGTTTTTTACTATAATTTTCAGGTTATCTGTTCCCAGATGGGGGTGTGCGAGCCAAAGAATTTCTTCCGGAGCACCTGCTTGTATGTAACTTTTAAGAATATGGCGACGCTCTTTTGAGATATGTTTTGATCGAGATGTGAGTTTGCCATCTGAAAAGGTACCGGCTCCTCCTTCCCCAAAAGCATAATTATTCGCAGGATCGAAAATACCATCGCGCTCAAATCGTAATACCGACCTGCTTCTTTTTTGCACCTCTGATCCCCGTTCTATCAATGTAGTTTGAAAACCAGCCTGTTGCAACACAAAAGCACTAAAAAAACCAGCAGGACCACTGCCAACAACAACAATTTGTTTGTTACGCTTGCGGTAAGGAATATGCAACATTTCTTGTACGGGAGCCAATCCACCTTTGATTTCGTCAGAAAATACCGCAATATTCAGTAACCAGTGAATTTTGCTTTTATTTCTCGCATCCAGACTTTTATTTTCAAGTGCATAAGAAAATTCTCTGATCCTGAGATTCCGGGATATGGCATTGCGAAGCCAATCATCGGTATAGGTAGTGGGGGCTTTTAATTCAATCTGTTTGTAACCCATAATATGTTCAAATTCCTGCAAAGTTATCAGATGTACATGATTTGTGCTTCTGTGCCTGAATTATGATGGTAATTTTCACACATCAGTTACCTGCGAACAAGTATCAGTAGGTAAAATTTTGCATCAATCTATTATTATACTATTTGAATATCAATAATTTAAGTAACCATCCATTATACTGCTTTCATGTACCTTCTATCCTGGCAGAAAGGAAAAACAACCGGTGTTTGACCGAAAATGTATAGGTTTGCACCATCAAATCAACTGTAATTCTTTGTGATAGCCAAAGACCTGCTTTCAACCACAATTATCCCGGCAATGCCCGGTGATACTTTTATCAAAGCGCTGAGCCTGATGGACGAAAACAAGGTTTCGCATCTTCCGGTTGTCCGCGAATTGGAATATATTGGCCTGCTTACCGAAGAAAACATTTATCTTGGAAACCGCTTTGAAGATCAGATTGAACTCCAGCAGCAATTGCTTACAAAACATTATGTGGATGAATACAGGCATGTGTTTGATATCATGAAAGTTTTCTCTGATGAAAAACTGACCCTCTTACCTGTGCTCGACGAACACCATCATTATCTTGGTGTAATTACGCTTGAAACCCTGATGCAAAATTTTTCCCTTAATGCATCATTACAAAATCCCGGTGCGGTTATTGTTCTGGAAGTCGGCTATAAAGATTATTCGCTCTCTGAAATAACACAGATCATTGAATCGAACGATGCTAAAATTCTTTGCATGTTCATTACTTCAGTTCCTGACAGTGCGTTGCTTGAAATTTCGCTCAAAATCAGCCGCATGGAACCTGGTCCCATCCTGCAAACCTTTAACCGATATAATTATTTAATTAAAGCTACTTACGGAGAGGGTTCATACTATGATGATCTGAAAGACCGTTACAACAATCTGATGGCCTATCTTAACATCTGACGATTGAACAACGGCATGGCATTGATGATTCCACTTATTGTGTACGTTCGCAAAATACGATTTGTGTGTTTCTCTCTGTTATTTGTAATAATGGTTTTGCCTGCGTTACAGGCACAATCATTGCCTGCAGGCGACCTGCCAGAAAGCAAAAAAGAGGATAGCAGGATTGTTGTGGGCCGGGTCTGTTTTGAAAAAAATAAAACTACCAGGCAAAGTATTATTTACCGTGAATTGCTGTTCAAATCCGGTGACACGCTAAATGCTTATGTGTGGGAGCGACTTCTCGCACAAAGCAGGCAAAATCTTCTGAATACATCTCTTTTCAATTTTGTAGACGTTGAAACATCCGCTGATGAAGGAGATATTCCGGTTGTGGATGTCACCTTCCGATTTATTGAACGTTGGTATCTTTGGCCGGTACCCGTGTTGGCGCTTGCTGACCGCAACTTTAATGAATGGTGGAAAACCAGAGATTTTTCAAGGATCAACTACGGTATGTTCCTGAACCATCAAAATTTCAGGGGGCGAAGAGAACTCCTGCAGATAATCCTGATTGGTGGCTACAATCAATCATTTGGAATAACCTATACCAAACCCAACGTGGACCGGGCGCAAACTATCGGGCTTGGAATAGCTGCATCCTATAGCCGCCGGCACGAAATTGCATATGCCACATTAAACGACGAACTTGCTTACTTTGACAACGCTGGCGAGTATACATTCCGGGGATTTGATCTGGGCGCATCGGTGCTCTATCGTCCGCATATTCATCAAAGTCACAGCCTGATGATCAAATACAATCAATACCGGTTCAGTGACTCCATTTATAAACTTAATCCTGATTTTTATATCAGCAACAACAACTCTCCCAACTTTTTAAGCCTGCTTTATGAATTCAGGAGCGACCACCGCAATCTGAAGTATTATCCAACCGGTGGATATTATTTCGATTTCAGGATATCGAAACAGGGATTTGGAATCTTACAGAATAGCCCTTTGAATGTTTTTGATATGGCTTTCTCCTACAAAAAGTATTTTCCGCTAAACCATCACTGGTATCTGCTTAGTGGGATTTCGGCAAAATTCTCCCTTGCAGACCGCCAGCCCTATTTTATGAGTAGTTCGCTGGGATATAAGTACGATTTTATTCGTGGTTATGAGTATTATGTTGTGGATGGCCGGCACACTGCACTCGCAAAGTTAAATCTGAAATATCAGCTACTGGCGCCGACCGTCATACACCTGCCACTTATTCCGACTGAAAAATTCAGCAAGCTGCATGTGGCATTATATCTTGGGATCCATTCTGATTTGGGCTATGTTTATGAACCTAACAACCATAGCGGATCCAACAATAAATTGCCTAATAAATTACTGTGGGGGAACGGACTTGGCCTCGATCTTGTGACCTATTATGATATGGTTATGCGCATTGAGTATTCCCTCAATGACAAGGATGAACATGGTTTCTTTTTGCATTTCCTTGCCCCTATTTAGTTATCCGTAAAATAAACTTAAAATTATTCCTTTCTGATAATTTTTGACGAAACCAGTTTATAACATGTGAGTGCCTTATTATTAGATTGATTTCTTTATACTCCTTACGTTGTAGCGCCCAACCAATACATTACTTCAGCACATTTTTCGTAATCTTGCATTTTAATCCGTCACTCTGTCAAAATCATCATATGAGAATAGCATTGTATGGTAAATCACCCAATCACGACGAGATTTCATATTTAAGGCCACTCTTTGAACGGTTCAGACAATATGGAATTCAGTATCTCATATATCAACCATTTTTCGAAGCTCTTCGTCCTTTTATCGAATCTGACGATACATTATGTCTTTTCAGTAACAAAGATTTACTCAAGGGAAAAGCTGACTTTTTATTTTCGATTGGGGGCGACGGAACCCTTCTTGATACTCTCACGCTGGTGCGCGATTCTGGCATCCCGGTGATGGGCATCAACCTGGGAAGGATGGGATTTTTGTCAAGTATCTCCAAAAATGATATTTTACCTGCCCTTGAGAGTATCATTAATGGCAATTACCTGCTTGACCCGAGGGAGTTGCTCAGACTCGAAACTACAGAAAAACTTTTTGGCGATCTGAATTTTGCTCTTAATGAGCTGACCATTAACAAAAAAGACACCTCATCAATGATTCTTATCCGCGTTTATGTGGATGAGAAATTTCTGCATGCCTACTGGGCCGACGGTCTGATTGTGGCGACGCCAACAGGTTCGACGGCATATTCACTCTCATGCAACGGTCCCATCATTGCACCAAATGCAGAAACCTTCGTGATCACTCCTATTGCCACACACAATTTAACTGTGAGGCCGATCGTTATTCCCGACAAAAGTATCATACGCATTAGCGTTGAGGGTCGTGAAAATGAATATCTTGTCAGTCTTGATTCCCGCTCCGAGGTAATTCACCCGGAAACTCACCTTGTTGTGCGCAAGGCTGATTTCCGTATCAATCTTCTCCAGATGAAAGATCAATATTTTTTTCGCACCATACGCGAAAAGCTGAGCTGGGGAAAGGATATCAGGAACTGACCACCATCCCTGCCTTTGCTGTATAGATAAAAGTGGTAATTTTGCGCCTTCAAATCAAAATGAAAAAACATCTTGTAGCATTGCTGTTTGCCGGGATTATGCTGGTAACGCATGCACAACGTATTGAACTGGGAGTAACTGCCGGAGGAATGTATTACATGGGTGACCTGAATCCAGAAAAGTTATTTGAACTTACACAGCCTGCTGTTGGTTTTGTTTACAAATACAACTTTAATAACAGGGTTGCTCTGAAAACGGGCTTGCTTGCAGGTAGTGTCACAGGCGACGATTCCATTACAAAATACCGGATTGAGCGTGGATTAAATTTCAATTCAGAAGTGTATGAGCTATCCGCTGTAATTGAATTCAATTTCCTCGATTATTTTACAGGAAGCAGCCGTAATTATATTTCTCCCTTCATTTTTGGAGGCATTGGTACATTCATTTATAATCCCAAAGCTACCTATGGATCGACAACCTATATTTTGAGAAACGAAAGGACTGAAGGCACAGATTATACCCTGGGCACAGGAGTACCTGCCATGTCAGTGTGTTTTCCTTTTGGTATTGGCATAAAATACAGCCTCACTGATTTTATTGGCCTTACCGCCGAATGGGGCATGAGAAAGATTCTTACCGATTATCTTGACGATGTGCACAGTGTTTATCCTGCCCGACCGGTTGGCGGTAATGGTTTACCACAATCCTATCCTGTTTACGTTGATCCAAACGACAAGCATGATCAGGGAATGCAACGTGGAAACTCAAAAGATAATGATTGGTATGGATATGCAGGTATTTCGTTGATGTTCAGGATCAATTTCAGAGGGAAAGCAAGGTGCGACGAGCCTGACAGAATCCGGTTTTAACAATACTTAACAATAATAATTACATGGTATTCATATTTATATAGTTATTTTGGATGCCAGCAACCGATAAGATGAGTCTAAAGGGAAAAATAGATGCCGAAAATCTTCCGCAACATATTGCTATTATTATGGATGGTAATGGGCGATGGGCTAAGATGCGAGGGAAGCACAGGATTTTTGGTCATGAACAGGGTGTCGTTTCTGTCAGAGAAGCAGCTGAAGCGGCTGCTGAAATTGGTATTAAATTCCTGACACTTTATGCCTTTTCCACTGAGAACTGGAAACGCCCTTCCACTGAAGTTGAAGCACTCATGCATCTCCTGGTTCAAACCATACATCAGGAAACCAAAACCCTCACTGATAACAACATCAGGCTTAAAGCCATTGGCGATCTGAATTCACTCGATGAGCGCTGCCGCCAGGAATTGTATGAGGCAATGCACACAACCGCATTGAACAACCGTATGGACCTCGTACTTGCTTTGAGTTACAGCGGTCGCTGGGAACTTACTGAAACATTTAAGTCACTTGCTTACAAGGTCAGATCCGGGTTGTTGAATCCTGAGGATATTACGCAGGAAATCATTACCAACAATTTGAATACCGCAGGAATACCTGAACCGGAACTTCTTATCAGAACCAGCGGTGAATACCGTATCAGTAATTTCCTTATCTGGCAAAGTGCTTATACTGAGCTCTACTTTACTTCAAAGCTCTGGCCTGACTTTCGTAAAGAAGACTTGTATGAAGCCATTATTGACTACCAGCACCGCGAGAGAAGGTTTGGGAAAGTGAGCGAACAAATAACCAAGTGTAAACAAACATGAGATTGAGGTTATCATTATACATCTGCCTGGCATTTATATTTTCAGGCATTCCTGAAAGCAAATCACAGGTATTGATTGGTTCTGACCTGCCGGAAATGAACTATACCAAGCCCGTTACTTACACAATTGGAGGAATCACTGTGAGTGGAATTGAGTTTCTCGATCATGGTGTGATTATCGTGCTTTCCGGTTTAAGTGTCGGGGACCGTATTGAAGTTCCCGGCGATCGGATTCGTCAGGCCATAGAAAAACTGTGGCAACAAGGCCTGTTTGAAAATATACGTATCACATCAACACGAATAGATGGAGATATGATATTCCTTAACCTTTCAATGAAAGAACGTCCCCGTATGAGCAAATTCAGTTTCCGGGGTGTGCGGAAAACAGAAGGCGACGACCTGCGTGAAAAAATCAATATTGTCCGTAATGATGTTGTAACTGACCATTTGGTTATCAGAACTGAAAATATTATTAAGAAACATTTCAGCGATAAGGGTTACCTAAACACCACTGTTGATATTACCCAGGTTCGTGACACTTCGGGATTAAACCAGGTGCATCTGATAATTGAGGTAGACAAGAAGAACCGGATTCGTATTCAATCAATAAATATTGGGGGAAATACCGCTTTGTCAGATCAAAAACTGAAAAGGCAGCTTAAAGACACCAAAGAAAGAGGAGTGATGAAGCCTTTTGATAGTATTGATTCTCTGCTCATCAATATTGCAAAAGCCGCACTGAATCTTGATATTATTACCATCGGTGAGAGTATCTCAAATGCATTTTATGAAGATGTCAGACCTCAGATTTTTAAAAGTTCCCGCCTGATTGAAGATGATTTTCTTCAGGATAAGCAAAATCTTATCAAAAAATACAATGAACTGGGATACCGTGATGCCCAGATTGTTCATGATTCTATCTACAAAGTCAACGAGGATTTTGTTGCTATTGATATGCAGATTGAAGAAGGGCCGCGGTACTATTTTGGCGATATCAAATGGATTGGGAATACAAAATACAGTACAGAAGTCCTGAGCTCAGTATTGGGTATTGAAAAAGGTGATATATACAACCAGAAGATTCTTGAAACAAATCTGACATATAATCCAAAAGGGATGGATGTCAGTTCTTTGTATCTCGATGATGGATATTTGTTTTTCAGGGTAACCCCAGTGGAAATCAGGGTCGAAAACGATACTATTGATCTGGAAATGAGGATTTTTGAAGGAAAACAGGCCACCATCAACCGTGTTTCGATCAAAGGTAACACACGGACCAACGATCACGTAGTGATTCGTGAACTAAAAACCCAACCGGGACAATTGTTTAATCGCTCCGATATTATTCGCTCCACACGTGATCTCGCCCAGCTTAGATATTTTGATGCCGAAAAAATCAATCCTGTGCCCATTCCCAATCCAGACGACGGAACGGTTGACCTAGTTTATGAGGTTGAAGAGACATCTGCCGATCAGGTTGAACTCTCCGGAGGGTGGGGGTATGGACGTATTATCGGAACATTGGGTTTATCGTTCAATAATTTTTCAGCACGTAACCTTTTCAACGGTAAGGCATGGCGACCTGTTCCAAGCGGTGACGGCCAAAAGCTGAGTCTCAGACTGCAATCATACGGCAGTGGATACATCAGCTACAGCGCTTCATTTACTGAACCCTGGCTTGGTGGCAAAAAGCCGAATTCATTGACCTTGTCCTATTATCATTCATTGTTCAGCAATGGGCTTTCAAAAAACAGCAAGGACTATGCCTCCTTTAAAATTGACGGACTATCGGTGATGTTTGGCAAAAGATTGCAATGGCCTGATGATTATTTTGTACTTATTCAGAATATGAGCCTTCAGCGTTATGTTCTAAACAACTACGGGCAGGTTTTTTCTTTCGGTACCGGAAACGGAGAATATAACAGCATTAATTATGGCATCACCTTCGGACGCAAATCTGTTGACCAACCTATTTATCCCCGCAGCGGTTCCGACTTTACCCTCTCCCTGACAGCTACTCCGCCATACAGTTGGTTCAGCAATAAAGATTACAAAAACATGACTGACGAGAAGAAATTCAAATGGATGGAATATCATAAATGGAACTTCAGTTCATCATGGTATCAGGCTATTGTTGGAGATCTGGTGGTAAGTTTGAGGGCAAGATACGGATTTCTTGGATTGTACAACCGTGATATTGGCGTTACTCCTTTTGAACGTTTTTTTCTTGGCGGCGACGGGCTTTCGGGCTATAATAACCTCGATGGTCGTGAGATCATTGCTTTCCGTGGTTATAGCAATGAAAGTCTAACCCCCGATTATTATTACAACAAAAATGTTGGCGCCACCATTTATAATAAAAACACCCTGGAAATCCGCTACCCGCTATCATTAAATCCGAGCGCCACCATTTATGTAATGGGCTTCGCCGAAGCCGGCAATGCATGGCGAAATTTCAGCCATTTTAATCCATTCGACCTGAAGCGATCAGCAGGTGTTGGTGTACGGGTGTTTTTACCCATGTTTGGCCTGCTCGGTCTGGACTGGGGTTATGGGTTTGATCCAATTCCGGGGATTCCGGGTGCCAACAAAGGGCAATTTCATTTCTCTATCAACCAATCCATTGATTAATAATAAAATCTTCCCGTTTCTACTTTGGCAGGAAGTTTGCTAAAGACAGCCGGTTAAAATAAACGAATCATTCACTTCAAAAGCAAATTACCATGAAAGTATATCCATTTCCCAGAAACAGCAGAGTCACCAGTATTGGTTTACTTGCTGCAACCATGTTCTTATTTATTGGATTTTCTGTTTCGGCTCAAAAGTTTGCATATGTTGATACAGAATATATCCTTCAAAACATCCCTGAATACAACAGCGCTCAAACACGTATTGACGCACTTACCACTGAATGGCAAAAAGAAATCGAGGCCAAATACGCAGAAATTGATAAAATGTACCGCAACTACCAAAACGAAGCCATGCTGTTACCCGACGAAATGAAGCGTAAACGTGAAGAAGAAATCATCGCCAGAGAAAAGGAAGTAAAAGATTTGCAACAAAAGCGATTCGGGCAAAACGGTGATCTGTTCAAAAAACGCGAGGAGCTTATCAAGCCTATTCAGGAAAAGATTTACACTGCACTTCAGGATGTTGCCACAGCAGGAAATTATGCAGTAGTTTTCGACAAGGCCGGTAGTATATCATTGCTTTATACCAATCCAAAGTTTGATATCAGCGAAGAAGTGCTGGCAAAAATGGGTTATGCCTTCTAATGAAATTCAATATCCGAGGTTCTGTTCTTTTTTATCAGGAATTTGAGATTTTTATTTATTTTCTAATTTTGCAAACTATTAATCAGTAAAACAATAATTTAATTATTTAGACAACAATGAAAAAGGGATTATTTATCATCACTCTCATCGTGCTGGCTCTGACCACATTCAATGTTTCGGCACAGCCAAAAGCTAAATTCGGTCATATTGATTTTGCCAAACTCTATGCTGATATGCCCGGTCAGGATTCTATCAAGGCCGTCTTTGAAAAATATACAAAGGATTTACAGGAAACATTTGCCCAAATGACTACAGAATATCAGACAAAACTGCAGGATTATCAGGCAAATATGGCGACGATGTCGAATCTGATCCGACAGAATAAGGAACGCGAGATCATGGATATACAAACACGAATGGAAAATTTCCGTACACAAGCTGAAGAAGACCTGCAGCAAAAAGAAACAGAACTTACCGCCCCTGTCATTGAGAAAGCGCGTGAGGCTGTTCGAAATGTTGCCAAAGAAAACGGGTATACTTACATTTTTAACAGTGCTGAAGGCTTGTTACTCTATTCCGATCCCAGCGATGATATCATGCCCCTGGTAAAGAAGAAACTTGGTATCGAATAGAATCATAATAATCAAAAAAGGGAGCTGTTTTCTTGATGATCAACTCCCTTTTTTATTTCTGTCTAAAGCATGATTCTTCTGGGCTGTTGCCAAAATCCGGCAAAACGTGTATCGAATGAGCGGTGGTTATAATCCCAGGATAATTGATACATCGGCAATTATATCAAGTACATCAATCACTCCGTCGCTGTTGAGATCTGCATTTTCAAAACAAAAAGGTTGTGGGGTGTTACCAATGATAAAATTGACAATACTTACAATATCCAGGATATTGACTTCTCCATCGCAATTGGCGTCACCATAATTAATTCCCGGGGAGGTCACCTGCAGTGAAACAGGAACGGTGATTTGAGGTGCAATGGTATCACTGCTATGGATGATGATATTTGCGTTGTATGATCCGGCATTGAGTGATCCCGCCACTATGGTAATTTGCTTAATGATGGTTTGTCCGGGTTGCACAATGACAGGAAGGGTATCAAAAATCAACCAAACAACATTATCTGTATTAGCGGGATTTTCAATTGCTATTTTGTTTCTGATTGTTATTTCGTTTGACTCTTCCGCTGTAAGGTAAATACTGACAGATTGATCACTAATATTTTCAACTGCTAAATCAACAGTAGTAGATTCTCCGGTATTTAATTCTACCGCAAGCTCTCCGGGATTTACACTGATAGACGGCAGGTTGTTTGTATAGATTTTCATCGCTGGATCGCCAAGGATATTGTGAGCATAAAAACACCAGCGCAATGCACCTTCTTCCCATTGTCCCGGAGCATTTACCCAGGGTGCTGTGCGTATTTTGGAGTGCTGTTGTGTTTCGCCAATTTGATCGTAACCCAGGGTATACAATGAATGAACAAATTCCCGGTGCAGGTGGGCTGAAGGTCCCTCGGTCTGCCCTTCATTAAACCAACCATAACGGCTGTTGAAAGCAACCGCAACACCAAAATTCTGGATTTTCAGCATATTCTCGCCAATACAGTCGTTTTTATCGAAGGCTCCACAAATGCAACCATGAGAATAGAGAATGCTATAATTATGATCCACACCATTTACTCCGCTGAAATTGGCGTCGGTTATATCTGAGTTGTATAATCGCATGGTATAATTCCAGTTGCTGTGTCCACTATGATGTACGATTGTTTTTCCACTATTGATCTTTTGTCGTATCTGCGAGCCTGACCAGTTGCCAAGATCGCGGTCGTACATTTTTTCAATATCCGCGGTTGCCGGAATTCCTTCGGTAATATATCCATTCGCATTTTGATAGCCGATCAGAAGATCAAGATAATCACCACCCCATGTAAGTGGATTGTCGTATAAATGTTCGCCGGCCAGAAGGTTTTTGTTCAATTCATTAATAACGGGCTGAGACTGATATTTATACACTTTATTCAACATGTTGTTCTGCTCTGTGAAATTACTGAAGGGTAGCCTGGCAACAGCGATTTCAGGCAGCAGATCATCTTCACCCGGTTCTCCCCAACGGTTGTTCCCATTGTTGTTCCATGTACCATCAAGAGACGCATAATACAAATCGGAAGGAATATCATCATCCTCATAAATACCGGAGGACTGTACCTGACAATAAAATCCACGGTAAGGAATATGTTCCACATCACCTCCAAGCAATACAAATTTTAAATCTTCCAGTTGATAGCGCTGAATGATATAATTTCTGATTTTTTCCTGGTTATCTGAACCTGGCATAAGCGATGCAATTTCGGCGGGGCTGATAATATCGGAAGAGGTTCCCTTACCAGAATACCAATCGCGCAGTGCATTGAATCCATTTTTAAATGATTGGGGGGTAATTATCAGCAAATCCAATTGATTCCTTTTTGAAGGAGTTGGATATTGGTCAAGCATTTCAGGATTTGAAACCAGGGTGCTCAATTTCTTTCTAACTTCTTCCCTACCCGATAAGTTGGCAAGAATTTCGTTGTTTTTAGCTGTTGGCCTGGTTCTTACAATAACTTCCACCCTGGCAAACCATGTGATCTTTCCTTGTTCCGGCTGATACTTAACCGGGGTGAAACTCGACATGGCAACAGAATGCCCGTTTAAAAAACCGGTACTAAGCTTTCCACGGGGCTCAGCAGGATAATCAGACTTTGAGTTGTAAACTTCCTTATTCTTAATGAAATTTCCCGATCCACCTTCCGAAATAGGAGAAACATATTGACGGGGCGCAAGCACGTATGATCCCTTAAGATGCTGAGGTTCTTCAAGTATGATTTCCATGTCATACGCTTCTTCACCCGGGGGAAGAAGCAAGCACACAGACTGGTAAGGCATTGTTGGTTCTCCGTGAAGACCTGATAAAAGAGTGTTTTCAAAACAAATCAAATGATATGGTCCGTGTGCTGAAACCGTTGGCCCGGAAAAATGATACCTGACCCTGATTTCGGAAGCATGCATAAATACCGGAAGAATCAACAACAGCAATAGTAAACGATAGATTTTCATAATAAATGATTTATGTAAGGTTCGGCACAATGTACTTTAGCTCTGCAAAAGTAACCAATCTGATTGTAAACGATCGGTTAAAGTCAAATAATTCCGGGATCTTCCATTATTGACATCTCGACGTGGCGATTCATCCTGCTGGAATTGTTGAGAAAAATACCTGTATCTCTGACCCAAAATGATGTCTGTCATTCCAGTCACTTCTGCTTCATTTTATAAATTATTGCTATTTACACCAGTCTTTTCGATGCAACTCAACTGGGGGATCTTTTATGATAATTAATTGAAAGCGTAAAGGTTGTCATTGTCATTTGCTAACCCATTGCCTTTATTGATCAGGCTTTGAAAGATTTTCAAATATCTTACAATTCTCCTTAATACTTATTTCGATGGGAATAAACTCAAATCCCAGATGTTTGCTGATTTTTTCATTGTTGTAAAAATAACACTTGCACGAAGTATTTGCTGTCTCGCGGGTGATCAACGGAGAACCACCCGTACAAAGGCTCCGTATTTTATCCAGTCGCCAGATCAGTTCAAGCATCCAGTGCTTTGCGTGAACAGTAGGAGCAGGTTTCCCAAAGCCTTCTGCAATCTGGGTAAGGATTTTTTGATAAGAATAATTACCTGCCGCAATAATAAAACGCTCGTTGATAATTTCGCTTTCCATCAGCATGATCATTGCACGGCTCACATCGCGAACATCCACAAAGGCATTGATGCCTTTTGTATAAAAGATATTGCCTTTCATTGCTTTTGTAAAGAGTTTTGCTGAACTTCTCGCCGGATCGCCAGGACCTAAAACAATAGATGGATTTACAATCACAGCATTCAATCCTTCGGCAATACCCCGCCATACTTCACGCTCGGCGCCATATTTGCTGACAGCATAAGCAGAGTTCTCCCTTGAATTGATCCATTCGCAGGTTTCATCCACCATGGTATTCTCTTCTGATCGCCCTAGTGCTGCAACAGAGCTGACAAAACACAGTTTTTTTATTCCATGTACCAGAGCTGCATTCACTACATTGGCTGTTCCATCAATGTTGATATGCATCATTCCCGGTTTATCTTTCGGATCGAATGAAACTACTGCTGCACAGTGATATACATACTCAATGCCCTGCATGTTTGCTTCCATCGACATGTAATCCTGCACGTCGCCGTCAACCCATTCAATTCTATCAAACAATACCTGACCTTCAGGATGACGCAACCGGAAAATTCTTTCAGCAAATACCAGACAAGAATTTTTCCGTTTTATAGCTCTTACCTGTTTGCCGGCAATGACAAGGTCAATCAGTAATTGTGTTCCCACCAGTCCGGTTCCTCCGGTTACAAGGATCATATCAACCAAATTAAGGGAGCAAATATACGTGAGTTTTTATTTTATGTCGTAAAGGTTTTCAATTCACCGATAGCGACAAAATTGAAAAGACAAAGCTTCGTACCTAAAAGCCAAAATACAAAATCCAATTTTATCTTTGCAAAAAAATCTGAGTTATGAATTTTGTTGAGGAGCTAAAGTGGCGGGGCATGATACACGATATAATGCCCGGAACTGATGACTATCTTTCGAAAGAAATGGGTACGGCGTATGTAGGTATTGATCCCACAGCTGATTCGCTTCATATCGGGCATCTGGTGGGGGTAATGATGTTGAAACATTTTCAGCGCAGCGGTCATAAACCCTTGGCATTGGTGGGTGGTGCAACGGGTATGATAGGAGATCCTTCTGGCAGATCACAGGAACGAAATCTTCTTGATGAAGCATCCCTTCGATACAATCAGGAGTGCATCAAAAATCAGTTGAAAAAATTTCTTGATTTTGATTCTACCCGGCACAATTGTGCAGAGTTGGTAAATAATTATGACTGGATGAAGGATTATACCTTTTTGAATTTTATCCGTGACATTGGCAAGCACATTACCATTAATTATATGATGGCTAAAGATTCCGTCAAAAAACGTATTGAAGGAGAAGTTGGTGCAGGTTTGTCGTTTACCGAATTTACCTATCAGTTGGTACAGGGTTATGATTTTCTTTACCTTTACCGGACCAAAAACTGCCGTCTGCAAATGGGGGGCAGCGACCAGTGGGGCAATATCACCACAGGTACCGAACTAATCAGGCGAATTGATGGAGGAGAAGCATTTGCCCTCACTTGTCCCCTTATTACCAAGGCCGATGGAGGCAAATTTGGTAAAACAGAGAGTGGAAATGTGTGGCTTGATCCTGAAAAAACTTCACCATACCAGTTTTACCAGTTCTGGCTGAATACGTCAGATGCTGATGCCGAAAAATATATTAAAATATTCACCTTTTTCAGTAAAGAAGAGGTGGAGGTTATCACAGCAAAACACCATGAAGCACCACACCAGCGCCTGCTTCAGAAAGAACTGGCACGCGATCTGACGATCCGTGTGCATTCAGAAACTGACTTTCGGGCATCTGTGGAAGCTTCAGAAATACTTTTTGGCAAGGGTACTACTGAAACGCTGAGAAATCTGGACGAAAAAACATTGCTTTCGGTATTCGAAGGTGTTCCAACCTGCCGGATTTCTTTGTCAGACTTTGAAACAGGAATCCCTTCATTAGAGCTTCTGGCCGACAAAACCAATCTTTTCCCATCAAGAGGTGAGGCCAGAAGAATGATGAAGGATGGAGGGGTATTGATAAACAAGGAACGGGTAAATGAGCAGGAAGTAATTGACACTAGGCATTTGCTCAACCATCGTTATATACTGGTCCAGAAAGGAAAGAAGAATTATTTTCTGGTGATTGCCGGATAGGCTTTGGATTAATGCTGTGGTTAATGATCTGCAAACACTCATTTGGCAGAGATTTTTATAAATCTGCTGATTCGACAGGAAACCGGAATTAATGTTTGCTGAATCAGGGCAGGCTTTTCCTGAATGGTTGCCATTGCAGATAAGTAAGGCTCCGCCAAAGCCATTCAAATGGTCCGTAATGGTAATATTTCAACCAAAATTTGCTGAAAGGAATTTGAAGGCCAAAGATAATAAGCGCCAGCAGCATGCCTTCCCATGCATTGAACTTACCAAATAAGCCAAGACCATAGGATAAAAATATGGTTGTGCAGATAATCGAGTGCATGAGGTAATTTGTCAGCGCCATTCGTCCTACGGGCGCAAGGTTTCGGCGAAACCAAAAAAGTTTTCCTTTGGCAGATAATAAAATGATTGCCGATACATATAACAGGCTGAAAGTGATACCCCCTGCCGTATGTGTCAAGGTTGAAATAAAGCTCCAGAATCCCATTTCGCTGGCTGGTGCACGTGTATAGGCATAAGCAAATAAAAGGTTTGCCGGGATGCCAATGATTATGCCCCAAAGCAAAGTTTTCCTGAAAAACGGCAGGTGTTCCCTGTAATTCTGTATAAGTTGTTTGCGTGCAGCCCATACGCCTATAAGAAACATGGCCAGTACTGTCGGATAGAAAAAAACCATGCCGGGAAGCATGGCCTGGTATTCCCTAAGCCTGGCGACCATGATTTCATTAAAACTTCCATGAGTATAGGCTTCAGCAGACTGGTCAATAAGTGTTTTTACTGCGTTTGTCTGAGCTTGCATGCTGGCGTCAACAGCCGCCTTTGATTCAGGATGAAGCGAAGCCAGAGTAATTAGCATTGCAAAAAACAATGTGAGTATCCCGGGGATCAATGCCAGCCATACAGCCCATTTTACGAGTCCGCGGTCAGTAACTTTCCTGAACAGGATTAATAGGAAACCGAAGAGGGCATAAAATAAAAGAATATCGCCTGCCCACAACAACACAACATGTGCAACTCCAAATAAAAACAAGAAAAAGACTCTGAGGCGATAGGTTGGAATGATGCTGTTTCCATCACCGGAACTACGGTTAATAAAGAGCCAGAAACCATATCCAAACAACATGGAAAAGAGCACATAGAATTTGCCCTCAAAGAAAAATTTCACTAATTGCTCTCCGGTAATGTTCAGCAAAGGTTCGGTGCCTGTATAGCCCAGCAACATACGGGTCATCGGCTGGTAGAAGATGTGCATGTTGACCATCAGGATTCCAAAAATGGCAAAACCACGGAGTACATCAAGCATGTCAATGCGTTGGCCGGGAGATGTCGGAGTAATGATTGATTTCATATTGTGTTGGTTTAGAATTGTAACGCCGGGAATAGTATTTATAAAAATACACATCCCGGAAAAGAACATAACCGGGATGCGCACTTTTTACTGTGAAATACCACTGATTCACAGAACCAAATAAAACCATCAAACCAAAAATTATGAGAATTGCCAACAGTATTATTCTACTGTTTTATGTCGCAAAAATAATTGATTGATTCGCTCCGGTAAATACTGAATCTGGCAAACTGCCAAAATTTGCCAGTGAATGCCTGTTTTTTCGTGATGAACGACATGGATCTGACTTAGTCTGGTTCAGGCATTTTGATTGCTAAATCCGTCATACATCTAAAATAAGCACAGGAATTGCAATGAAAGTACCTTAAATCGGAATAACCGCCTCAATGAATCAGGGAAGGCGTGGAAACAATGGCTCATCCTTAACCTTCATGATTCCCGCTGATTAATACGTATTTAATATGCTTGTCATGTTCTTTATAGCTGATCCGGGTTTGACGGTCTTGCCCTGCTGAAATGCCTAAATTTACTACTTTTGTAGCCCTTTAAAACCAAGATTTATTAACATCATACTGCAATACAGAATAATAACTATATATGAGCGAAACTCAATTACTTAAAACCGACTACCTGTTTGAAGTCAGCTGGGAAGTATGTAACAAGGTCGGAAGTATACACTCAGCTATTTCATCAAAGGTTCCCGAAACGAAAAAAAAACTCAAAGACAATTATATACTTCTTGGTCCGGATGTTTGGAAAGAAACGAGGGAGCATCCTGAATTTTCAGAAGATGATTCCATTTTCCGACTCTGGCGCGAAAAAGCTGCAACGCAGGGCTTGCACTTCAGAATCGGACGATGGAATGTAAAAGGAAAACCTATTGCAATTCTCGTTGATTTTACACCGTATTTTTCGGTCAAGGATAAAATTTTTGAAGAACTGTGGCTGAATCACAAGGTAGATTCAATTTCAGGACAATGGGATTATATTGAGCCGGCGCTTTTTGGTCATGCCGCAGCCAAAGTGATTGAAAGTTTTTATGATTATTATATTACCGCCGATGATCACATCGTTGCTCAGTTTCATGAGTGGATGACAGGTGCCGGGGTTTTGTATATTAAGGAAAATGTTCCGCAAGTTGCAACTGTTTTTACGGTTCACTCAACTATACTTGGTAAGACCATTTCCTCAGCCGGAATGCCTCTTTACAAGGAACTTGAAACTTATCAGGGCGAAGTTATGGCCAGACGGTTTAATGTCTTGTCGAAGTATTCTCTCGAAAAAACATCTGCGCTTGGCTGCGATGCATTTACAGCCATCAGCCATGTACTTGTAAAGGAATGTATTCATTTTTTAGGCCGGGAACCTGATGTAATAACACCCGCCGGTGTTGATACGGATGCCATACTTAACGATGAAGAATTCAATTCCAAACGGTTGAAAGCCCGTGAAAAACTTCTTGATGTGGGTAGCGCCATCAGTGGTATGCGACTGCCGGAAAACACATTTATTATATTGACCAGCGGGCGTTATGAATATCACAACAAAGGCATTGATTTGTTCATTGATGCACTCGGAAAAATAAACCGGGAAGGTCATCCAGAAAAATCCATACTGGCTTTTATTGCATTGCCCGGAAATCAATCGGGTCCGCGCAGGGAATTAATTGAAAAATTAAGATCACATGATTTTTCAGGCGCAGGTTCAGGCAAGCTGATCACCCACACCCTTTTCGACCGTGAAGTTGACCCGGTGTTGAGAAGACTGCAGGAAAACGGACTTGCCAACAAGCCAGAGGACAAGGTAAAGATTGTTTTTGCACCATGTTATCTCAATGGCTTTGATGGCATTTTCAACATGCCATATTATGAATTGCTGCCGGGTTTTGATCTTTCCGTTTATCCGGCTTATTATGAACCATGGGGAATCGGTTCACTTGAAAGTCTTTCTTTCAGAGTTCCGACCATAACAACAACATTAGCCGGCATAGGTTTGCACCTGACAGAAAACTTTAATGACCACGGTGAAGAGTTTTCAGTTATCCGGCGCTCTGACGACAATGGCAGCGATGTAGCCGGACAGATTGCCGGCATCGTGCTAAAACTTAATGCGGCAGATGAAGCCCAAATCCGGAATCTCAGAATTTCCTCATCAAGTATTGCTGCCCGGATCGGATGGGATAAGCTGATTGCAAAACAATCAGAGGCTGAAAGTAATGCCCTCCATAAAGTTGAAAATCGCAAACACCTTTTCAGAGACAAGTTACAGGCAATCACACGCCTTACTTCTCCGGTTCCAACCAGAAAAAAACACGACTGGAAAAAAATACTCATTCGCTCGGCAGTACCAGCCAACCTTGAAGCACTCGATGCACTGGCAAGGAATCTTTGGTGGTCGTGGAATCATGATGCTATTGCACTTTTCAGAAGTATTGATGCTGAAAAGTGGATGAAAGTGAATCAAAATCCGCTGGCTTTATTTGAAATGCTGACTTTTCACAGGATGCAGGAGCTGGCTTCAGATAAGGATTTCCTTCACAGGCTTGAAATGGTATCTGGCCGTTTTAAAGCTTATATGAAAGAGGCAGAAGTCAAGCCTGCAAAGCAAATTGCATATTTCAGTATGGAGTTTGGATTGCATGACAGTTTAAAAATATACAGCGGTGGTCTTGGAGTTCTTGCCGGAGATTATTTAAAAGAAGCCAGTGATTCAAATGAGAATATGATAGGCATCGGCCTGTTGTACCGTTATGGTTATTTTCAGCAGAATATTTCGATTTCAGGGGAACAGGTTGCTAACCTTATACCTCATAAATTCTACCGGATGCCTTTGGCACCGGTAAGAGACAAGGATGGAAACTGGATAACAATAAGCCTTGCACTTCCAGGACGGAAAATGTATGCCAAAGTTTGGCGGGTTGATGTTGGCAGAATACCTTTATTCCTTCTCGACACCGATATTCCGGAAAACCAGGATGTTGACAAAGTAGTAACACATCAACTTTATGGAGGCGATTGGGAAAACCGGTTTAAACAGGAACTTTTACTTGGTGTTGGCGGAATGCGAATGCTCGATGCCATAGGGCTGGATCCTGAGATTTTTCATCTTAACGAGGGTCATGCTGCTTTTACCGGACTGGAACGTCTGAGGCATTATGTGCAGGAAGAAAAACTCAATTTTATGCAGGCGGTCGAATTGGTTCGGACCACCTCGCTGTTTACAACCCATACACCAGTGCCTGCAGGACATGATGAGTTCAGCGAAGATCTTTTACGTGCCTACATACCACACTATGCTGAACGCTTGAACATTTCCTGGGAAGATTTTATGAACCTGGGAAGGTGGACTCCTGACAATACGGAAGAAAAATTCTCAATGAGTGTGTTGGCTGCAAGGCTTTCGCAGGAGGTGAACGGTGTCAGTAAAATTCATGGCAGGGTTTCGCGCGAGATGTTCTCAAAGATGTATGAGGGATACTTCCCCGAAGAAATACATATCGGTTATGTGACCAATGGTGTACATTATCCAACATGGACAGCAAAACCCTGGCATGATTTATATGTACAAATTTTCGGCGAGCATTTTATGTACGATCAGTCGAATCCGGAGCATTGGAAAAAAATTCACACCGTGCCTGATCAAACCATCTGGGAAATAAGAAATGCACTCCGAAGTGAATTGGTTAAATATGTGAAAAACAGGGTGCAAACAGATATGCGCCGCCGTCAGGAAAATCCCAAAACCATTGCACGCATTCTGGGATCTATGAACGAGAATGCTCTTACAATCGGCTTTGCCAGGCGATTTGCCACTTACAAAAGGGCACACCTGCTTTTTACAGACACCGATCGCCTGAAAGCCCTGGTTAACAACCCGGGACATCCTGTTCAGTTGATCTATGCCGGAAAAGCACATCCAGCCGATCGTGCAGGGCAGGACCTTATCAAAAAAATCATGGAAATATCAAAACAACCTGAATTTCTTGGAAAGATCACTTTTGTTGAAAATTACGACATGGAACTTGCTCAGAAACTTGTTCAGGGCGTTGATATCTGGCTAAACACACCCACCCGGCCACTGGAAGCATCGGGCACCAGTGGAGAAAAAGCCATCATGAATGGAGTTGTTAACTTTAGTGTGCTTGATGGCTGGTGGGCTGAGGGCTACAGGCCTGAGGCCGGATGGGCTTTACCGGAAGAACGTACTTATAACGAACAACCTCTCCAGGATGAACTTGATACGATTTCCATTTTTAATTTACTTGAAAGTGAAATTGTACCAATCTTCTACAAACGAGATAAAACCGGCTTGCCAAAAGAATGGATTTTGTATGTAAAAAACACTATATCGGAAATTGCACCACACTTCACCATGAAGCGAATGCTTGATGATTATGTGAAGCTATATTACAATAAACTGATCTCCCGGTCTGATAAAATGAAAGCCGGCAACAACCGTCTAATCAAGGATATCGCCAACTGGAAGAGAAGAATGATCAGAGATTGGGGAAATATAGAAGTGCTTAGGGTTGAAGTTCCTGATTCAACCAACGAACCTCTGGATGTTGGTGATGTGTTTAAGGCATCTGTTACGCTAGACCTGAATGGTATTTTACCTGGTGATATCGGTGTGGAAATTCTTTTTGGCCAGAAAGAGAACGATGAGGTAAAGACCATCCAGTTTCACAAAGAACTTCAACTGATAAACACGAACAGTAATAAGGCTGTATTTGCCATTGAGTTTCCTTCTGAAAAAGCCGGGGTTTATGATTATGCCTTCAGGATTTTTCCGAAAAATGAACTGTTGCCTCACTGGCAGGATCTGCATATGGTAACATGGTTTTAAAGAAAATGATCTTATATTGACAGGGAGCTAGATAAAATAATAAAACCTGGCTGTTTATGCAGATTTCCTGATTATTTCGTTCAGTCAGCCATATGAACAATAAAAATACAGATCGGCCTGTTAACATATATTCATTGAAAGACTAAAGAATGGCCTGAAAGGTCAGTCTGTCAAAATGTACGTGGGGAAAAGCTGTTTTGCATCCCTGGAAAAACAAAACACGCTGAAATATTTAGTCAGCTTTTAATAAACACAAAACACCCGAATGATGGAACTACTTAAAGGAAAAACTGCTTTGATAACAGGCGCTGCCAGAGGCATAGGCCGTGGAATAGCATTGAATTTTGCTGCCGAAGGAGCAAATATAGCCTTCTCCGATATCAGGTATGACGAAACAGCCCAGGCATTGGAAAAGGAACTCATTGCCTTGGGTGTAAAAGCAAAAGGGTATGCTTCTGATGCCGGTTCATTCGAAGAATCTGAGAATCTTGTAAGTGAAGTATCTAACGATTTTGGAGCCATAGATATCCTGGTTAATAATGCTGGCATTACGCGCGATAACCTGCTGATGCGTATGACGGAAGCAGACTGGGATCTCGTTATAAAGGTGAATCTGAAATCCATTTTCAACATGTCCAAAGCCATTCAGAAAGTGATGTTGAAGCAGCGGTTTGGCAGCATAATCAACATGAGTTCGGTAGTGGGTCTGGGTGGTAATGCCGGTCAGTCGAACTATGCTGCTTCGAAAGCCGGTTTGATTGGTTTTACAAAGTCCATTGCACAGGAATTAGGTTCCCGTAATATTCGCTGCAATGCCATTGCACCAGGATTTATTGAAACCGAAATGACCGCAAAATTGCCTCAGGAAGTCAGGGAAGAATGGGTTAAAAAGATTCCGCTTCGCAGGGCCGGAACCCCTGCAGATGTAGCCAACGTGGCATTGTATCTTGCCAGCGATCTTTCGTCGTATATTACCGGTCAAGTGATCAGTGTTTGTGGTGGAATGAATAAATAAATTTTTGTGATCCAGCAAATAATTATAAGTGCCGGGGCCTGGTTCATTCCTTTTTGCATCATGGCTGGTTTGTTTTATGCAGCGCTTTTGTATTTTCGTGAGCGCAGGTATGAGTTTTCAGCCAGGCATCGCCTTATCATGGGTGCTCTCCGTGCATTCGTTGTATTCTTCCTGGCTTTCCTGCTGCTGTCACCATTTTTCAGAAGTACTACAAGGAGAGTAGAAGAGCCGGTAATTATTATTGCCCAGGATCAATCGTCATCTGTGACAGCCAGTCGAGATTCTGCCTTTTATTCCAGGGAATATCCCTCTCTGATGAATAATCTTATGACTGATCTTGGCCGTGATTTTGATGTTCAAACCTACTCATTCGGGCAATCCTTCCGGGAAGGTATCAGCTTCGATTTTTCTGACATACAAACCAATCTTTCAGAAGTATTGCTTGAACTGCAGGCTCGTTTTCTGAACCGTAATGTTGGTGCGCTTATTCTCGCCAGCGACGGTATTTACAACCAGGGAATACACCCACATTATGCACTTCAGTTTTTACCTTTTCCCGTCTACACTATTGCACTCGGAGATACAATGCCTGTGCGGGATGCCGCTGTGGTAAATGTGACCCACAACCGTATTGCATACCGTAACAATACTTTCCCGGTTGAAGTACATGTAAGAGGTATGTTGTGCAATGGCATGCACACAAATATCAGGATAATTAAGGATGGGGCTGTTTTATTCTCTGACCGTATTGATTTTTCAGGTGAAAACGATGACCATTTCATACCGCTTGAGCTTAAAGCGGAACAACCGGGATTACAGCGGTACAAAATAGAAATTTCTTCCATTGAGGGTGAACGGTCGCTGGTAAATAATCATAAAGATATGTTTATTGAGGTACTTGAAGCCCGCCAGAAAATTCTTTTGCTCTACAATTCACCTCATCCGGACGTTTCAGCCATCAGGCAAACCCTTGAATCGCAGCAAAACTATGAGGCAGAAGTAGTCGAAGCTTCTGAATTCAGAGGAGATCTGAACGCTTTTAACCTGGTTGTATTACATCAGATTCCGTCAACCCGCCAATCAAATGTTGCATTACTCAGAAAAATAAATGATTCCGGACTACCTTTACTCCATATCCTGAGTTCTGGTTCTGACCTGAATGTCTTTAATACGCTTGGCTATGGTCTCACCATTACCGGATCAGGTAATAAAACCGATGAAGCACTGCCTGCAATCAATCCTGCATTTTCTCTGTTTACCCTGAGCGAAGAATTCAATGAAATAGTGAAATTTTTTCCACCCCTGTCCAGTCCCTATGGGGTCTACCGCGAATCATTGTCGGGAAATACATTGTTTTACAGGCAAATAGGATCTTTGGTCACCCAAATGCCCCTGATCCTGTTTTCTGATATTTCGGGTAAAAAGATTGGTATCATTACCGGAGAGGGAATCTGGCGCTGGCGCATGGCGAACTTTTCACGCAAGGGCAATCACCTGTTATTTCAGGAATGGCTGGGAAAGACCATTCAGTATCTTGCTCTTCGCGAAAAAAGGGATCGCTTTTTGGTTCGCACACGAAATACCTGGAATGAAAATGACCTCATTGAATTTACTGCCGAGTTATACAATGAATCGTTCGAACCTGTGACCATTCCCGATATTGAACTGATCATCACCAGTGAAGATGGAAATCAGTTTCCTTTTGGTTTCTCCAGAACGAAAAGCGCGTATGTATTAAAAGTCGGGCAACTGCCCACGGGGAATTACACTTACAGAGCCATTGCCAATCAACCAAACGAAAAACCGGAAATAAAGGGAGCCTTTACAGTTCTTCCTCTTCAGATCGAACTTACGAATACTGTTGCTGATCACCGGATAATGCACGGTTTGGCCATGCGTTTTGGCGGGCAAATGTTTTATCCGAACCAAATGGATGAAATTGTTCAAACAATTCGTGCCCGCGATGATGTAAAACCGGTTTTCTACATCGAGAAAAACTATTTTGAACTTATTGACATCAAATGGCTGGTTGTGCTGATTATAAGCCTCCTTGCTCTTGAATGGATATTCAGACGCTTTGCCGGCGGATATTGACCGGAAAAATCAGCTTGTCAACCCTTTAGTTCACTTTGGCATGATCAGTATTTTTTTCTGAACCATTCCATCAGTTGCACAGTCATCATAAGCATCATCAAATTATAAATGGTATCTTCTACCGGTATTGTGAACAGCCGTATCCCTAAGTTATGTTCTGAATTGTACCATACTACCTGATTTTCAATGAAACTGCCGGTCAGGATTCCGTTTACCAGGAAAAATGGGATCATCGAAACAAAGTAAGAAAGCAAAAACATGCTTAGCCAGGGCTGTTTTTGATACAGATTATACAGGATCAGCAGTGCAGTAGCAATGAAGATGATTGAAGTATAAAGACGGTTGTAATAAGCAATACCGACGATGAACAGCAGTAGGCTTAAGCCTAAAAAAAATGGCCTGTGAAATTCTTTTAATGGATCGGATCGCAGATAGGCCACCATGCAGGCATAAATAAACACGCATGCGTAGGGAACCGTGATAAAAAACAACCATTCTTCAAGCGGCAAACCCAGAAACCTGATGCCAATCAGATATTGGTCGTTAAATCCCCAAATGCCTGACGCAGCAAAAATGACATCTTTCCCGATAAATACCACGGCCATGATCACAATGGCTGGTAACAAATGTTTCCAGCTTTTGTAAAAAGCGACTTTTTTATCGAAACTCAGCAGAAGAGGAAGCGAAATTGTAAAAATATTCAGGTATAGATATAAATTATTCATATTTAATGTGTTACGATTAATGATTGCAGCATAAAGCGATCTGCATTTCAGCTCTTGCTTCAGTTACCTGATATATTAATGAACATTTATTTCATCATAAAGTTTCAGGCTGAACCATTGTGAATGACTATTTTATAAAATCTTACGTTAACACTATTTAACAGCACTTAAGTATCAGATTGATCCAATCTGTTTACTTTCGTAAAATATTATTTTGTGCCATGAGATTTATCTTGGTATTCATCCTCTTGTTGAATAGTTATTATTTACCGGCTGAGGATGAGCCGAAAAAGTACGCCTATTTTGAAGGAAGAATCATTGACATCAATAACAACAGGATTGAATATGCCCACATTATAAACCTGAACCGTAGTTTTGGTGTTATCAGCGATCCAAGTGGAAGATTTGTAATGCCGGTCCAGCCAGGAGACAGCCTGATGATCACGCACGTTAGTCACCTGGTTCGCTTTGTGATGATTGACGTGGAACATATTAATTTTCAGGGGCCTTACGAATTGATCTTGCTTCCGAAAGTATTTGAACTCCGGGAGGTTGTTGTGCGCCCTTTGCCCCGCACCCGTCTTGAATTTAAGCAGGCTTTTGTCAACATCGAGCTTCCTCTTCCCACAGATTCTGTCGAACTTAAATTACCACATATTCATACCATGGTATACAGCGGGCCTCAAAGCGGATTTGGTATTGTAATGAAAGGCCCTTTCCAGGCTTTCTATGATCTTTTCAGCAAGGAAGCGAAACAGGTTCGCAAACTCGAAAAGGAACTTGGTACCCAGCAGTTACAGGAAGAAATTGAAAAAAGGTATAATCATGACCTTGTATTCAGGCTTACTCATATCGCCGACGAAGCAGACCGGGAAAAATTTATGCAGTTTTGTAATATTCCTGTTGATTTTATCCTGAATGCCACTGAATACGACCTTTGTATTGCTATTATCAGATGCTATGAATCCTTTAGGGCAAGGAAGGGATTGGGAGGCAGGTAAAAGAATATTGGAATAAACGAAAAAAGTAAGATGAAGAGATGTTCTTCGAACTGTATGATCAGGTTCTATTGTTACATTACCTGATCAGGCCTTTTCATTCCCTGCGATTGTTTGAAACATACTGTCCCCTTGCAAGTATTCATTGGCCAGTTCCTGGATCCGTACTGGCGATATTTCCCGGATGGTTTGAATGTACCGGTTATAATAATTGAGGTCCTGGCCAAATTCCAGCGCGGTCCGAAGTCTTTCAGCAATCTCAAAAGGACCGTCCATACTTCGCATCAGTGTACCCATCAGGTAGTTTTTCACCAATGATAATTCTTTTGTTCGTACTTTTACATCACATAATATTCTGATTTCTTTGTAGATCTCGCTGATTGCAGCTTCGAGGGCATGGTTTCCCACCTCGCTTGCAATAACAAACATACCACTGCGATGCAATGAAACCAGTGCCGAATGAATACCGTAAGTGTAGCCCTTATCTTCACGAATATTCTTCATCAACCGCGATCCGAAGTACCCTCCCAAAATCGTGTTAACTACGCTCAGTGCCTGAAAATCTGAGTGCTGCCGGTTGATGGTTGGTTTTCCTATCCGGATAGCAGCCTGGGTAGAATCTTTCTTTTGAATGAACCTGACTTTTTCATCAGACGGATTGATAGTAAACATATTCGTGCCTTGAACTTTACTACTCCCGCTTGTGCATCCTCCAAAATATTTATCCAGCAGATTTTCTATTCCGTCAGGAATTTTGCCACTGACTATGATGGTACAATCTTCCACGCGGTAATGATTTCGATGATGCTCAGTAAGAATTTCCCGCTGAAGTTCATCAATATGCTCCGGAAGAAGGATTATACCGTATGGGTGTGTACTTCCGAAAACCTGCTCATGAAAATATACCTTTGCCAGATATTTGACTTTTTGGCGGTTAATGTTTAAATGTTCTTTCCTGGTCGAACGATAAATGTCTATTTCATGATCCGGAAAAACCGGATTTAATACAACTTCGGCCAGCATGGGCAAGGTATGTTGCAGGTGTTTGTTCAGCGTATAAAGTCCAACATAAGCATTGTCCCTGGTATTGTTGACTTCCAGGTGGGCACCATAATAATCAAAATGCTCCGATAATTCTTCGGCGCTGTAAGAGCTTGTCCCCCCGGCAAGCAGGCTGTTTGTTGCCCTGGCAACATGTTTATGTTTTTGATAATAACTTCCGGCCATGAAAATAAGCTCAATACGCAATACTTCCTGGTTGCCCTGGTCAATCATATAGACAGGGATTCCATTGCTAAGTTGAAGATATCCTGGTTCAATATTCATCAGAAATTCAACCTGGCGGGCTTCCGGAACTTTTTTTCGATCAATCAGCAGCATCAGAGTTTATTTTTTGCGTGATAATATAACGCAGAGCTATTATTTCGGATCAGGTACTTTTGTGCAAAACTCATGATTGCGTCACTATTCACATTGGTATATTTTTCAGATTCCTCATTGATCTGTCCCGCATTGCCAAGCAATTCAAACATAGCCAGGTTCATCGCTTTTTCAAGCACCTTGATCTCGGTAAAAACCAGCATTGACTCAATTCTGTTTTTGACTTTTTGCAGTTCACGTGCATTCACTGCTTGATCCTGCAAGCATTTTACCATGTCGTCAATAGCCTGTTCAGCGGTTGAAATATCTGTACCATTCATGATTTTTCCTGAAATAACAAAAAGACCCGGATCAAGATTTCCGGTAATGTATGCGTTGATTTCACTGAAAATCTGTTTTTTCTTTACAAGCTCAACATATAGCCTCGAAGACTCTCCTGCTGAAAGAATATCGGAAGTAATATCTGCAACATAAAACTCAGGCGAAACACGCTCCGGGATATGCCATGCTTTGTATATGGCATTGCAGGGAACATCCCTTTCCACGTGTAAATGGCGCTCATCATATTGAAATGGTTCAATGGGTAATTTTCTGATGTTCGGTGGCCCGGAAGGAATATCACCAAACCATTTTTCGCAAAGTTCCCTGATTTCATTTGAACCTACAGGCCCTGCAATACTTAGAATAGCGTTGTTGGGATTGTAAAAGCGTTGATAAAAACTCTTTACATCTTCCATGGAAGCATGTGCAATATGGTTTATGTCTGCTCCGATGGTTGCCCACCGGTAAGGATGTTGTGTATAGGCCAGGGGGCGCAATAACAACCAGGCATCGCCAAAAGGCCTGTTCAGGTGGGTTTGCCTGAATTCTTCAATGACCACATTGCGTTGCACATCCAGGCTTTTCTTCGAAAACGCCAGGTTCAACATTCGATCTGATTCCAGCCAAAACGCTGTTTCCAGGTTGTTTTTTGGAATGGTCAGATAATAGCTGGTTACATCATTTGATGTGAAAGCATTATTCTCGCCTCCAACCCGTTCCAGTGGTTCATCATAACATGGAATGTTCACAGAACCTCCAAACATCAAATGCTCAAATAAATGTGCGAAACCTGTCTTCTCCGGCGATTCGTCACGAGCCCCTGCATCATAAAGAATATTCATAGCCACCATGGGTGTTGAAGTGTCATTATGTACAATCACTTTCAGGCCATTGCTGAGTTGAAAACGGTCAGATAAGATCATCCGCTTTTAAATATAATCGTGTTTTATTGCTGCAAAGGTAGTATTTGAACCCTGTTCTGCAAGAGAAAGGGGATTTATAAGGACTTTATATCGTGAATAAAAAGAGGCTGCCTCACAATGCTGAGACAGCCTCTTTATTTTCAATGAGATATTTATCCTTCAGTGCTTATTGCTGCAAGAATTATTTGCCGCCAAGGATAATATTCACGGTTCCAACCACATCAAGTACATTGATCATACCATCGCCGTTTACATCAGCATTGGCAAATACAAATGGTGTGGGGCTGAGTCCCATAATATAGTTTACTGTTGTTACCACATCAAGCACATTCACGCTGCCATCTCCATTGGCATCGCCGGGTGTTCCGCATGGTGGGGGAACGTGTGGACCATTGGTGAAATGAGCATCTGTGAAAGTGAAATCCTGGATGTATTTAAATGTAACCGGCTGAAGTGGATCGCCTCCGGTAATCGTCTGGTAAACAAACGGAATCTTATAGCTGGTTCCGCTTGCGAAAACATAATGCGAAGCAGTGCCCATGAAAGCTTCCAGCCAGCCTTCCGAGAGGTAGGTAACATTTACCACATCAGTGTACATACGGGAGTTGACATTGAATCCCCAGCACCAGATATCTGGCATGATATTATCGGTTACACCTTCAAAATCGGTATCCAGCCAGGAAAGGAAAACCTTGCTGCCATCCGGGGTCCTTGAAATTTGTGAACGGCTGTCTTCGCTGATTTCACCCCAGGTGCCGCGGAAGGTTTTGTTATGTGTAACGTACTGGGCTGCCCAGCAGGCTCCCTGGTTTACTGAATATATATGGAAGGTGGCGCCATATCCGCCGCTGGCAATAATAGAGTATGGAGTATCGGTGCTGGCAACACCTATGGTTACGCTGATATGCAGATCGCCATTCATATCAACAACGATGTCATGATCAAATGCAGTGGTATACACTACTGAATCACGGTGAACCAGTTCGGGATTTACCCAAAGGTTATTCCACTGTTCGTCTGTGAGGTAATATTTAATTGACTGGAAACCGTCAGGGCCGCCAAGTACTACAGCAGTAGGTCCGGTCCAGGTTTGTCCGCCGTCTGTGGTTTTGTAAATAACCGGATAGTAAGCATAACCAGCAGCAAATGGATCGCCGCCATTATCGAATAACATTGACATGTATCCAATCTGTCCGTTTGGAGCAAAGGCAATTTGTTCGTTGGCAGGAGCATTACCGGCTGTATAAGCAGGACTGTATTTTACCCACCTGGTATATTCATAATCGCTCAACCCCGCATTCCAGGTTCCTTTGGTGATCAGCAAACTGTCAGTATATTGGTTGCCGAGGCCGTCAATTAGTGAGGATTCGTACACCCAGATGTCACCGTTAACCGGATTGATAGTCATAGCAGAAGGTACATTCTGCCTGAATGGCGGTACTGATGACCAGTCATGCTGTGTGGGAGGTACTGCCTGGCTGAGCTTGTGCACGCCGCCGGCATAGCCGCCCCATGAACCGGCACCTGCATTACTGCCATCAAGCGTGGGTGCAAAATACGAAAAATAAGCATTACCGGGAGTTGTATTCCCGGTTGGATTGTAAATTACTCCCTGAGGGTACCTTGCATTCGCGCCCCCGGCAGTAGGGTTATATACCTGGATATTGTTGGTAAAAGTCATACCGCCATCTGTGGAAAGATCATAGGCTAAATAACCACTTCCGGGAGGTATGAGCATACGGTGTACAAAAGCAACCGTATTCAGGACATTATCAGCCCAGAGAGCTGTACGGCCACCGTTGTAAAGTCCATAAGCATTGGCGGCTCCGCCTATTGCAATGATGGTTACAATGTCGCGGTTACCTGCGTTTACAACAGGCTTTTCAGGCACACTGAAAGCATTAACAGCAGAGGTCGTGTTAATGAATGATTCATTAAGGTTGCGTTCAGGACGAACTTCAGGGCGGATATCGCCTTTCATCTGATAGCGCTGTGCGCTTAAAGCCAGCACTGCAAGGAGTGAGACTGTCAGCAGTAGTGTTCTTTTCATTTTTCTTAATAGTTTAATGGTGAATAATTTATCGCAACAAAAGTAGATAAAAGTTTTTAATTAGAGGGAATTTTGTGTCAAAAAATAGAATGTATTGATCTTTAATGCATTGTACAAACAACGAACAAAAACCCCAAGGACTGCGAAGTCCTTAGGGTTTCATGTTCAGACAGAATAAAAATTATTCGACAATTAATTTACTGGTAATTTTATGATTATCGGCTTTCACTGTGAAGAAATACATTCCTGAACGAAGGCTGTTCACATCAACCGTGATGGTATGATTGCCTGCATTGAGGGTGCCGGTAACAATGGTTTGAACTTTTTGACCCAGGATGTTTGTAATATCCATTGAAATATCACTGCGTCTATTCAGATTCAGAGTAAAACTGGTGTATTCCCTGGCAGGATTCGGATAGTTTGGTGATACTGTAAAGAATGGGCTATCGGGTATTTCAATGATTCCGCTTATAATTAGGATTACATTGACCACAACGTCCTGATCAACCACAATCACCTCGCCACTGGCTACCAGGTAACCGGTTTTTTCAACCGCGTATGAATATGTGCCTGGTTCAACAACAAACACATATTCTCCGGCAGGATTGGTAAAGCCACCCAGTGTAACAACTGCATCGGTTATTGGAACTGAATTCTGATCGGTAATGACAAAGGTTACATTGTACTCTGTAACAACAGCACCCAGAGTTATTGTGCCATTCACAACACCGGTAAGGATTTGCTGTCCGGCAGCATTTGAAATAATGGCGTTGGTGGGTATCAATTCATAAACACCGGCAGTAGCAGGTGTAGTTAGAGAAAATGTAGCCACAGCTCCACTGTTTCCAAAGAAAGGAGCATTGGTTAAAGAGAAAGCCAGCGCCCTGAGCACATTGGTGCCTGGAAGCACATTGGAGTTGGAAAGGTGACCATTGGAACGGGTAGTAAGTGCAAACGAACTGGCTACATAACCAAATCCTTCGGGCAAAGGTATATCTACCTGGAATGCAACAAAAGCATCTTCGTTCAATACTTCAATGCTCACAACAATATTTTCTCCGGGCTGTGCAGTAACGTCCCAAATTTTCATGATATTACCGCTGATAACGATTTCAATCAACATAACATTAACAGTTACATCCTGATCTACTACAGTAACATTGCCACTTGCAGGTTCATAACCTTCAACGGTTACTGCCCAGGTATAAGTGCCGGGAGCAATATTTGGAAATACATAATTGCCTGCCGGATTTGTTACTGCGTCTAAAGTTACAACTGCATTGGTAATGGGAAATAAATTTTGATCAATAATATTAAAGGTTACGGTGTATTCCATGATGATCATGGTCAACACTACATCAACCTCAACATCCTGGTCAACTACTGTTACATCGCCGCTGGCTGTAGTATAACC
>CAYQRU010000004.1:0-67843 GCA_964419945.1 uncultured Bacteroidales bacterium | reverse complement strand
GGTTTTTCTTCAAGGCTGAATGCAACGAGTTGCGAGCTTTCTTCTTCCGGAATAAACCAGGTCTTTTTGTCGGAAAGCTCAGTTATAAAACGCTTGAGATAGTAATCCTGTTTGATTCCGTTGTAATAAATGGCAGTAAGAATTTTTCCGCTGACATATTTTTCGATGTGCACGAGGTTTTCATCCATGTGCAGGGAGAGGTCATAGCCTGTATGCATATAGGATCCTGAAGCCAACACATGCAGTAATTTGTCATCGCCGGAGAACTCACCAAGGTATTTTCCACGACCATCTGTGTTCAGCCTCCTTACGACATCATCGAACCAGATAGAACGCGCTCCAAGGGTGGATACTCCCTCCTCGGATTTGATAATTTTGTTTACCGGTTTCCGGCTCAGAATATTGCCTTTCGAGTTACGGCCTTTGATGGCCAATGTGCTGAAATCGAATTCGAAAATAAGCTTTTTCAGGTTCTTTTGCGGTTTCAGAAAAACTTTGATTGTTTCTGCTTCACCGTTGGGATTGGCTGAAAAGTAGAGAGCTTTCGATCCGGATTTGCCCGTCGTCAGGTCGTATTCTTTATCACGGGTAATACCAAGTACAGCAAAACGTTTGATGAATGCCTTACCATTTTTCCCATCACTGTAAACCATGTTGTAGATGGTGCGTTCGTCATTGCGCTTGAACACATCAATATGGATGATGCCCTTTCCCATAAAACTTTTTTCGGCCACTTTTGTTACCATAAAAGTTCCGTCGTCGCGAAAAGCGATAACATCGTCAATATCGGAGCATTCGCAGACGAATTCATCTTTTTTCAGACTGGTTCCTGCAAAACCTTCTTCACGGTTCACATAAAGTTTCTGTGTAGCAGCCGCTACGGCAGCCGCTTCAATCACATCGAAATTACGTATTTCTGTCCTGCGCTCCCTTCCCTTACCATATTTTTTCAGGATCTTTCTGAAATATTCTATGGCATATTCCACTAGGTTGTCAAGGTGGTGTTGTATTTCTGCAAGTTCATCCTGCAGCTTTTTGATCTCCTCATCTGCTTTGAATGAGTTATATTTTGAAATCCTCTTGATTTTAATTTCAGTAAGCCGGAGGATATCGTCGGTACTCACTACCCTGATGAAGTGGGTGGTGAAGGGTTTCAGTCCCTGATCAATGGTTTCCATGACTTCCTGCCAGGTTTCGCACTCTTCGATCTGACGGTAAATTCGGTTTTCAATAAATATTTTTTCGAGGGAAGCAAAATGGAGCTGGCCGAGCAGTTCCTCCTTACGGATTTGAAGTTCTCCGCGCAGTAGTTCAAGGGTATTTTGTGTTGAAATGATCAGCAAATCATAAACCGAGAGAAACTGTGGTTTGCCTTCATAGATCACACAACTGTTGGTAGAAACAGATAGTTCGCATCCGGTGAAGGCATATAGCGCATCAATGGTCAAATCGGGTGAAATGCCAGGTTGCAGGTGGATCAGAATTTCAACATTTTCAGCCGTATTGTCGTCAATCTTCCTGATTTTTATCTTTCCCTTATCGTTGGCGGCAATGATGCTGTCAATCAATGTGCCGGTGGTGGTTCCAAAAGGTATTTCCGAGATGGCAAGGGTTTTTTTATCCACTTTGCTGATTCTGGCTCTCACCCTCACTTTTCCGCCCCTGAGGCCTTTGTTGTATTTTGAGAAATCAGCAAGACCCCCCGTAGGAAAATCCGGAAATATCTCAAAATCTTTACCCTGTAGGATTTTTACAGAGGCCTCAATCAATTCGATAAAATTGTGCGGAAGGATTTTTGAAGCAAGTCCTACCGCAATTCCTTCCACTCCGCTTGCCAGCAACAGAGGAAATTTGACCGGCAGGGTAATTGGCTCCTGATTTCTGCCATCGTACGAAGGTTTCCACGTCGTATTTTTGGGATGGAAGGCGACTTCAAGAGCAAACTTAGAAAGTCGCGCTTCGATGTATCGCGGGGCGGCGGCACTGTCTCCGGTAAGCACATTGCCCCAGTTACCCTGAGTGTCAATCATCAGATCTTTCTGACCCATCTGCACCAGTGCATCTCCAATCGAAGCATCGCCATGGGGGTGGTATTTCATGGTATGGCCAATGATGTTTGCCACCTTGTTGTAACGTCCGTCTTCTAGTTCATACATGGCATGGAGCAAGCGACGCTGCACAGGTTTCAATCCATCCAGCAATTCAGGTACGGCTCGTTCGAGGATTACATACGAAGCATAATCCAGAAACCAATTCTCATACATACCCGTCAACGGAGTGATGCGGTGCAGTTCATGCTGTTCGCCGGATAGCTCATCAGCATTGGTAACTTCATCGGGTATGAATTCAAAATTTTCTTCCATCATCAATGATATCAGGGCAAAAACCGTAGGACCACTGTTTCAGCCAGGAGAAAAGCCAGTGCAACAATGATGAAGTATTTCCACAACTGTCTGCCCCTGCTCAATTCACTGATTACCTGTCCCACGGGCCTTTCGCTTTCGCTGATGACGGCAAAATTAGTGATTCCGGCATTCTCAGCCATTGCATACAGGTCATCTTCGCTTAAATAATCCGGTACAGACTCGCGTCGGTCGTAATTGAATGCCAGCACAAGCAATGTGTCCGCACCGGCAGTCAGATAATAATTGCCAGCTTTTTTCAGAACGTCCAGTGCGAATAAATGAGTGCTGTAATTCACGATACGATGTCCCGGGATGAATGAAAATTGTCCGTCGGCATCAGACAGTCTGAATACCTGGCTGCTGCCTGGATTGATATTCCCGATATTCACTGATTCCTGGGTTCCGACAAGGTTGTAAAGGTGTTGACGTGGTGTGCTCAGCAAAGCCATTCTGTAAAGCACAGGGACAAAAATCGCATGCACCGGGAAAGTGGTAGACTGCAATTCAAGCGGAGAAGCGCTCACATAAACAATACCTTCTCCATAGCGGTCAGCAATCAGAAAGGGAGCAGAATTTTTAAGGCTGATCAGGGTTTGGATATCTTTACGGGGAGGAAAAATCATTCTGAAATGCTGGCTCACGAAGGGCAAATCCGTTTGTGTTGTAATAGGTGGCCGGCCCCCAGACTGAGCTTCAAAAACATCTTTAAACAATGGATGCAACAGATTAAGGTCTGACACACGTAGCCTTGTGGTATCTGTTTCGGAAAACATCACGGTGTTTAACGATTGCAACCACATTGAGTATGATTCCTTTTCCATCTTTTCTGCCGGAATTATGAAAAGGCTTCCACCATTTTCAACAAAACGGTTAAGCTCGTTGGCCAGCCCACTGGAAATACCCGTCAGGCCATTCAGAATAATTAGTTCCTGATGTTGCAGGTCGGCATAATTTAACTTTTTCGAATTGATTTCCAAAAATTTGAACAAAGTATCAGAACCAAACAGGGCACGCAGATATGGCCCGGAATCCTGATCGAAAATATGAAGCACATTGATCTGCGATAAAACATTGAATGAAAAATATAGCCGGTCGTCAAAAGTGATCGGATAGTCGCTCAATTCGATAAAGCCCTGATGAGTACCCGTTTCACGAATTGTAAAGGGCATTACTGAAGTAACGCTGAGGCCGGCTTCTATGTCGAAAGAGGTCAACGCACGCTGAGAACCATTAATGATCAGTTTTACGGGAATTTTTTCCCTGGGGCTGTCGCTGTAGTTCGTCACTTTCACATATAGCTGGGCTACCTGTCCTGGTTGTTGGGCGGGTAAATCGAACCAGCAGGAGTCTATGCTAAGATTTGAAAAACGCAAGGGTTCAAGGCGTACCATGAAATGACGAATGTTGGTGTCGGGTAAAAATCCATCAAATTCCGAACCGTTGCGCTGAAAATCAGAGATCAGGTAAACAGTCTTGTCTGGTATATGTTCCCGATTCAATATATCATATTGCCTTGACAAAATGTCGGGCAGGGTTTTTATTGAAGGGCCTGTTTCAATCTCATTGAGAAAGGTACCAAGTTCATCGCTGGCATACAGACGTTGGTGAATCCCAAGGAAATCACTGGTAAGCAGGTTGAATTTATCAGAGCGGGAATGATGTGCAGCAATGTCCCTTGCTTTGCTTACAGCTTCATCAACCAACATACCATTACGACCCTCGGTTTCCATACTGAATGAGTTGTCAATATATATGCTGGCAACACCTTCAGCTTCTGAACTGGTGCCTTGTGTAGAAGAAATAAAAGGTTTGGCAAAAGCAAGCACGAGGAAAATGATGGCAAATATGCGAAACAACAATGCCAGCCAGTGCCTCAGTACCGATTGTCGCCGTGATTGCTGCTGCAACTGCTGCAGAAAGCGCACATTGGTGAAATAGACCTTTTTATATCGCTGAAGGTTGAACAGGTGTATGATGATGGGAACCGATATGGCAAGCAGCCCCCAAAGCATGAACGGATTGGAAAAAAGCATCAGATTCTCTATCTCCTATTTTATATTCCATCAAAACGGGAAATGGTTGATGGTTAGTGTTGGCAAATTGATTAAAAAAAGTTTCCTGAATCTATATCGAACCGGGAAATTAGCTTGTTTTTGATCAGAAACTCTCCGGATAGTGGTTTATTGATTGGTATATGACAGGCAAACAAAATGAGATGATGAATGGCATTCATCAAATGATTCCTGAATTTCCTCCTGTAACATCCTGAAGTTAATTTTCCCTCAGCACATATTGGTCGTATTCGAGTTCGAAGCGAAGTTTATGCTTAGACTCTTCCATGGCCAGTGATTGAAAAAGTAAGCTTAAATCTTGGTTATCAGTACGTTCGGCGAGTTTTAAATAAAGTTTGAATGCGGCTTTTTCACGTTTCATTGCCAGCACGAGCGCTTCTTCATAACTCATAGATGGCGAAGGATTTGTTCTTACAACGAAGTCGGCAATCTTCAGATCCGTTACTTTTTCGGAAGAGTTTTCCATGATACCTGTTTCTTTTATATTTATAAGCCGGGCTTTATGACCCATTTCTTCTTTGGCAAATTGAAGGAATGTAACCTTCATTTCTGCATTGATTGCATTTACTGATAATTCTGTATAAAAATCCACAGCGTTTTGTTCCTGCTGTATAGCGAAATCAAGAATTTCATTCACCGATCTGAACTTTTCCATCTGGTAATCAGGATTTAGTTAAACAATATTATGAAGGCTCAAAAGTAAACAAAAAGCGGCAATTCCCCTGCCGGATGAGTGCAGGTAAAACTGCCGCAAATTTTAAAGTCTGTATCTTCTTCCTGAATAAGGCCTTACTTCTGAACCTGCACAGTCTGGACAACAACAGTAATGGCGGAAGTAAAAGCGGTGATTACGTAATCAATAAATGTAACTTCAGATGTGATGGTATAATCTTTTGCGTTGCCTGCCATCGCCTTGGTATCAACATTATTGATGGGAACAAGACCCCAGAGCACGTACCATTGCCTTTGCGTAGTAACCTGGCTGCCTTTGGCGCCTTCTCCCACAGTGTGATGAAGAGTATAACACGATGATAAAGCCATAGTTATTGCAAACATGGCCACTAGGAGTATTGATTTCATTTTTTTCATAACTAAATGATTTTTAATTAATTGATTAATGATAAAGAACCGACAGAAGATTCAACAGACCGTATATTTTTTATATAACTGTTTCGGGGCAGATAATAATCGAGAGCGATCTTTCTGCCTTCAAATACAGGCGCTTCGCTTGTGAGTATAAGTTTAAAATTGACCATCTGGTCATTGAACATTAAAAACTGATCAGCTTTGAACTGGTTGCAAAAGAATTCAGTATGATGAATCTCATTCCACAAGCTATTTTTGTTAAAAATCCTGGTAAAATCAATCCGCATGATGGAAAGATCTTCATCTGAAAGATCGCTGAATTCGGTTATGATCATTGAAGAAGAGTCAATCATATTAATAAAAAAATGAGCTGGCATTATCTCTCCAACAGCCAATCCGGCTTTAGAGAATTGATGGGTAATATTTTCAGATGGTATCCAGTTTTTTGGCGGATATATGGCTATTTTCAATGATGAGTCAGTTACAGGGAATTCAGATAACAAAGTACTGTCTATGTTAAAAACCAGAGCATCAGTTTTGGTAGACAAATCACGCTGGTTACATGCGCTAAACCAAACAGACAACCCTGCCAGCAAAAACAATGTAATCTTATGTGAATAGGACGTGGTCATTATCCTCTCATAAATGGTGCAAAGGTACAACACAGGACTATTTTTGAATCATTTCCACAAATAAATATTTTTCACAATCCAAATATTTATCATGTATTCTTATTATTTGATAATCAATATATTATATATTAGTGAATGCATATTCAAGATTCGTAGCATCCATACTCATACCGAAAATCCTGAGTAATGAAAAATTTACTCTATTTTTGTTGATTATGATTAATACCATTAAGATGAAAAACAGCATCCTTCATTTTTCAGTTCTTCCGTTTACCATGATAGCATTATTGATCTGCTGCGAACAGCCAAAAACACCTCAAACGGAAACCCTGACGCCTTCAGGTCATGTAAAGAATCCATCATGGAGCGCCAACGCCAATATCTATGAAGTGAATATAAGGCAATATACGAAGGAAGGAACATTCAATGCATTCCGCAACCATTTGCCGCGCCTGAAAGCAATGGGTGTTAATATACTCTGGCTGATGCCCGTCACGCCTATTGGAGAATTAAACCGCAAAGGCACATTGGGCAGTTACTATTCAGTGAAAGATTATATGGCCGTGAATCCGGAATTTGGAACTTTGCAGGATTTTAAGGAACTTGTGGCTGAAGCGCACAAACTAGGAATGTATGTAATCCTCGATTGGGTAGCCAACCATACGGCCTGGGATAATCATCTTGTGTCTGACAAACCCGAATGGTACACAAAAGATTCCCTTGGAAACATGATATCTCCTTTTGACTGGTCAGATGTGGTTGATCTCAACTATGATGTTCCGGAGCTTTGGGAGTATATGATCAATGCACTGAAATTCTGGGTTCAGGAAACTGATATTGACGGCTACCGGTGTGACGTGGCTTTTCTGGTTCCCACTGAATTCTGGAACCGTGCACGCAAAGAGCTTGAGATCATTAAACCAGTGTTTATGCTGGCCGAAGCCGAGGAACCTGTACTTCATGAGCAGGCATTTGACATGTCGTACGCATGGGGTATGCACCATGTCATGAACAGGATAGCCAAAGGAGAAAACAATGCCAACCATATAGATTCGATGGTTGTGGCCACCATGGAAAAGTTTCCGCGCGAAGCCTATATGATGCAGTTTACCTCAAACCATGATGAAAATTCGTGGGCTGGCACTGAATATACACGGTTGGGAGACGGGGTGCAAACTTTCGCTGTGCTTAGCGCAACCATACCGGGTATGCCTTTGGTTTACAGCGGGCAGGAAGCAGCTATGGATAAAATGCTTGAGTTTTTTGAAAAGGATGAAATTGACTGGACTGAGATTCCGCTTGAAAATTTTTACCGGGAATTGTTTATGCTGAAACATAATAATCCTTCACTGTGGAACGGGATACATGGCGGATCTTACACCAGGGTTCATACCGGAGCGGATGATAAAATATATGCCTTCATGCGCGAAAAAGATCATGCAAGAGTGTTTACCATACTCAACCTTTCATCCACAGCCGTAGAAACGGTGCTTGAAGGAGACTTGTTCAAAGGAAAATACTCAACTGTATTTTCCAATGAACAAATAAATTTCAGGCGCAATGAGCATGTATCAATGCAACCCTGGGAATACCGTATTTATTATAAGCCTGCTAAAAACCCAATAGAAAAATAAGTGGCTGATCGAAACGTTGCCTCCATGATTTTTCGCTGTGTTCATGTCCTTCAAATTTCCGGGAACTGAAATTTCTTGTATCAAAACCGTTGGTTGTAAACAAACTGTCAATAATGACCTGGTGCTCTTCATACCAGGCATCAAGTGTAGCGGTGCCGTAGTCAAAGTAAAGTTTTGATCCTTTCAGGTTGTTTAACCGGGGTTCAAGATAGCTGACAAAAGCATGGGTAAACTCATTACTGTTTTCTTTCAGCCTGAAAGGCCAGTGAGTTGATAAACAAGCTGCTCCTCCGAAAATTCGAGGATATTCCGAAATGGCATACAGTGAGATCAGTCCTCCCATGCTTGAGCCGGCAATGAATGTGTGTTCACGGCCGGGTAAAGTCCTAAAGTTTCTATCCATGTAAGGCTTGAGCTCATGTACAATAAATGTTATGTATTCATCGCTCAGAGGTTCTGATTCAAATCTGAATTCATCTTTCAAAGACTTCCTCGTTTCTTCCTTCATTAATAAATAAGGCTTATACGGGGCATATTCAGTAAATCTTAAAGACGTGTTCCAGATGCCAACTACAATACATGCAGGGATTTTCCCTTCTCTGATCAGTCGGGTCACAGTTTCATCCACCTCCCATTCTTCTCCTGCGTAAGCAGTTTCCTTACTGAACAGGTTCTGGCCGTCGTGCATATAAAGAACAGGATACTTTTTTCCGGTTTCCGTTTCATAACAGGGTGGGGTCCAAACATTAATAAACCGGTTTTCAACAGACCGGGGAGTAAAATCCTGTAACCGTGTCAGTGTTCCTTTTTCATCCTTACAAACAATTGAGCATGAGTCAAGTATGATCAATAAAATAAGAACCACGAGAGTAAAATAACGCATCATATTGCAATGGATTATGTTAGTAAAGCTTCAATACCAACGCTGACAAAGGAGCAATCACAACTTCCTGGCTATGGATCTCATGATTTGTTAAAAGGTCCAAATAAGTTTTTGATCCGGACAATGTATAATGAAACGCCTCAGTACCAAGGTTAAAGAGCATGAAAATACTTTCCTGATCATTAAAGCGGCGGTATACGAGATGACTACCTTCCGCAGGTTGAAATTCTATTTTCCCATCAGTCAGAACAGGATTTTCTTTTCTCATGCGGATCAATTTTTTGTAAAATTCATAGTGCTCCTGGTTAAACATGACTTCGTCATAGGATCTTGTGTCCGGCCGGATATTGGTTCTTGTTTCGGGATCATGCTTTATTTCAGGCCACCACAAAGGTTTGCGGCAATCAGGATCGTCACCTCCCCACATGCCCATTTCGTCACCATTCCAGATATGAGGGGCTCCGATAATGGTAAACTGGTGTATAAGATAAAGCTGCACCCGTTTGTAAGATTCTTCATCTGGTTTTCCGGTCATGTATACGGGATCCTCATAGGGATTTGCATGATATTTATATTTTCCACGGTTGGCAAAGCAGGTCAGCAAACGTGGACTGTCGTGGGTGGCGTTCACATTCATCATGGCATAACGGAAGGGTTCTTTGAGCCGGTTCCATTCTGTCTGAAGGCTTTCAGCAAGTTCAACCGCGCTGTATGTCGGTTCACCCTGAGCAAAAAAACCTCTTGCAGGACGGTAAGCATGATAAAACATTACGGCATCAAAAATATCACCATTGGTATAAGGCGCTGGGTCCATAAAATCATCCGGCCAGTGCGACCACCAAATCTCACCGACCAGGTAAGCCTCTGGATTGACTGATTTTACAAATTCACGGTAATCTCTCCAGAAACCCATCGGAATCTGATCGGCCACATCAAGACGATAGCCGTCAATGCCCCTGGAAATGTCGCCATCGGGTGCCAGCCATCGGCGGGTAACATCAAAAATATGTGACTTTACGTCCGGATGCAGATTTCCTTCGAAAGGCAAACCATGGATTCTGTCACCCAACAGATCAATTTTCTTAAATTCAGGTAAGCTCATGATATTCAGCCAACCTTTGTACGCGAATTCATTTTCCGGTGTTTCGGGATTATCAAAACCAATAATTTCATACCAATCCCTATAGGGTGATGCCTGCTGGTTGTTGAGAATATCCTGCCATGCCCAGAAAAGGACACCCGTATGATTCCATGAATAATCTATAATGACGCGGATATTGCGTCTATGGCATTCGTTCACAAGCTCCAGAAACAACCTGTCAGCTGAAGTCCACTGCCAGGTAGAAGGATCCCGGGGATTTTCCATAGCAATGATTTTCATATCGCCCTCCGGGTCAGGACCAAAATTCACGTCAATATGATGGTAATTTCGGGCATCATATTTATGCAATGACGGAGCATCATTAAGGGGATTGAAATAGATGGCTGTGATACCAAGTTCGCTGAGATAATCCAGTTTGTCCAGTACTCCCTGCAAATCACCGCCATAACGCCGGTGTTGGGATGTTTCCCTCAGTTCACGTCCGGTTTTTTCTGCCCAGGGCTCTTTCGAATACCAATTCCAGGACCAGGGTGTAATCTGCCAGTCATCAGGCACAGGAAATGAAGCACTCGGTGTGGAAAGCGTGTTGATGGTTGGGTCATTACCGGGATCTCCATTATGAAAGCGTTCAACAAAAATCTGATACCAAATCACATCTTTTGCCCAGGCCGGGGGCTGGGTAATATCCAGGTGCTTTGTGGTTGGCTTGCATGAAGCCATTGTAAGAACACATACGAATAAAAATAGCCTGCTCATAACATTTGGATTTTTGAATTAACAAATTTAAAGGCATCCGAATTAAACTAAAAAAGTGGCTGAATCTGAATGTTCAGCCACTTTTTCAGGTTTAAACGCTTCTCATTTAATTTTTGACAATTGTGCAGGTTCCTGCATCGCCAACCAGGAACAGTTTTATTGTATAACTACCAGCTTCGACGATAGGAATATTCGCGCCACCTGCGGTCAAATTATTCACATCACCACCAAGGTTAACAGCCCAATCATCGTTTGCTCTGAATTTAATTTCACCCACAACAAGATCAACGGTGACAGACATGCAGCCGTTAACTGCATCCCAGGTCATATCCTGATCTGAGCTCCATCCACCGGGAGTAGCGCTACCGATGAGACCCCAACGGTTGGCGCTGTATGTATAATTGTGAGGGGTGCTTAAATCTAGTATAAAATAATAATCAGCAGCCACACTGATAGCGATATTGGGTCCATCATGTACCAACAGATTGCTGCCTGCTGGTGCTCCATAGTTGTAAGCCCAATCGTGTGCTCTGAACTTGAACTCGGCAACAGTCATGCTAACACCACCCCGCCATGTTCTTGATTGAGGATCGTAGGCAAGTTGGGTTTCGCTACCCCAACCACCGGGAGTGGCACTGCCAATCACACCCCAGACTAGCGGAACAGCGGTGTAGGTGAGTTCAGTGGCATTAGCAGTTATTTTGTAATAGCCAGCTGGTGAAACTATGTTTGCTCCACCCGGTTCGAGCGTACTGCCATTTGAACTACCGTAATTCACATCCCAGCTTGGTCCATCAGTTAGTTTCCACTGATTTGAGGCATTGGCCATATGCACATAACCTTCCAGATTGTTGGGATTAGCTTCTGAACTCATAATCATAGGTGATTTGTCCGGGCTCCAGTTTGCAAGGCCTGAACCCGGATAACTGGCTTCAACATAATCGCCGGGCACATACCATGTTCGTATAGACACCAGGGTGGTAAATTCTATCTGTGGTCCATAAGCTGTTCCGGCACTGTTTTTTGCATAAGCCCTGACATAGTATTTGGTCAAACCGGATAATCCGGTCAGGTTGCTGGTAAAGGCACCAATTCCTGAACCATCGTTGGTATAGTTGTCGTTTAGGGTTGGATTTGGATTTTCGCTGTAGCAAACGCCCTTAGCCGTAACATCAGCACCTCCTTCATTGGTGACTTCACCACCTGTTGTGGCTGTGGTTCCCTGGATATCGGTTACCGGTGCAGTTGTGATAGAGGCAAGTACCGGTAACGTGGTAAAGGTATAACTTTCCCCGTAAAGCGTACCGCTGGCAGATGAGGCATATGCCCTGACGTGGTACTTTGTTGCGTAATCCAGTCCACTGATGGTAACAATGAAGGTTGCGGAAGCATCTGTCTCAGAGTATACAACTTTATTATCATTGATGGTGGGAAGTGTATCTGTATGATAGCAAACACCTTTTTCAGTGAAACCATCGCCGCTGGCAACAATAAAACCGACAACAGTGGCTGCGTCAGATGTAACATCATAAACCTGCGAGGTAGAAAGCTTCGGATCCAATCTTTCGTCCGAGATGTCCTTGGTGCAGGAAACCACAAAGATGGTTGCTGCAATGAAGACTGAAAATGTTATCAGAAATGATAGTCTTTTCATAATGATTAATGTTTATTGATTTCGAAAATATAGCTAAAAAGATTCAATGTGCATTATTTGATCGTTAGCAGATACATAGAATCTTAATGTCGGTTAATTAATTCTTTTTAATTGTGCATGTGCCCTTTTTTCCTGGGTCGTCAGTAATTGTCAGAACAATTGTATAATTGCCGGCTTCCGGAATAGGGATATTTGCACCGTCACCCACAAGATTGTCAGGAGTGCCTCCCAGATTCCATGCCCAGCCATCGTTTTTGCGGAATTTAATTTCACCGACAATCAGGTCAATTGTGATATACCATGTACCATTTTGAGGATTATAATCCATCTTTTGATCCGGTGTGTTCCATCCGTTTGGTGTGGCCGATCCAACAAGGCCTATCATATAAGCGCTCATGTTGTAAGTCAGGGCAACAGTGTTCACCGATAACTCGTGCCATCCGGTTCCTGGAGGTACAATACCTGCACCGTTCACTGCAAGTGCAGTTCCATCGGCACCGTAAGTAATATTTGCATCCGGATCATGTAATGTAAATGGTTTGGTGACATCAAGCTTCACATACCCAAAATAAGCACCATCGCCGAGAGCTGACTCAATTTTCTGATCCATTCCTGAATTGATAAGATTGAGCCTCGGCAATCCGTAAGCATTGATGTTAGCAGTTTGCGTTGCCGAAATGTATTCGAGCGGGTGTGTGCTGGTCCCTAATGCACCAGTCCCGGCATCAACAACCAACAGAGACCTGATACGAAAATCAGCAGATATGATTTGGTCCGGTGTAAACTTACGAAGCAGCAGTCCATTCAAATCACTTATTGTAAACCTGATTGTATCAACCGACACACCGGAATAAAGTACAAGTGCATCATCAAAATTGGTACCGGCGATGTCTACTTCGAGGAAATAAGTGGCTGAAGCCTGAAAGCCAGGATCAACAGGTGTACCGGTAAAGAATATGGTTTGTGCCCCGTTAACCCTCTGCAGGTTCAGGTCAGGAAGAGTCTTTATCGAAGGTGGCACAGGATTCGCTGACATGACAACTCTTGTCTCGTCTTTTTCACAACCAGACAAAACTGCGATCAAGCCCACCAGACTGAGGAATAAAAATATTCTATCTTTCATTGTTGACAGTATTTAAATATTAATAACCAGGATTTTGATTAATGTTGGGATTAGCTGCTACTTCTTCTGCAGGGATAGGATACACATTCAGATGATTGCTTGTTTGAGTGCCATTAAATACTCCACCTTTCCATGCCCAGGTGTAGGTACCACTGGTAAACTGGCCAAAACGAACCAGGTCCGTACGTCTTTGCCCTTCATAATAAAATTCCCTGGCACGTTCCTTAAGCAGAAAATCCTCATTCAGTTGAGCGGTAGTAATATCTCCGGAAAGGTTTCCGTATGCACGGCGTCTGATCAGGTTGATATCGTCCACTGCACTGGCAGGGGCATTCAGCCTGAAATTGGCTTCAGCACGCATAAGCAGTGCATCTGCATAGCGGAAAATAGGAAAATCGGTATTGGCAAATGCAGGATTAGGTCCGACAAAGTTGCCATCGGCGTTCTTTGCAGTAAATTTATAAACACCAATTCCATAGTCGCCACTTGAGGATGCACTTGGGATGTCGGGGCTTTTCTTTACCCTGAGATACACACGGTTGTCATTGCTTTGGGTGAAAAACGGATCATTGTCCCAGGGCACCGGGATATTGCCATAGGTAGCAATTGTATCAATCATGGTGTTCAGGAACTGTTTGGTTGCACGGTTTCCGTTCCAGTTTGTATTGGAAGTAAGACCATGAAAATCTTCAGCTCTGAGGTAAACTGCGTCGCTGCTAGATTCTATAATGAAAGTAGTGCCTACATAACCTTGAATGTAAGTACCATCCTGTGCCCAGGCAAAGATCATTTCGTTATTACCTTCATGTCGGCCATTATCGGCACTGAAATTCTTCCTGTAATCAGGATCCAGAGAATAGGCACCGCTGTTGACGACCTTGTCAGTATATATCTTGCAACTGTCCCATTTGGCAGTGCCCGTAAATACTTCAGCGTTCAGGTATAACCTCGAGAGCAGCATCCATGCAGCTCCCTTGTCGGCCTGGGGGTAAGAGAATCCCGGTTCACCCAGTTTATTTTCAATATCATGCAACTCGGATACGATAAAATGGAAAAGTTTTGTGCGCGCTGTTGCAAAGTTTTCATCTAACTGTTTTGGAAAAAACTTTCCAACTCCGTCAGCTTCAGTAGTAAACGGTGGATTTCCGAACAAATCCAGATACCAGTAATAAGCTAATGCTCTCAGAAAACGAGCTTCAGCATTGTAACGGGCAACGGCAGGATCAGCATTTCCATTGGTAAACTTAATGAATTCGTTAGCGTAGGTGATACTTAATCCCAAACGCTGATACACAGCAGTGAGAAAAGGATTTGCAGGGCTCCAGGTTTGCGTGTTCAGGTCGGCAATACCTACATCACCCCAGGCACAGATGGCCTCGTCGGTTGGCAGTTCCTGAAGATTCCACAGCGCCCTCATGGTAGTGAAAAAATTATTGTCGGGAGCGATGATATCAGGTGAATTGTCACTCTGACCGGAAATAATAAAACTGGTATAAATCTTTCCTAAAACCTGTTTAAGATATTCCGGATCATCGTTAAGGTTGCCTGAGAGTATCGTGAACGGATCCTTTGGAGTTACATCGAGGTCTTTCACGCAGGAGGTTACCATCACAAGCGATAGTAGAACCCCGAGGATAAATATATTTCTTTTCATAATCATGATGTGTTTTAAAGATTAATAATTAAGGCTTACACCTAACATGAAAGTACGGGGCCGGGGATAAAAGTTATTATCAATTCCACTGCTGACTTCAGGATCAAGGCCACTATATTTGGTGATGGTCAACATATTTTGGATGGTGAAACTCACACGGGCATTCATCTTTTTATAGATGTTGTCAAAGTTATAGCCGAGGCTCAGATTGTCAACCTTAAAAAACGAACCATTTTCCACGAAATAATCGCTGGTAAACTGCCTTTTCACAAAGTTGGTTTCACCCAGAGATGTTGGCATATTGCGCCAGTAGCCGATCTGGTACATCTGATCGTATGATGAGCCAGAAGCAACAGCATTGTATACATAGTTACCAATGCTTGCACGGGTAGAAGCTGCAATATCAAAATTTTTGTAGTTGAAGCGGAAAGAAAAACCAATCAGGTAATCGGGTGAGGGTTTTTTATAGATGTATTTATCGGCATTGTCGCCACCGACTGTACCACCATCTCCACTCAAATCAACGTACAAACCTTCGATGGGATTTCCATTGACATCATATACCTGTCTGTTTACGAAAAATGAGTAGGCAGGATATCCTACCCTTGTTACCTGGTTCTGGCCGGTAAATGCATCGCCGTAGAGAATACCGGGATAGTCGGGATCGTCGGATAAAAGAAGTTTCGTGATCTTATTTTCGTTGTAAGTAAGGTTGAATCCCAGATTGAGCGACATGTCCTGCTGTGACACAGGAATCAGATTCAGAGAAAGTTCCACACCCTTGTTTTCAAGGCTTCCCACATTTGTAAGGAGCCGGTTAGAGAAATTACTTCCGGTGGGAATGGTCACTTCATTAAGCAAATCATCGGTTACACGTTTATACAGGTCAATAGAACCCGAAATACGGTTGTTATAAAATCCAAAATCCAGCCCGATATTTTGTGTAGTAGTTTCTTCCCACTTAATATCCGGATCATATGCCTTCGGTCTGAGGGTTGGGATTGTGTCTCCATCAATGATGTAGTAATATCCTTCAACTGATGTTTGATACGTAGCCATGTAAGGATAATAGGAGCCAACATCCTGCTGTCCGGTAACCCCCCATCCCAATCGCAGTTTAAGGTCAGAAAGGTTGGTAAAATTCTTCATAAATGATTCTTCATTAATCCTCCAGGCTAAAGCTGCTGCAGGAAAAAGCCCCCAACGGTTGTCCTCTGAGAATCGCGATGATCCATCGTTGCGCAAGGTAAGTGTGAGCATGTATTTATCGGCAAACACATAATTTAAACGACCAAAGAATGAAACCAGGTAAAGTTCATCAATATATTCAACACTGTCTGTTTTCTGATAGGGATGTCCCTGTGCAGTCCATCCACGTGTATATCTGTCACCTTCTACCTTGAAATACTGCCAGGAGTATCCGGCTGTTGCATCAATCCTGCTGTTGACAGAGGAAAGGTCTTTCACATAATTCAGATAAAAATCCAGTAGGTTATTGGTATTTTTTGCACTGTAATCAGAACGTCTTCCCCACAAAGGACTGGTGAGAACTGATGGTGTGGTAACAGGGCGGTTGTTGATACCATCACTGTTGGCAATGTCTGTAGCCATATTCAGATTTGCACGCATACCGGTTAAGAAAGGCAATTGATAATCGAATTGGATATTACCAAGGAAACGGTTCACGGTAGATGTATTGTCCACAGCCATGGCCTGTTGAACAGGATTAGGGGTCCCAAGATTGGCGTCATAATTCTGCCATTGGAAATATCCGGAGGATGCTGGATTACCATCAAAAACCGGCCGGGTTGGACTCATCCTCACAGCAGATCCAACTGCACCATCATCCCCAAAGTTATGCTTTGTGTTCATTCCTTTTGCATTCACATTGACTCTCAATGTATTATTCAAAAATGCAGGATTAAGATTGATTGCACCTGTAAATCTTTGCATATCGGTATTTTCAAGGATTCCTTCCTGGTCGGTGTATCCCAGTGAAACCCTGTAAGGTACACTCTTAAATGCTCCGTTTACTCCAATGTTATGATCCTGTGTCATGGCAGTTCTGAAAATCTCTTTTTGCCAATTTGTATTTTCTGAACCAAGTTTCAAATAACTATCAGCTCCGAAAAGTTCTCTTTTCTGGAAAGCAATTTCACGCATCTGGTCGCCGGAATAAACGTCCAAGAATTCAACGGCTGATGATAATGCGGCACTTCCATTGTAGCTCAAGGTAAGAGGTGCGTCGGCAGCAGCTTTTTTGGTGGTTATGATGATCACTCCATTCGATGCCCTTGATCCGTATATAGCCGTGGCTGATGCATCTTTGAGAACAGTAAATGATTCAATATCATTAGGATTGATCATCGAAAGCAGGTTCGAACTTCCTGCCACATTCTTGTTGTCAATAGGAACACCATCGATAATGATCAACGGATCGTTGGATGCATTCAGCGAGGAACCGCCACGAATCCGGATGGTTGATCCGCTTCCGGGTGCTCCACCCGACGAGGTGATAACAACACCCGCAGTTTTACCCATTAAAAGTTCCTGTGGGGTTGTAATTGCACCGCGATTGAAATCCTTTGAACTGACTGTTGAAATTGAACCCGTTGCATCACTCTTCTTAACAACACCGTAACCGATAACGACAATTTCATCAAGTGCGGTTGTGCTTGAAACAAGTGCAATGTCAATATTTGTCTGATCCTGGATAAGAACCTCCTGGGTATAATATCCGATAAAAGAAAAAGATAATACAGAACCTCTATTAACTTTAATGGAATAAAATCCATTCATGTCAGTTACGGTTCCGATAGAAGTGTTAAGTACAGCAACGGTAACAAAAGGCATGATACTTCCGTCGCTGGCATCTGTAACTTTCCCTGTAACCGTTACTTCCTGTCCATAGGCGTGAAAGACAAACAAAAACGGCAGAAGGAGAAACAGAGGTCGCAAAATTATTAAATGCTTCTTCATATTCTGATTTTGGTTAGAATTAATTGATTATTAAACAAATAGTATAAATTGTAGAAATCCGGATCGAAATGTTTTTACGGGGCAGGCCCCTTGTCGGTTCCGGTGTGTGCTTATTTCACGGAGAACCGGGTGTGTCGCGGCTTTTAAACTTCTTCGATTTTTTGAAATAACGCCTTTGATACATCATAATCATTTGAGTTTATTGGTTAAACATAAAAAAACCATTTATGGACACCTGAATTCTGTAAACAGTGATCTAACAATCAGATAGTTTCATTAACTAAAACCAACTTTTTTTCTAAAGGTCGCAAAATTAGCTAATCTTCAGTAAATCCCAAATATAATATACCAGATTTTTTTATTTCCATTGTTAAAATGCCCGCAATCGTTTGCAATTCAATTTTTTTATTGATTACCTGAATTGATTTTTAATTACTTTTGGCATTTAAAGAAAAGTTACGAAGCAGTACAAACAGATGATATGAAATCGCACCTGGTTTCCATCAATGATATGGCGAAAGCATTGGGAGTATCGGCTTCAACAGTTTCGCGTGCATTGAAAAACCATCCGGACATCAGCCTTGAAACACGACAAATAATACAGAAATATGCAAAGGAGGTAAATTACAGGCCAAATATACTTGCTTCGGGATTAAGACAGAAATCATCCAGGACTATTGGACTTATTATTCCCGAAATTGCCCACCATTTTTTTTCTTCAGTGATCAGCGGAATCGAGGAACTCGCCTATGCAGGTGGTTACCGTGTTATGATCTGCCAATCAAATGAAAACGAGGAACGCGAAGCCATCAACCTCATGGCACTGCTTGATCACCGTGTAGATGGAATTCTTGTATCAATGGGTAAGAACACATTTGATACAAGTCATTTTAAAAAAGTTATTGAACAGGGTGTTCCAATTGTATTTTTCGATCGCATTTGCGAAGAGCTGGCCACCGACCGGGTGGTTGCAAATGATTATGAAGGATCAAGGGCATTGGTTTCCCACCTGATCAATCAAAAGCGTCACCGGATTTTGCACCTGGCTGCACCATCGCATATGTTGGTTGGCAAAGAACGTCTCAGAGGCTACCGCCAGGCACTTCATGAACATGGAATCGAATTTAACGAACATTTGATATTACCTTGCGACACAGCATATCAGGTATTGAAATTGCAGGACGATATACTCCGGCTGTCAAACAGAATTGATGCTATTTTTGCCGTGAATGATTTCACCGCAATTGCAGCCCTGCAATTACTCCGGTCGAATGGTATTCAGGTGCCTCAACGTATAGCCATCGCCGGTTTTGGAGATGATCCGATCGCTTCGATTGTCAGCCCAACCCTGACAACCATTGAACAAAAAGGCTATGAAATTGGCAAGGAAAGCGTTCAATTGCTGATCCAGCGTATTGAAAATCCTGATAAAGAAATTCACCCACGCACAAGGATATTTGAATGCACAATAAAAATACGGGAGTCAAGCCAATAGTCAAATATTACAGGCAAATCAGACAAAGAATTGCATTCAGGCAATCCGTTAATCCTTATTTTCTACGGGATTGATCAGCGAATTCAGGATGATATTCAGTACCGTCATTACAGAGAAAATATAGTTCTTTGCCAGCCCTGTCCTCTACGACTACACGTATGAATATGATCCGGTAGCAGGAATTAGTGGTTCCAACATTTCAGCTTATACAATCAGTGAAGAGCGTTTTGACGACCATATTCCGAAATGGTGGTTTGGCAGTTGGGGATAAAACCGGAGATCAAGTAACCAAGCAAAGTGGTGAGAATTAATTTCTGTTCTGATCTGACAACAGCTTACACCCGGATGATTTATCTGGATGACAAAAAAAAGAATGAACCTATACAAATTATGGAATAATCACTCTCAAAGAACCCGGATTCACTTTAACTACCAGGTTTTTAGTCAGCTTGACGGATTCACCATCCAGGTTTATTCGCCTGTTCCTTTTCCTTTTCACTTCAACATGGCGGGCTTTGAAAATCTCAATATATTCGGAATGGTCAATTGTTCCGTTAAACAAATGATGCACCAGAAATGGGACCCTGATCAGCGGTACTTTTCGGGCTATACAAACATCCATCAGGCCATCACTGAGTTGCGCATTGGGCGCTATCATGGTATTGTAGCCAAATTGCCCGGAATTGGCAAAAACGACAAACAAAGCCCTCCGTTCAATCCTGGTTCCATCAATGTTCAATTCATAATTTTTTGGTTTATAAAAAGGATACCGGGAAGCTACAATTTTAAAGTAGGGTAAAAATCCCCGTAATTTCGACCTGCTATATTCCCTGGCCACCAAAGCATCGAATCCTACTCCGGCAATACTAAAAAAACTTTTATCGTTTACAAAAACTGAATCAATGATGGCGGTCTTACGTCTGTTGATGATATTGACTGCTTCCCTGATGTTTAAAGGTATTTTTAAATGATGTGCCAGTCCGTTTCCCGAACCTGCAGGAATAATGCCTAGCACTGTACCGGTTCCCGTAAGAGTGCGTGCGACCAGGTTTACTGAACCGTCTCCTCCTGCCGCCACTATGGTTTCAACACCGGAAGCTACTGCCTTCAGGCAGGCCTCCTCCACATTCTGAGGGCTTGTTGAGTAATATACTTCAGGTAAGTAAACATTGTTATCCAAATATTCCAAAATGTTTTTCCCCAATAAATGTTTACGCGTGAAACTACTTCCTGAGGAAGGATTGATAATGAAAAGTATCTTTTGCTTAGACATCGTGGATCCGATCAGGAAAATTATTCGAATAGTTAAAAATGCAAAGTTATATCATAATTAACTGATGTGTCTCCAATACCATTGCTTTAAAGGAAATACGCTAATTTTGCCACCAAAAAAATATGCATTTCCTGTTAAGATATTTTTCTTCCCTAAAACTTAGGAATACTTATTTAGTACTGATCTACAACCTTTTTCTGATCTACCTGACGTTCAGTCTGACACGAATAGCATTTTACATATTTAACATTTCATTGTTCCCCGGAGTTACCTTTCCGGAAATGATGCACATGATGCTTGGAGGGCTTTATTTCGATACCTCAGCGATTCTTTATACCAACCTGCTGTATATCCTGGCAACTCTTCTGCCCTTCTCTTTCAGATATAACAAGACATATCAGTCGGTATTTAAAATATTATTCCTGGTGACCAACGGTATTGCCCTGGTTGCTAACAGTGCTGATATCGCTTACTACAAATTTTCATTCAGGCGCACAACAGCAAGCATATTCAGCGAGTTCAGCAACGAAGGGAATATTATGAGCCTCTCAATACAATTTTTTACTGAATATTGGTATCTGCTGCTCATTTTCATTGTGTTAATCATTTTTCTTACCTGGGCTTACAGGAAACCGGTCAATTATGTCCGTCCACATTCATTTCGTGAACATCTGTTGTTTTTCGCTACCGGATTGATAATCCTTTCGTTTTTCAGCGTATTCATAGTGGCAGGACTGCGTGGAGGGTTCCGGCATAGTACAAGGCCTATCACCCTGAGCAATGCAGGCCAGTTTGTTGAGAATCCGAACGAAATCGCCATTGTACTTAATACTCCGTTTGCTATTTACCGGACAATCGGTAAAAAAACACTTGAATATAAGGATTACTTTATGAGCCAGGAACAACTTCAACAAGCTTTTAACCCGGTTCATGTTCCAAAAAATGATGAAGAATTCAAACCTATGAATGTTGTTATCATCATCATTGAAAGTATGGGACGCGAGTATATCAGCAGGTACAATCAGCACCTGATTGAAAAAGGGAACTATACCGGTTACACTCCCTTTCTTGACTCTATCATTGACAACAGCCTGATGTTCAGACATTCATTTTCGAACGGCCGCAAATCTATTGATGTTCTGCCATCGGTGCTCGCTTCTGTCCCCATGATGGTTGAACCCTATGTGCTTACGAAATATACATCCAATAAAATCAACAGCATCGGCTCGTTGTTGCAACAAAAAGGATATCATACATCATTCTTCCACGGAGCGCCAAATGGATCGATGGGTTTACTGGCCTTTACCAAAATAGCAGGTTTCCGGGAATATTATGGCATGAGTGAGTATGGAAACAACAGCGATTTTGACGGTTACTGGGGAATCTGGGATGAAGAATTTTTGCAGTTCTGGGCTAACAAAACCAATGAATTTCCGCAACCATTCTGCACTGCTATCTTTACTACCACCTCTCATCATCCTTATAATTTACCCGAACAGTACAAGGATGTTTTCCCCAAGGGTATCCACCCCATGCATGAATGCGCAGGCTACACTGATAATGCACTCAGAAAGTATTTTGAAACTATCAGCAAAATGGATTGGTTTGAAAATACAATATTCATTTTCACAGCCGATCATCCTAATCGGACATTTATTCCTGAATATCAGACCAATCTGGGCGCATTTGCAGTTCCTCTGTTTTTTCACATTCCTGATGGCAGACTGAAGGGCATCCGGGAAGATGCAGCCCAACAAATTGATATTCTTCCTTCCGTTCTTGGCTATCTGAATTTTGATAAACCTTTCGTAGCCTTTGGCAGGAATGTTTTTGATCCTGAAACAACCAGTTACACCCTGCATTATTTCAATTCGCACTACCTGATGACCATGGATGATTACTTAATTTACTTCGATGGACAAAAAATGACCAAAGCCTATAATTTTAAGTCCGATCCCCTGCTTACCAACGATAAGCTCAATCCGCCCGTTAATTACCAGATCAGGATGGAAAACCTGCTCAAAGGTTTTATCCAGCAGTACAATAAAAGACTCATTGACAACGAGTTAACAGCAGAGTAGAAAAACTGGACCGGATCACTACTTTTTTCAATATCTGTTTATTCCGCTCCAAAAAGCACTCTGAATCCCATCAACACATTGTTCACATTGAAGTCACTTAGTTTAAACGACTGATTAACAACCATGTGAAAACTATACTACGGTATCTTTTTGGTCAAATATAGTACCAGTACTTTTCGGAGTGGAATCACTGTTCAAACTCAGCAGGCTTTCCAGCCAGACTATATATCATATAGCCGCCTCAATCATGACAAGTGTCAAAAACAAGACAGTTAAAAAAAAGAAGTAATAAAATCCGCCCGTTTTTAGACGACGGAAAAAAATAAGATGAAATCCATATCGAAAACCCCTGGTCCCCTATAGAAGCAACCATGTTACTTTTGAGTGTTTTACAGTGTAGTATGCTCACATATGCTAAATTTTATATTTTTGATGCCTGATTTAGTCATTCTTTAACCATGACCACATGACAAAGCAACGCATTTCGCTGATGAACCGTTTTCTGAACATGATTGAAAAAGGCGGAAACGCTCTGCCTCATCCTGCAAGTTTGTTTGGCATATTGGCATTGTTGACGTTGCTCTTTTCCCTGATCGGGCATTGGCTCAACTGGTCAGATATTCATCCTGCAACAGGCGAACGTATAAGCGTAATCAACCTGGTTTCGAAAGAAGGATTTCACATGATCGTTTTGAACATGGTGAAGAATTATACCAGTTTTGCTCCACTTGGTATTGTTATGGTGGCTCTACTGGGAATAGGAATTGCCGAAGGCAGCGGGTTAATCAGTGCAGCTATAAGGTTATTGGTTCAAAAGTCCCCGGGTCATCTTCTCACTTTTGTTATTGTACTGGCAGGTATCCTCAGCAATACTGCTTCTGATCTCGGATATGTGCTCATAATTCCTCTGAGCGGGATCATTTTCCATTCTGTGGGGCGACATCCAATTGCCGGTATGGCGGCTGCGTTTGCAGGCGTCTCCGGAGGTTTCAGTGCTAATCTTTTTATCGGAACTATTGATCCGCTGCTGGCAGGCTTATCTACTGAAGCAGCACATATCATTGATCCGGACTATTATGTGATGCCTACTGCAAATTACTATTTTATGGCATCATCAGCTATACTGATATCATTTATCTGCACCTGGACAACCAATAAATTTATTGAACCGCGTTTGGGAACCTATAAAGGAAATGTTGCCGTAGAACCTCTAGAAAAACTTACTGCCATTGAAAAAAAAGGATTACGCTATGTTTTGCTAACCATCCTGATATGGTTTGTTATCATTCTTGTTGGATTAATACCAGAAAATGGAATCTTGAGAGGACCCAACAATTCAATCCTTCATTCACCCCTGCTGGATGGATTTATCTCATTTTTATTCCTCATGGCCGCAAGTATGGGTATCGTATACGGATTTGTTACCCGCACCTATAAAAGCGATTCCGATGTAGTTAAAGGAATGGTAAGCAGCTTCAAAACACTTGCAGCATTTTTGGTACTTGTTTTTTTCGCCGCACAATTTGTAGCTTATTTCCGTTGGAGTAACCTGGGACTGATCATTGCCATAGAAGGAGCGGCATTTCTGCAAAAAATTGATATTGGTATGGTACCCTTGCTTTTGCTTTTTATCCTGTTGTCAGGGTTTATTAATCTATTTATGGGAAGCGCCTCAGCGAAATGGGCAATCCTTGGACCAGTCTTTATCCCCATGTTCATGTTGCTTGGTTATTCACCGGAACTTTCCCAGGCAGTGTTCAGGATTGGCGACAGCGTTACCAATATCATTTCTCCGATGATGAGTTTCTTTGCACTGATAATTGTTTATTTTGAAAAATACGAACCCAAAGTAGGAATCGGCACCATGATTTCAACTATGCTGCCATATACCATTATTCTTACCATTGGGTGGTCATTATTGCTGATAGCCTGGACTTTACTAAACCTACCACTGGGGCCTGGTGCTGGAATTTATTATCCCGGATGATCAACCACATACTCTCATGAAGAAAGCTATGAACATCATTCGTATCTGCATATTAAAAAATCAAATCATTCAACAATCTTATTAATAAAACTCTTATGGAAAAAAGTGTTATAGGAACCAGGACTGAACAAAACCTGCTGAAAGCCTTCGCAGGCGAATCGCAAGCTAAGAATCGGTACACTTTCTTTGCAAAAACTGCAAAACAGGAAGGTTATGAGCAAATTTCAGCGCTATTCATGGAAACTGCCGGGCATGAAGAAATCCACGCCAAGCGGTTCTTTGAATTCCTCGAAGGAGGTATGGTAGAAATTACGGCATCTTACCCTGCAGGGCGTATCGGCACAACGGCTGAAAATCTGAAAGCTGCGGCCGAAGGTGAGAATGAAGAATGGTCAGTACTCTATCCGGAATTTGCAGAAATTGCTCAGGAAGAAGGCTTCACAAAGATTGCTACGCTTTTCCGTTCCATTGCCAAAGTAGAAATTCAGCATGAAAAAAGATACCTGAAACTGCTGAAGAATATTGAAGAAGGAAAAGTATTCGAACGCACGGAAAAAGTTACCTGGGTATGTCGTAAATGTGGCTTTGAGCATGAAAGCACAAAAGCACTTGCCAATTGCCCGGCCTGTAACCACTCAAGGGCGTATTTTGAAATCAAGGCTGAAAACTATTAGGATTTCCCTGCAGAAACGGTATCTATTGAAAAGTAACAAAGAAACTGCCTGTCGTGTTTATGAGTTTACAGCGACAGGCAGTGGTATTCAACCATTTCTAACTAAAAGGCTACCTTAAATGTTTTGCTTTAAAATCTGGAATTGCTCAATACACATAGGAAAAATATAAAAAGCCCAAAACACTTGCACTCAATATAATTATGATCGAAATAAGACCTGCTTTTGCCAGGTTATTCAGGTGATCCATTACATCTTCAGGAAGCAGATCGCTGATGTTGTGATTATCCTGTGATGCTTTCTTATCATTGAGTTTAGCAACCACCACAGCAGTTTCAAAAGGAATATCATCAACATAACTTTCGGCAGGTACCTCAAGACCAGCCGTAGCTTGTTCAAATAAATAGTTTACAGCTATTTCATGGGTATCAAATGGAATATCATTTACTGGCTTTTCTTCTTCAGGTACGGGGAAAACAAAGTCAGATGCATAGCCATTAAAGCCGGTCATTGCAAAGAACATAACAAAAAGGACAACGATGAGGGGAATTTTTATTCCCTGGCTGGGGTGGAGTGTTTGGGTTTTCATTGTATATATATTTGAGTTAAGATTAATTGATGACTAAAGAGGACTAAAAGCATGCCATTTTGGTATTTATCTGATATTGTGTTACTTGGTTTATAGTTTATTGATTTATGGGATGTGGATGTGTTCAATTCAGCAAAACTTGTGTACGAAAGTGAACGTTGAAGGATAATCAGCATATCAATTTAACAAATATAAGACGCCTGACAGGTTTATTTGTTACATCAGGATGTTTTCAAAATCTTAAAAATTGTTAACTTACAGTTCTCTGCCAGACTTCTGCAGTTGAACATTGAAACAATAATCCGCGTTAATTTAGCGTATAATTAAAAACATTTATGAAGATGGCAACGATTGGACTATTCTATGGCGGAAGCACAAAAGGCAGCACGCATAAAGTAGCATCCCTGATAAGGGATACACTTGGTAAGCCGAATGTTGATATACACAACATTGCAAACGCAAAACCACAGGACATTGAGAAATATGACTACCTGATACTCGGTACATCGGCGTGGGGAATCGGGGATATGCACCGGGACTGGGAATTGTTTATTGATAACCTTGTTGAAATCAATTTCAAAGGTAAGAAAGTAGCTTTGTTCGGTCTTGGCGACCAGAAGCTTTACCCGGAGAGTTTTGTGGATGGCATGGGCACTATCTATTGCCGCCTGCCCGATAAATCAATGGTTGTTGGCGCCTGGCCGGTAGAAGGGTATGATTACTATTTCTCATCAGCCGAAAAGGATGGTAAATTTGTTGGTCTTGCCATTGATGACGATTCTCAGCCCGGACTTACTCTTCAGAGAATAGAGGAATGGGCAAGTATCCTGAAAAAGGATTTCAATTTATTATAAAGGTATATGTCTATGATTCGTAGCATAGTGGCTGTCATTCTGTTTTCAGGAATGACATTGCAGCTTTACCCGCAGACATTTAAAAGTGAACGATCGCTTCATCATATTCAATATCTGAGCAGTGAACAATTGCAGGGCAGGTATCCCGGAACTGAAGGCGACAAATTTGCTGCTGCTTATATCAGGGATCATTTTGCTGAAAGCGGTTTAAAGCTAATGTTCGACAATGGATTTCAGTCGTTTGATGTCGTAACAGGTGTAAAGTATGCAGGAGAAAATTATCTTTTGACCGAAGATTTTGAAACTTCGGTGGAAGTTGATTTTGTTCCATTATCTTTTTCAGCAAATGCAACTGCCAAAGGACAGGTATTTTTTGCCGGTTATGGTATTGTCATGCCTGGCCGGTGGGATGACTATGCCAATTCTGATGTAAACGGAAAATGGATACTCGCTCTTGTCGGTGATCCGGAACCAGAAAACCCGAAAAGTGATTTTATCGCACATGCATCAGACAGGATGAAAGCCATTAATGCCCGCGACCGTGGTGCAATTGGGTTGCTACTTGTGAAAGGAACCTCTCTTGACAAAGAGGATAAGCTTATGCCTGCTTATTACGATAAGAATGCGTCTGATTCAGGATTACCTGTTCTAAATATTACACGCAAATTGGCAAATCACCTTATTTCAGGAAGAGGTTTTAAATTGGAAGATCTTGAAAAAGAGCTCCAGGCATCAATGCAACCGTTTTCTTTCGAGACTTTCACCCAGGTCGAAGCCAAAGTTAGTCTGGAATATGTAAGGGTCAATACACAGAATGTGGTTGCCAAACTTCCCGGAAACCACCGGCATCTCAATGAAGAATACATCGTGATTGGAGCACATTACGATCATCTTGGAATGGGCGGAACAGGCTCCGGATCGCGAATGCCAGATACATTGGCCATCCATTATGGCGCTGATGATAATGCCTCTGGCATTGCCGCATTGCTCGAACTGGCAACGACATTTTCTTCAGAACGCTTTGATAACAAACGATCTATCATATTCATTGCTTTTGGCGCAGAAGAAATGGGATTGATCGGATCAAAATACTTCATTGATCATGCTCCGTTTGCTCCCGGACAGATCAAAGCAATGATTAACCTTGATATGATAGGAAGGTTGAAAGAAGATATGTCTCTTACGGTTGGAGGGACAGGAACAGCAAAGGAAATGAATGAAATTCTTACGCTTCTGGAGCCTGATTATCCTTTTAAAATCAACCGGCAGCCCGATGGATATGGCCCTTCTGACCATGCCTCATTCTACTCAGCTTCAATACCGGTGCTGTTTATCACTACCGGTGCACATGAGGATTATCACACACCTGATGACTCCTGGGAAAAACTCAATATGGATGGTCATAAAAGCATTTGTGAGTTCGTTCATGCTCTCAGTAAGCATCTTGCAAACCGAGATGAAGAGCTTACCTTTGCTGAGAGCGGTACAATGATGCGCAGAGGTATGGGGCGTGGTTATAAAGTTACCTTAGGAATAATACCAGACATTGCTTCTGCCCGGCAGGGACTTGGTGTAGATGGTGTCCGGCAGGATGGTCCTGCTGCAAGGGCAGGAATTCAAAAAGGCGATATAATTATCGGAATGAATGGATTGCAGGTAGAAAACATATACGAATTCATGGCCAGACTGAATAGTCTGAACACTGGTGAAACTGTTATTGTTGAAATAATTAGAAACGGGAAAAAGGAAGTTTTTCTGGTTCAGCTATAGAAATCCTGACACCGTTACATTTTTCTCTAAACAAGTAATTTCAAATCATTCGAAAATTACTTTCACACTCTCGCCAGTCAGTCTTTTTTTGAGCCAAAGCCCGATTCGTTGTTTTTCCTCTGATGATAGTCCTTTCCTGTCAAGTGACAAAATCACAACCGAAGTCTTCAGTGGAGATGTTAAGGTATCGTGAAACACATAGGTGTCAGAATATGAACAACCAGCAACCTGTGGAAAAAGCGCGCTAATTTCTCCAAGGATTACACTTCCAAAAGCGTCTCTTTGCCTGATGCTGTCAATTTCAGCCACACGCTGATCCAAAGCAATATGTAACAGATTGATCTGCTCCTGCAAACGGAATACTTCTCCTGCTTTTTCATTTAAATCACCAAATGTCAGTCCCTGCTCCACTGTGATATTTGCATCTTTAAGGTCAAAATCCTTTGATTTATCGGCAATAGCATCTTTCTGTTTTTCATTCAGAAGATTACCACCGTAAACCAATATGATATTCTTTGTTTTAGGATCAATCGAATAGTTTAAAAGGTAATTCCCTTCATGCAGGCTGACATTAGAAACATATTTACTAGCGCTCTGAAAAAATTTTTCCTGCTGGGTAAGCTGGTAACCAAAATAAATACTCGGCAGCAGAACTACTGTGATGATGGCTGTAATAGTACTGTTAATCTTCTTCTTGCGCCTTTCTTCGATAGCGCCCCGTATCGGAAACTTAAGTATCTGTGAAACCCAAACAGATGCAAAAGCAATGAAAATTGTGTTAATGGTAAACAGGTAGACCGCTCCAAAAAAATAATTAAACTGGAAAGTCGCCAGGCCATATCCTGCAGTGCAAAGTGGAGGCATCAATGCGGTTGCAATAGCCACGCCGGGTATCACATTTCCCTTCAAACGGCTGCTGATGGCAACAATCCCTGCCAGCCCTCCAAACAATGCGATTAGTACATCGTAGATGGTTGGACTGGTGCGGGCAAGTAATTCTGAATGTGCGGTCGAAATAGGACTCAATGCAAAATACACAGTAGATGCGAAAAGGCTTGCAATTACTGCAAAATTGAAATTCTTCAGTGATTGACGGAAAAGATCAAAATTATACGTGGCAATACTGTAGCCCATGCCATTGATTGGCCCCATCAGCGGAGAGATCAACATAGCGCCGATAATAACAGCAGTTGAGTTCATGTTTAAACCCACTGATGCAACAATGATGGCAAACATCAATACCCATAGATTCGTGCCTTTGAAGATGATCCCTTTCCTGATCTCTTCATGAATGATATCATGATTTTCCAGTTCTGCATCGAGCTTAAAAAAGTGAAGCAGTTTTTTCAATTCTTCCAGTATTTGCATGTCTGAGTGTTATGTTTCAGGGTTTAAAATAAGTATTCGGAGCCTGAAGTGAATTTCAGCCACGAAAATACAAATTTTATAAAGATGCCGTTCAGAATGATCCTGACTGCAGTATCAAATAGCAGGAATATCCAGAAAAAGGCAGTCTCTACAGGCAGTTAACAGTTTTGAGGCATGTACTTTTCTTATGGTGGCATTGCACACTCACTCAGGTTTCAAGCTGACTAACTGTTGACCCCGAACTTCCGAATGCTAACTCATGGTGGATTAATGTGTAAACATATAAATCTCAGTCAACGATTTGACCGAGCGGTCGGCATAAAACTCAGCAGGATGGAAAATCCTGTAAAAACCTCCATCATTTGGATCATCAGCAACGGCAAGAATCGCGAATACCTGGTCGGTACGGTTGAATAACTCACTGAAACTAAATATAGTCCTGTAGCCATCCACGCCTGCAAAACATACCAATCCATGACGGATCAGTCCGGGATCAAACAGATCAACAGAATTCTCCAGTATGCTTTTAAGTGTAGGTCCCTGAAAATATTTAGCCGGATGATATCCCATACCCATACCGTAAAAGCTTGAATAATACCGGACGTATTTACTTTCATCCTCAATGGGATTAATGTCCAGAATTGTGGTTTCATGAAGCAGCACATGCACTTCAGGACTGTAAAGCGGATCAAGTTCCCTGTTTATGGGATAGTCTTTCCTGTCGAATGAACGGACAACAATCTTAACGGGATCAACCAGTACACGGTATGCGAATAAATCGTTTGAAGCTACAACTTTCCAGGTATCGCCTGTGATGTAGCTGACTTCTTTGCGATAGGGAACAACCGGTGCCATTTCAGTGGCAATCATCACCTGGTGAGGATTGTTGGTATGAAAAATCTCAGACCAGCTAAATACAACATTATCACCGGCAGAATTTTCAATGATCACATAAAGATCAATGGCAGGACGGAATATTTCAATGTTCTTTTTATGGTGTATAAATGGATGTAATATATCGAAAAGAGAGTAACCCCGATAACGGTATGCACCGATAAAGTCAATGCCTGATGTTTTGTCGAACAGCGCTTCTTTTATAAATACTTCCCTTTTGTATAATTTATCAAAGTCAACTTTCCCGGGCAACTGCACCTCGCCTTCTATCTCAAGCGATCCGGATTTCAGGCTTACTTCCTTTGTCTTGTGAAACAAACTGTTACCGTCCGTTGCCATGGGTTTTGTTGCGCCGCTGATTGCATCGGAATTGGTTTCTGACATAAATTTCTGTGCTGCGAGCACAAAGATCAGCAGTACCGCAGCAATTGAAAATAACATTTTTTTTGTCATGACATGTGTAGATTTGAACCGTTATGTTAATTTTGCATTTCGCAAAGATGCAACAATTTTATATTCTGTAAATTTGTTTGATGAGAAATATGTGTAAAATCAATCCATTGCGTATTGAATAGAAAGATTCTGCATTGAACAAGGGTTGCAGCCCGTTTCTTTGTCAAAAATATGTGAAAAAATAATTGAGATGAGTCCAAAGCCACAGCAACTGCACCTTCGGTATAAGTTCTGGATCGAAACGGATGCTTCAATCAGTGTACTGGGTGAAGGAAAGTGGAGACTACTCAAAGCGATAAAAGAAACAGGTTCACTCAAAGCAGCCGTTGGCATCATGGGCTATAGCTACCGGCAAACCTGGCAAAACCTGAAAAATATTGAAGAACGCCTTGGATTCAAGCTAATTGACAAACAAAGGGGAGGTAAAAAAGGCGGAGAGACTTTGCTTACACCCAAAGGAGAAAAAATCGTTCAGTTTTTTGATAAACTCTATGAAGAAATTGAACCAGGCATTCTCAGTCATTTCAATAAAATGATGGATGATCTGAACAAAATTGTCGAATAAATTTTTTAATTACCGTTATGCAAATTTTACATAACGGGTTGAAACTGAAAATTTCTGAGCAACACAAATTGCTTGATAATGAAGTAAATTATTCTATTTCAAATCATTAACCTAAAAATGAAATGCTATGAAAAGAAAAATGACGCTCACAGGAATGCTTGCTTTATTGCTGATCTCAGCAAACATGCTGGCACAGGACACAATCGCGGGATGGATCTTTCCGGAAAATTCTGCAGATGAGTTTCCTGATGTGGCTATCCCAACCAATGTGAACCGCTTCCTGTCATGTGAATATGGAACATTCGGTACTCCCTCCTATTTCGAGCTTGAGATTGATTACACGGCCAACGGTTTTGACGGAGGTACTGATAAATGTGCCAAGACAACCGGATGGAACGATGGTGCTGATTCCATCTACTGGATGGTGAAATTCCGTACACCGGGGTATAAAAATATTAAGCTTTACAGCAGGCAAAAATCAGAAACCGGAACACCAGGCCCAAGAGACTTTAAAATACAATATAAATTATCGGGGTCATCACCATGGAATGAACTCTCAACCGTTATATGCACCGACAGTTGGGAAAATGGATTTGTTGATGGCATCAGTCTTCCCGCAGAATGTGAAAACCTTAACAGCAATATTTCCATCAGATGGATATTGGCATCCAATCTGGATATTAACAATAATCCCATACAACCCGGCGGAAGCACATTGATAGATAATATTATCATCACTGGTGAAGCCATTACCGGGATCAGGGAAATTGAACAATCTTATGAACCTGTTGTATATCCTAATCCTGCCATTGGCACTTTTGCAATCAAAAATCTGATGAATACCACCAGTATAAAAATCTATGATACCAGGGGTGGGCTTGTTTTCGAGAAAAATATCAATGAAATGAAAGAATTGGTCATTGACAATTACCTGCCCGGTGTGTACTTTGTAAATTGCGTTGGAAAAGATGGCCATCTAAAGTCAATCAAGACAGTGGTAAGATAATGCCATCCAGATCCTTTCAAAGCATGTATGATATAACAAATCATTCATTTTCAGATAATTGAAGAATCTGTCAATGTTTATTAATTACTGATTAATCAACAAATCGAACCCTCATGAATCAGCGACTTTTTCAATATTGGTGCCTTATCCTTGCAGTATGCATCGTTCTGGGTTGCAGGAAAGAAAAGAAATACAAACCACCGGTAATCAATTTCAAGACAGGTGCATATTATACACAAAACAATGATACTGTTGCAGTTGGGCATAGTCTTTTCTTTGGTATTCAGGCACGCAGTGACGACAGCCATATCACCAACTTCACCATTAAAAAGAAACTGGCAGATGGGAACACGGTGGTGGTAATGGATACGGCACTTTATGCTACTTATGTTGATGTGGAAAAATCGTTTTTTCAGAATGTCGAACCTGTCGTTACCTGGTTATTTGCAGTGATGGACAGAGAAAGGCTGAGCGCAGAAATCAGTCTTGTAGTGCATAAAGACCCCAATTCATTATTTGGAGGGATTTATTATCTCCCCTCTGTCAGGCTTGGATTCCAAAACAATACTGATTACGGGCAGTTTTTGATTCCTGCCACCGGAAAAGTTTACGGTGTCGACTCCGCGCATTTGTTTCAGCAAGCCGTTGATATGCTTTGTTATTTCAAAAATGAAGATAATCCCCCGGGACCCACATTGTCGTCACCCGGCGAAATGGATAATTTCAGCGATGATGCGAAAAATTTTTATCCAACAATCATGACCTGGCAAACACGTAATTACACCCTGTGGGATATCAGCGTGGACGGCGCACCCATTGCTGCCGAAGCATTTGATGCCGCCCAGAACGATAGCCTTCTCATCCTCTCCTACAACGAAGTATGGGGAAAGAAAAAGTTCAAATGGGCCACCGAAGGAAAGATCATACCTTTTAAGACAGCTTCCGGAAAACTGGGTCTGATTAAAGTCTTACATAATGATAATACAGACAACGGCTTTATGGAACTGGACATTAAAATCCAACAGTAATATTTCCGGAAGTCTCTATAGCAATGGTTAAAATACAGTTTGTATTATTCCTGTTGATCATTCATATGCTTTGGGTTGATTCGTTTGCTCAATCCAGGCAGGAATCATTGCATGGAAAAGTGATTTCGGCATCATCCGGACAGGTTGTGAACGGAGCCAACATAATCATCAAATACCGGAAAGCCGGGAGTACATCTGACGCCGAAGGAAATTTCATCATTTCCGGACTGGGTGCTGGTAGTTATGATGTTGTTGTAAGTCATATAGGCTATCAGAAGAAAGAAGTCAATGTGGAGGTAAAACCCGGGCAAAGAAATTTTGTAACTATCTTACTCGAAGACACTGTTTTTGTGGCTGATCCTGTTGAGATCATTGCACACAAGGTTCAGATGCATTTACAGCAGCCACAGAGGATTCACACAATTGACCTACAGGAAATTACAACATCCCCTACCATAAGCATCAGCCAGATGCTCGATTTTACTTCAGGAGTTATTAGCAGCAGCACTACAGGTATCTTCTCAAGCAGAGCAGTCGTTTCCATGCGTGGAATGCCAGCCAATGATCAAAGCCGTACGCTGGTGGTCATGGATGGAATGCCCCTCAATAAAGCTGACGGAGGTTCGGTTAACTGGAATGCATTACAGAAAAACAACCTGGAAGAGATACATGTGATCAAAGGTCCCGGTCCTGCCAAATACGGTAGCAGCGCCATGGGAGGTGTGATAGAGATCAGAACCAGACGACCTTCAGAAAAACCCGGAGGAGAAATTAACCTGGAATATGGCAGCCTGAATACTATTAGTGGTGATCTAAGATTTTCGGGTACACAAAAAACGGGTAAGGGAGAATTGCCATTCTTCTGGGATCTTACAGCCAATACGCGACATAGTGATGGTTACATCACCACACCCGAAGTATTTCATACCAAAGAAGATACTATTCTTGTACCTGCTTACCTTGAGGAATATGCCACAGCATTGAAGACAGGTTTTGATTATGGCGATAACCACGAGGTGGAACTTCATGCGCAGTATTTTCATGACAAACGCGGGAACGGGGTGAAAGTTTTCGATGATTTCGGGGCCTTCTCCCGGCATCAGACCTTGTTTCTGATGACGAAATACCGCGGAATGTATAAGCAACTGAAATGGCAATTGAATATATATAACAACACTGAGAAATATTTCAGGGTGTACGAGTACATGAACGAAGGAGAATACAAACTTTACGAAGCAGATGCTACCAGAAAAGATGTGGGTGTGAACCTGGATTTTGACCTGTACAGATTCAGCAGACACAAAATCAGTGCGGGATTGAGCGGTAAATCAGGTTCCGTAGATGGCCGGGATGTCTATTTCACTTCTACTGACATAATTAAAAATTCCGGCAAGCTTGATATCATGGCCGTATACCTCCAGGACGAGTTTGTGATCCTGAAGAACAAGCTGGCATTAAATGCCGGAATCAGATACGATTACGCCCGTTTCAGCGACGCGCATTTCTCCATTGATTTTCCTTCCTATTCGATTGCCTTTTACAAAAATTATGAAACACACAACCTGCCCATGAAAAGCTGGGATGCGTTGTCGCCCCGTCTCTCACTACGCTTCAATTATGCTGACAATTCAAGGATCTTTGTTTCTTATGCGAGGGGATTCAGGTCCCCGGTACTCGATGACCTGAGCCGTACCGCAAACAGAAGGGGTACCTTTGCCATTGCTAATCCAGGACTGAAACCTGAACTGATTGATGCGTTTGAACTTGGAAGCGATGTTTTGGTCAGGAATAGTCTGCTGCTTACTGCTTCGCTGTTTCATAGTATAGGCGAAGATTTTATGTACTTCACCAGCACCGGCGACACCGTGAATATGGGCTACAGACGTGCTCCGATAATTTCCAGAAGTAATATCGGGCGGGTTGGGATCAGCGGTATGGAAACCGAGATCAGGTTTGACATTACAGAAGATCTTTCCTGTTTTGGCAACTACACTTTTACAAAAGCTAAGATTATCAGGCACAACGTGAAAGATATTACTGTTGATTCTGTGCTGACAGGGAAATATCTGACTGACCTTCCTACCCATAAATTATCGGGTGGTATAAGGTGGCAGCAAAAATACTTTAGTACTTCTGTGCTGGCAAAGTTTCATGGCAAAACCTGGATCAATGAATGGAATACCAGGGATACAGAGTATTTTTTTGCCGACCGTTTCGATGAGTATATGATCATCAACATACGGTTTGACAAGACCTTCAGGAAACACTTCACCGCATCGCTGCAAATTGATAATATCTTCGACGTGAAGTATATTGACGACAATCTCAATGAAAACCCGGGAAGGTTGATCTTTTTGAGAATGGGATACGGATTATCCCAGACTGATCGTAAAGAAACATGGACTCCTGACCGCCTGCCATGAACCCTTCAGGAGCGGGCGGGAATAATAAATGTGGGCAGTATCTGTGATAATCCCGGCATTGAAAAGTGTACCAACTGCGCATCAAAATGTTGATCCGGAACTTCCGGGATTGGTCGGATCATCTTTGGGGTTTTCTTATAAAAGTTAGCCTTGGATTTCAGGGAGTATTGGATGAAACCGCAATAGGACTATGATATTTCCTACGAGTATGTGTGGCAAAGCGTGTAAGTTTGATCAAGCATTCTCCATCTCCCCCTCTATCCTCACCGTCTCCACGCTCACCGTACAAACCCGTTTCAGCAGGTCAATTACTTTTGCCTTGTAATCGGCGAAGTGGCAGGTGTTGAATTTATTGAAATATACCAGGAAGATTATGAATTTCATTTTAATCAGGCCTTTCCATTTAAATGCAATAAACTCTAATGACTTTGTCAAAAAGGTTGTATTACTGGGTGATGAGGGTTTTTGACATGGGGATCAGTAACAGCATGGCTTAGGAGAACAAAAATAGGATTTTGTTGCTTACAACGGTATGCAAGCTGCTCAAAGAAAACGCTGCAACCGGGATAACTTACCTTTGCTGCAGCCCGGAAAAATCCCCGGCATCGTCAATGGATCAATGGGTTTTGGTCATTGTGTCAGGTGTAGCGATGATATAATCGGCTGCTCCTTTTTGTTCTTCAGGGAAATCGCTGATATTACCGAGTTCCGTACTGCTGATGGTGATAATCCTGAGCGAGGGATTCCGCTGCCGCAGGTACCACACGATTCCTTCATAGAAATCAGTATGGAAACTGCCGTGAAAGTGCAGAAAAACCTTTCCCGGTACGAAATTTTCCAGAATGAAATGTGCCATGGTGGCATCTTTCAGCGCCTGTGCTTTCACAATGTTAATGTTGCTGTGATCACCCATCTGACCGCCCATCATCGAGGCCATTTTTTTGTACTGCGGTAATTCGGGGTCAAAAACCACGGGAAGCGGAGCAATGAGCGATCTGGCTTCCTCTGAAAGGATTTCAAGCGCTTCAAAACCACCGCTGTTCACTGCAGCAGCATAGCGCCGTGGAACATTTGTTGCTACGAAAGGTATACCTTTTTCACGGGCAAATTCTACCAGCGGTTTGTAATCCGTTTTATAATTTGGCCACAATTTGGCTTCAGCTTCAAAATTGCGTGTTCTGATCTTATTGGTAATATACTCACTCAAAATCAATGCATTGTCGCTTTCAAACATTTCCGCACCCAGGATCAGTCTCTCACCCGACTGCAAATACATATCCCTGGTTAGTTCAAGTTGCAGCCAATGGCAGATGGGATTGTTGTGCAGTTCTCCAAACAGGATGATATCGGCATACCTGGCATCCTTGAGGAGTCTTGAGTATTTGACGGGCTTACCGTTGGCCTCGTAAAGCATGTATGCAGGTTTCTCAGCAAAAAGAAAAGTGCTTATCATGGTGAGCGTAATAACAAGACTGGTTTGTCCAAGGATGGTTTTCATAAAATTATTGCTTTTAGCAGAATGTTTATCAAAAAAAAATACTTCATCTACAACCCTCTGTCTGGGTTTGGGAGCCAAAAGTACAGCAATTGCATGAAACATCTGCTGTACTGAACCTCCTGCCTATTTCGACAGATATTTCTTAAGAAATGCCAGAGGTAACAGATTCTCCATGCCATCCACAACAATGCACTTACCTGATTCCGTGGCAAGTATCACCCGTAAGTCAATCTGATGCAATTGTTCGTACTCCACCATCACCTGACGACAGGCACCACATGGGGTAACCGGCTCCTTCAGGTCGGCATTGCCATCCTGTGCGACGATAGCAATTGATTCAATGGCTATTCCGGGGTATTGTGAAGCTGCATAAAACATGGCCACACGCTCGGCACAAAGCCCTGAAGGATAAGCTGCGTTTTCCTGGTTGTTACCCGAAACAAGCACTCCGTTGGCAAGGCGTAACGCTGCTCCTACAGCAAAGCCTGAGTAAGGTGAGTAGGCTTTCCGGGCAGCTTTAAAAGCCAGATGAACCAAATCCTGGTCAGATGCAGGAAGGTCGCTGCTTCGGTCGAACTCGGTAATTTTTATCTTAAAAGTACTATCTTTCATTCATTTGCTATTTCTGTGATCCGAATACCGGTATGATCTGTTTCAGGTTGACGCTTTCAGCCTTTGTCTTTAATGGTTGGGTTTGAACCATTTCCAGTGGCATTCTGGTATTGCTCCCGGTCGTGCAAAACTTCCAGTGCTTTCTTCACTGACCTGTCCTTAGGCAGCGTTGAAACCACCCTTCCCCGTTGGAAGTAGTACCGCGAAACAATCTCCGAAAGCAGCATCTGCCTGATCTCAGTTTGATAAGTAATTAAATCTTTCTCCTTTACTGAAGCTATTTCCTGTTCAATTCCAAGAATCATTTCCCGTGTTTTGCTGTCATCCGTTTCCTTACTGATTGATTGCTTCAATTGATCCAATGCATTTTCTGCAGAGGTCTTATACTCCACTTTATTTTTTGAAACATAATCTTTAAATTCTTCATAAATCTGCTCAGTGATCTCAAATTCTTCGGCTGTAGCAATCTCCTTGTTTTTGATATAATATTGGTTCGCGAAATCAAAAATCAGATAATTCGAGATCAGAGCACGTGTGATGCTTCCGAAGGAACGCGGTTCGATCATGATATCAGGTTCAATGCCGGCAGATTCGAAAACAGTCCTGCCATTGCGGGTTGTAAACGCCGTTTTCAGAGAATCTGGGATGACGATTGGTTCGCCGTTTTCATCTTCATGAAAATAATCAATGGCCTGAATGCAACGGCCACTGGGAATATAGTATTTAGCGACGGTTACCTTCAGGCTTGTATTGTAAGTAAGCGGTATTACATTCTGAACCAATCCTTTACCCAGGGTTCTTTGCCCGATAATCACAGCTCTGTCGAGATCCTGAAATGCTCCTGCAACAATTTCAGAAGCCGAGGCAGAGTTATTGTCAACCAGGACAGCAATCGGAATATCCAGGTTATGTGGTTGAGAGGTTGTTTTATGAACCCGGTTCGACTCACTGAGTTTGCCTTTTGTGCTAACCACAATTTCGCCCTGTGGGATAAACATGCCAACAATTTCAACAGCTTCAGTAAGCAATCCACCACCGTTGCCACGCAGGTCAATAATCAGGCCTTTCAGTTCCGCTTTGGCAACAAGATCTTTAAAAGCCTTTTTGAACTCTGCGGACGCAGTTTGAGTAAATCCTGAAAGATTAATGTAAGCGATATCATGCTCAAGCAGTCCGTAGTATGGAATATCGTCAACCTTTACATTTTCGCGTGTTATTGAAATCAGGATGGGCTCATTTTTATTCACTCTTTCAATTAAGACATTTAGGTCAGTTCCAGGTTGTCCTTTCAGAATTGCACTAACATCCGAAACGGTTTTGTTCTTTGCCGAATGTCCGTTGATTTCCAGTATTTTATCACCTGCTATCAATCCTGCCTTTTGGGCAGGAGCTCCTTGGTAAGGTTCGCTGATGATCACATAATCCCCACGTTGCTGAATAATAGCACCAATTCCTCCATATTGCCCGGTGGTCATGAACAAGTAGTCTTCACGCTGTGATTCAGGGATGTAATTGGTATACGGATCAAGCGATTCAAGCATTGATACAATGGCCGTTTCAAATAATTTCCCATGCTTCAGGTCGTCAACATAATTTGCGTTCAGTGTCCTGTAAAGGGTTGAAAAAATATCGAGGTTTTTGGCAATTTCAAAATCATTTCTTGCCTGGCCTGATACGATGGTTTGCAACATGAGTAAAACCAGCAGCATGATACCTGCCGCAGTCTTCTGATGAAATGTTTTGCTTTTACTATTCATATTTTATATTCTTGATTTCTGATTGAAAAAAGTCAGGGAACCGGATCATAGCCGCTTCCACCCCAGGGATTGCATGACAGAAAGCGTTTTAAGGTGAGCCATCCTCCTTTAAGTGGGCCATGCTTTCGGATTGCTTCAACGCCATATTCTGAGCATGATGGTGAGTACCGGCAGGAAGGCATGAGATATGGAGATATGGCATATTGATAAAAGCGGATGAGCATTACAAAGAAACTACCCAATAATCTTTTCATTTTCCTGCATTAAACGCTGTAAAATTACAATTATTTTCGGTTCAAGCTCAGCCGATTTGAGTATCTGTTGTTCCGTATATATCAGTGCCAGGAGGCAATGCCTTTTCCTGGCAACAAGATGCTCATACAACAAGGCTTTGTTTTTTCGGTAAATCTCCCTGATGCGTCGCTTCAAAAGATTACGTGTGACAGCATTTTTAAATTTCTTCCTGGGAACACTAATCAGAATTTGTGCGGGAGAATCATGTATTTCATTATTTGTCAGCCAAAATACCTTAAATGGATACACAAAGAAAGAATTTCCGTCTTCAAACAATGATTCAATCTTCATCTGGCCACTGAGTCGCTCGCTTTTTTTGAATCCCGGCATTTTTGAGAATTATAGTTTAAGATGGTTAATTACTTTGAATCAATCTGATTTCTTGTAATTTGTCAGCTCTCTGTAAAATATTAAGAATAAGACATAAAGAGCCTGGCAAGGATTAGCAATGGCGCAAGTTCAATCATACAAATGTAAAGAATTAAATAGAAGACAGGAAAATAAGTAATGGACAAACCAACAGATACACTTCTCAATACTTTGTATATCAATATGATTGAAACAAATATCATTGTAATGAATAAAAGCACCTCTGATCCTGTATATACAATGAAAGGCAACACTATCAGTAAAAACACACCAAGTGTCATATTGAATATAAGGTTGTTAAGTAAATAGCCTGTTGTAGCCTCGTAGGTTTTGAATATATGTGCCAGTGAACGGATGAGCATCGCTTTACACAGCCAGTAAAAAGAATTAGCCACAACAATAACAGCATACAAGTATTCTGAGCGGTAGGATACCGGAGGCAGCCATCCCTGTTTATCAATAATAAGAAAAATGAAAAGGGAGGAAGTAAGCAGGTAAATGACGCCAAGTATATATGAAATCTGTTCCTGAAAAGGATTTCCCTGACGGTACAGTTGATTGGCCGCCCGGGGTATCAGGCTGGCTTTTAATAGTTGCGCTAACCGCTTCGGGAAATTATATTTTGCAGCAGCTACCAGTATGAAACATCCGGTCAGAATTAGTGTAATCCAGTCGAAATGCCTGCCAGTAATAATATCACCGGCATCTGGTCGTTGGGTTCGAAAATCCGGCGCAGATGATGTTGCCAGCCATGGCAGGGTACAGGAAAGTGAATCTGTCTGCAATGAATCACCGGTTTGATAAACTGGGACATAGGGTTCCTCCTTCGGTATTTCGAAAGGTAATAAATATCGTATCTCCTGGCTCATTCCGGTTTCTGAGAGCTATTATTGTGTAAAAATAAAAGTGCTGATAGAAAAGACCAACAAAAGTAATCATATCGTTTAAAGTTGTTCTCTGTTATGGTAATTTATACTTTCTTTGTCAGGGTGACGTTTGGCAAACATTCAATTCTTTCTTATTAAATCCAAACCTGCTCTGACTATGAAACAAACAAAACGATTTATACTGCCAGTCCTGGTTGTATGGTTATTCAATGTCTCTGCTCAGGAAACCAAAAAATCAATCACACTCGAAGATATCTGGGAATCAGGGAAATTCAACTCCAGAGGTGTGTATGGATTGGTATCAATGAACGATGGCCTGCACTATACCGTAAAAGAAAAAGATTCTGTAAACCAGTATCGTTACAAGGATGGGAAACTCGTTCAAACCATACTTCATGAAGGTATGCTTATTCCTGAAGGTGCAGAAAAACCATTGAAATTATCAGGGTACTCTTTCAGCAAAGATGAAAGCAAAATTCTGTTACCCACCGAAACTGAAAGCATTTACCGTCACTCTACCCAATCTTCTTATTTTATTTACGATCGTACAAATCAAAAACTGATGCCACTCAGCGGGAATGGCAAACAGCGACTTGCTGATTTTTCGCCCGATGGTAAAAAAGTGGCATTCGTGCGCAATAATAATCTGTTTATAGTTGATTTGCTTACAGGCCTTGAATCACAAATTACATACGATGGTCGTGAAAGAAATATTATTAATGGAACCACCGACTGGGTATACGAAGAAGAATTTTCTGTCACCAAAGGATTCCATTGGTCGCCAGACGGCAAATATATTGCTTTCATGCGTTTTGATGAAAGCCGGGTCAGGGAGTTCTGGATGGTGAATTACGGTGAACTTTATCCGGATCATCACAAATTCAGATATCCTAAAGCCGGAGAAGATAATTCTGTGGTTACCATACATATATATAATGTATCATCAGGAGTTACTATTCAGGTTGACACAGGAGAAGAATCTGATATTTATCTGCCCCGTTTTCAATGGATGCCTGATCAGTCATTACTGGCGTTTCAGCGCTTAAACCGGCATCAGAACCACCTTGAAATAGTAATTGCCGATGCAAACACCGGTAAAACCAGAGTAATCTATAGTGAAAAGAATAAATACTACATTGAAATCACAGATGATCTCACATTTCTGAATGATAAAAAGCATTTTTTAATTACCAGTGAACAAAGTGGCTTTAACCATATTTATCTCTGTGACATATCAGGAAAACTGATAAGGCCTGTAACATCAGGAAACTGGGATGTAACCGCTCTATACGGAATTGATCCTGCAAACGAAAGAATTTACTTTCAGGCAGCCAGGGTTTCGCCAATGAACAGGGAAATATACAGTATCAATATCCATGGTAAAGACGAGGAAGTACTTTCAGATGATACCGGTAGTAATTCAGCCATCTTCAGCAAGAGTTTTGAATTTTATATTGGTACTTATCAAACAGCCAATAAACCACCAGTTATCACGGTGAACAACAGGACGGGAAGAGTTATTCGTATTCTTGAAGACAATTCGCAGCTAAAATCCCTATTAGATGAATATAATTTTACTGATATCGAATTCTTTAACTTCACCACAAGTGAATTAATTTTGTTGAACGGATGGATGCTGAAACCTCCGGATTTTGACCCCCAAAAAAAATATCCGGTATTGATGTATGTGTATGCCGGGCCCGGATCGCAAACGGTAACCAATACCTGGGGACGTTCGCAAGCAGTTTGGTTTCAAATGCTGGCACAGCAGGGATATATAGTCGTATCAGTTGATACACGTGGTACACAGGCACGTGGAGAAGAATTTAAAAAAATGACTTATCTGCAGCTTGGAAAATACGAAACACTTGATATGACAGAATCGGCAAAGTATTTAGGTTCACTTCCTTATGTTGACAAAAGCCGTATTGGTGTATTTGGATGGAGTTATGGTGGATATATGGCTCTGCTGTGTATGACTAAGGGAAGTGATTTCTTCAGCGCAGGGATTGCTGTTGCTTCTGTGACTTCATGGCGATTCTACGATAATATTTACACTGAACGTTTTATGCGCACACCTAAGGAAAATCCTCAGGGATACGACGATCATTCGCCCATCAATTTTACTGACATGCTGAAGGGAAAGCTTCTGTTGGTTCATGGCTCTGCTGATGATAATGTACATGTTGAAAACTCCATTGCGATGGCTGATGCTCTGATCGAATCGAAAAAACAATTCGAAATGATGATCTATCCTAACAGGGATCATGGAATCTATGGAGGTAATACACGTATTCACCTGTTCAGAACGATGACAGACTTTCTGAAAAATAATTTATAAGGGGTGTTTGTTTCTTACAAAACGAATGTATAATTTTGCAGCCCGAAAAAAATTAAACAGTAAGTATAAGCATTTATGATCATTGTACCCGTAAAAGAAGGCGAAAACATTGATAAAGCCTTAAAGAAACTCAAAAGAAAATTTGAAAAAACAGGTGTTGTAAGAGAACTGCGCGAAAGGCAGAAGTTTACCAAACCCTCCGTTAAAAAGCGTGAAGAAAGGCTCAAGGCCATTTACGTGCAACAAATGCAATTACAGGAAAACGGCTGATTTACCCGTTTCGGGCATTTTATCGCAAATTCCGGAATCAAAATTTGCTTTTACAAAAACAAAACCGTATTTTAGCCGCTGATTTCAGAAAGGTGCTAAAAGCAGAGTTTTGTTATATTTGTATTGATATGCACGCCAAAGAATTCATCACCTACCTCGCAGCGGAAAAGCATTACTCAGTGCATACTTTGATTGCCTACCAGACTGATCTTGAGCAATTCAGCAATTATCTACAATCAACCTACGGCATTTCCCTGATTGAAGATGTCGACAGTCAGATTATCCGCTCCTGGTTGGGAGAAATTCTCCGTAACGGCAATTCACCACGTTCGGTAAACCGTAAGCTTTCGACCCTTAAATCGTTTTTCAGATTTCTCGTTAAACGTGACATTCTGCAGGTAAATCCAATACAGAAAGTTGTTGCTCCCAAAATTCCAGGTAGGTTGCCGTTGTTTCTTGACACCTCAAGGGTAAATCAATTACTTGATTCAGATGTTTTTGGGAATAGTTTTCGGGGACTTCGCACCAAAATGATACTTGAATTACTTTATGCCACAGGTATCCGGGTTTCCGAGCTTACAGATCTAAAGCACAAACACATTGATAATAACTCACTGACCCTTACAGTAACGGGAAAGCGAAATAAACAACGCATGATTCCATTTGGGGCTGAATTACTCGCAATGATCAATGAATACACTGCTGTCAAAGAAAAAGTATTTGGTGCCATAGCATACGAAGACTTCCTGATCACCACACTGAAGGGCAAAAAAGCTTACCCGGAACTCATATATATTACAGTCAAACAAAACCTGCAGCTTATCACAACGCAGCAAAAGAAAAGTCCGCATGTCATCAGGCATACGTTTGCAACAGGTATGTTGAATAACGGGGCTGACCTAAACGCAGTCAAGGAGTTATTGGGACATGCCAGCCTGGCAGCTACACAGGTTTACACTCATAATACAATCGAAAGAATTAAAAGAATTTATCAACAAGCTCATCCGAAAGCTTAAAAACAAAAGGAGGCACTTATGAAAGTAAAGATCTCATCGGTTCATTTCAAGACAGATCAGAAATTAGACGATTTTATTCAGGAGAAAGTTGAAAAGCTGGTTAGCCTTTATGAAGGAATTATTTCCAGTGAAGTCATACTTAAGCTTGATAACCACGACAAACAGGAGAATAAAATAGCTGAAATAAGGTTGGTGGTACGCGGAAACGATCTTTTTGCCAAGAAGCAATGCAAAACTTTCGAAGAAGCAATTGATAATGCGGTAGAGGCATTGCGTTCACAGATCAAGAAATACAAGGAAAAACTGAGGGGTTAATAAGAATCTGAAAAAAATTATTTGATATATTTTGCAGATTCAGCAATGTTTTATACTTTTGCAGTCCTTTTTTTCAGAATGTTGTTTCTATAAGCAACACAAGGGATTGGCGCATAAAAGCAGGGAAATCAGTACTGTTTGGTGAAATAGATAATTACTGCCTAAGCACAGACCTTGCTGAAAAAAGTAATTGCCGATGTAGCTCAGTTGGCCAGAGCAGCTGATTTGTAATCAGCGGGTCGGGGGTTCGAATCCCTCTATCGGCTCAGTTCTTTTAATTGTTGAAAAGGGGAGATACCAGAGCGGTCAAATGGGGCAGACTGTAAATCTGTTGGCTAAGCCTTCGGAGGTTCGAATCCTCCTCTCCCCACTGGTATAACAAGCGGAAGTAGCTCATTTGGCAGAGCGAAAGCCTTCCAAGCTTTAGGTAGCGGGTTCGAACCCCGTCTTCCGCTCAATCACCAGCCGATGTAGCTCAGGGGTAGAGCACTTCCTTGGTAAGGAAGGGGTCATGAGTTCAAATCTCATCATTGGCTCAATTTAAATTTTTTGATTGTAAAACCTTCTCTTATTAATCAGTAATAATAATTCAATATGGCAAAAGAAAAATTCACCCGTTCGAAGCCGCACGTCAACGTAGGCACTATTGGTCACATTGATCACGGCAAGACAACGCTGACAGCAGCGATTACTCTCATTCTTTCTGAAAAGGGACTTTCCGAGTACAGATCATTTGATTCTATTGATAATGCTCCCGAAGAAAAAGAAAGAGGCATTACCATTAATACTGCTCACGTTGAATATCAGACTGAAAACAGGCATTATGCACACGTTGACTGTCCGGGTCACGCTGACTATATCAAGAACATGGTTACCGGAGCTGCCCAGATGGATGGCGCTATCCTGGTTGTAGCTGCAACTGATGGACCCATGCCCCAGACCCGCGAACATATCCTTTTGGCCCGTCAGGTTGGCGTACCTCGCCTCGTTGTTTTTATGAACAAGGTTGACCTGGTTGATGATGAAGAACTTCTCGAACTTGTTGAAATGGAAATCCGCGATTTGCTGACGTTCTACGGTTTCGATGGCGATAATGCTCCGGTGATTCGTGGTTCAGCATTAGGCGGATTAAATAAGGAACCCAAATGGGTTGAAAAAGTAATGGAACTCATGGCAGCAGTTGATACTTACATTCCCCTGCCTGTGCGCGACCGTGATAAAGAATTCCTGATGCCGGTCGAAGACGTTTTTTCAATTACTGGACGTGGTACGGTTGCTACCGGAAGAATTGAAACCGGTATCATACGCGTTGGTGAGCCGGTGGATATTATCGGATTGGGTGCCGAAAAGCTGAAATCAGTAGTTACTGGTGTTGAGATGTTCCGCAAACTTCTTGACGAAGGTGAAGCTGGTGACAATGCAGGACTGCTGCTGCGTGGCATTGATAAAGATGCTATCCGTCGCGGTATGGTGGTTGCCAAACCAGGTTCTATCAAACCTCATAAAGAGTTTAAGGCTGAGGTCTACATTTTGAAGAAGGAAGAAGGTGGGCGTCACACTCCTTTCCACAACAGGTATCGTCCGCAGTTTTACTTCAGAACCACTGATGTTACCGGTGAAATCGTTCTTCCGGAAGGAGTTGAAATGGTGATGCCTGGCGACAACCTGACAATACATGTTCATCTGATACATGAAATTGCATTGAATAAGGGATTGCGTTTTGCTATTCGTGAAGGCGGACGTACTGTTGGAGCAGGCCAGATCACTGAAATTCTTGATTAAACATAAGAATAGTTTTGTAAGGGTTGCTATACAGCAACCCTTACAAAACGAACAATTACAGATGGTTTTCAAACGGGTGTAGCTCAGTTGGTAGAGCATCGGTCTCCAAAACCGAGTGTCGGGAGTTCGAGCCTCTCCACCCGTGCAAAATTTAGTTATTATGGCAAAGTTTAAATTTCAAACGTACATCAGCGAGAGTTACGACGAGCTGATGCACAAAGTTTCCTGGCCTTCGTGGAGTGAGCTGCAAAGTAGTGCAATCGTTGTATCCGTTGCTTCCCTGATAATCGCTTTAGTCGTTTATCTGATGGATAAATCCTTTCAAACAGTTCTTGAGCAATTTTACAAACTTGTTTGATCGGTGCATTACTGAACATCAATTATATCCTGGTATTAATTCTTTTCAATTTCAACACAAAGCATGAGCGATGATCTAAAAAAATGGTACGTTTTACGAGCCATTACCGGAAATGAAAAGAAAGTGAAACAATACATCGAGAGTGAAGTCAATCGTCTGGGACTGAAAGATAGTGTTTCGCAGGTTCTTATTCCCACTGAAAAGGTTTACCAGATCAGAAAAGGGAAAAAAATCAGCAAGGAACGTAATTTCTTTCCGGGCTATATTCTGGTTGAAGCCGTTTGGACCGGCGAAGTACCACATCTTCTCAGGCATATTCCCGGTGTATTGGGCTTTCTTGGAACCAAGGGAGAAGCCGAGCCACTGCGCGCATCGGAAGTGAATCGCATTCTGGGACGAGTGGATGAAATGTCAGAAAAAGGTGAAGAACTCAATATTCCGTTTATTGTCGGTGAAACTGTTACGGTCATTGACGGACCTTTTAACAGTTTTAGCGGTGTTATCGAAGAGATCAATGAAGAGAAAAAACGGCTGAAAGTGATGGTAAAGATCTTCGGAAGAAAAACTCCCCTTGAACTGAGTTTCATGCAGGTTGAGAAAGAATAGTACCTTTCCTGCCTTATAAGGCATTTATTTATTTAATACTCACCTATTTACCTGATATTAGAACATGGCAAAAGAAATAACTGGAATTATTAAATTACAGATTAAAGGCGGAGCCGCTAATCCTTCTCCTCCAGTTGGGCCTGCTTTGGGGGCAAAAGGGGTGAACATCATGGAATTCTGTAAACAGTTCAATGCCCGTACCCAAAATTCAATGGGTAAGCTGATCCCTGTGATCATCACTGTTTTCAAAGACAAATCGTTCACATTCATTGTTAAGACCCCTCCTGTCGCTGTTCAGTTACTAGAAGCTGCAAAAATTAAACAGGGCTCAGCCGAGCCTAACCGTAATAAAGTAGCATCGGTTACATGGGAACAGGTTCAGGCCATTGCTGAAGCAAAAATGACTGACCTGAATGCCTTCACAATGGATGCAGCAATGAGCATGGTTGCAGGGACTGCCCGCAGCATGGGAATCACGATCAAAGGTAAATCACCTATTGGCGCCAAGTGACCAATGGACAGATGTATGTGTTAACAAACCTATGCAAACGCTAACTTAACAGAAAAGATGGCAACACTGACGAAAAAACGAAAAGAGGCTCTGAAGAAAATAGATAAGACTGCACTTTATTCCTTGACTGATGCTGCAAAACTTGTAAAAGAAATCACTTATACCAGATTTGATGCTTCCGTTGACCTTGATGTCCGGCTGGGCGTTGATCCACGTAAAGCAAACCAAATGGTTAGAGGTATCGTTACTTTGCCGCATGGCACAGGAAAGGTTGTCAGAGTGCTTGTTCTTTGTACTCCTGAAAAGGAAGACGAAGCTAAAGCAGCCGGAGCTGACTATGTAGGTCTCGATGATTATATCAACAAAATCAAATCCGGATGGACTGATGTTGATGTCATTATTACCATGCCTACCGTAATGCCCAAAATAGGCGCACTGGGAAAAATATTAGGACCCCGTGGCCTTATGCCTAACCCAAAAGCCGGGACCGTTACCATGGATATTGGAAAAGCTGTGAATGAGGTTAAAGCCGGAAAAATTGACTTTAAAGTTGATAAATATGGTATCATTCATGCTTCAATTGGTAAGGTTTCGTTTGAGGTACCCAAGATTATGGAGAATGCAAAAGAATTACTCCAAACTATTGTTAAGTTGAAACCCGCCGCTGCCAAAGGTACTTACATCAAAAGTGTATTCATGTCAAGTACAATGAGCCCGGGTATTCATGTTGATCCTAAATCATTTACCTCGTAAATATCATCATGGTTGACCGCTTGTTAAAGAGCCGGAAAACCATATGATATTTTCCGAGCAATAACCGAAGGAGTTATGAAAAAGGAAGCAAAAACCCAGTTAATAGAATCTCTGACTGAGCAACTGAAAAAAATCAGTTGTCTTTACATCACCGATACATCTGAGTTGAATGTTGAAGTTACCAATCAGCTTCGCAGGCAATGCTATAAGAAAGATATCAAAATGATTGTTGTGAAAAACACCCTTTTAAAGAAAGCTATGGAGCGGTCAGGAAAAGACTTCTCAGGACTTTACAGCGCACTTGCAGGGCCCACAGCCATCATGATATCTGAAATGGCTAATGATCCCGCAAAGCTTATTAAGGAATTCAGGAAAAATGCTCCAAAACCGATATTAAAAGCGGCTTACATTGAAGAAATGGCATATCTTGGCGATAACCAGATCGATTTCCTGATCAACATCAAATCAAAGAATGAATTGGTTGGCGATCTCATTGCTTTATTGCAATCACCAGCCCGAAATGTTATCTCTGCATTGCAGTCGGGCGGATCAAAATTAGCAGGCATTTTGGAAACTTTATCTGAAAAAGAATCAGCAGGCTGAAATTTTTTAAGAAACAGTAGCTAAAAAGCTGAATTGTAGTAAATTGAATTAATAAATAAAATCTTTTAAGAACAATTAAACAACTCAAATAAAATGGCAGATTTGAAAGCTTTCGCAGAACAACTGGTTAATTTAACAGTTAAAGAAGTCAATGAATTGGCTAAAATTCTGAAAGAAGAATACGGTATTGAGCCGGCAGCCGCAGCTCCGGTAATGATGGCTGGCCCTGTTGGCGGCGATGCTGCAGCAGCAGTTGAAGAACAAACCCAGTTTGATGTTATACTGAAACATCCCGGACAATCGAAGCTGGCCGTGGTGAAACTGGTAAAAGAACTCACCAGCCTTGGCCTGAAAGAAGCCAAAGAATTGGTTGATGCGGCTCCTAAAGCGATTAAGGAAGGCATCACCAGGGATGAAGCCGATGCACTGGCCAAACAACTGGAAGAAGCCGGCGCTGAAGTCGAAATCAAATAGTTACAGACCAACATTACGCACAGACCGACTCAACCCATCCCGGGTTGAGTGGTCTGTTTGCATCTTTTCCCATTGCGGGCCGTCCTTACAAGTAATTTAGCTGCAAACTTAAAATTCAAACAACCTTGGTACCTGAAAAATCAAAAAGAATTAGTTTTGCATCTGCTCAGATAAAGGCCGATTATCCTGATTTTCTCGACATACAATTGAAATCCTTTCAGGATTTTTTTCAATTGGAAACCAATCCGGAAAACAGGATGAATGAGGGCCTTTTCAAAGTTTTCAGCGAAAACTTTCCGATCACAGATGCACGAAATAATTTTGTCCTCGAATTTCTGGACTATTATATTGATCCACCCCGCTACTCAATCGAAGAATGTATTGAAAGAGGCTTAACCTACAGCGTTCCCCTTAAGGCTAAGCTTAAATTATATTGTACTGATCCCGAACACGAGGATTTTGAAACTATTATCCAGGATGTTTATCTTGGTATGATTCCTTATATGACTCCCCGGGGGACATTCATCATCAATGGTGCTGAACGTGTTGTGGTTTCTCAGTTGCACCGGTCGCCAGGTGTGTTTTTTGGAACTTCATTCCATGCCAACGGGCAGCAGTTATATTCTGCGCGAATTATTCCTTTCAAAGGATCGTGGATGGAATTTACCACGGACATCAACAACGTCATGTATGCATACATTGACCGAAAAAAGAAATTACCGGTTACCACCCTTCTTCGTGCCATCGGTTACGAAAGCGATCGTGATATCCTTGAAATATTTGAACTTGCAGAAGAAATTAAAGTTAGCAAGGCTGCCATCAAGAAAGCTGTGGGTAGCAAACTGGCAGCCAGGGTTTTGAAAACATGGATCGAAGACTTCGTAGATGAAGATACCGGCGAAGTGGTTTCGATCGAAAGAACTGAGGTGATCATTGACCGTGAAACAGTTCTTGAGAGTAATCATATTGACATGATCGTGGAATCGGGCGCTAAAACCATTCTTATACACAGAGAAGGTGCCAACGTTCAGGACTATTCGATCATTTTCAATACCATGCAGAAAGACACAGCCAATTCAGAAAAAGAGGCTGTTGAATTCATTTACCGTTTGCTTCGCAATGCCGAACCTCCCGATGAAGAAACTGCGCGGGGTATCATTGAAAAACTATTCTTCTCCGATAAACGTTATGATCTTGGAGAAGTTGGCCGGTACAGAATCAATAAAAAGCTTAACCTCGAAATACCCATTGACACAAGGGTTCTTACTAAGGAAGACATTATTTCTATCATCAAATATCTGATTAGTTTGATAAACGACCGCACTGAGGTGGACGATATTGACCACCTCAGCAATCGTAGGGTGCGTACTGTTGGCGAACAGCTTTATAATCAGTTTGGTGTCGGATTGGCACGTATGTCGCGTACCATCAGAGAACGTATGAATGTGAGGGATAATGAGGTATTTACTCCAACCGATCTGATCAATGCCAAAACCTTATCCTCAGTTATTAATTCTTTTTTTGGAACCAACCAGCTCTCGCAATTTATGGATCAGACCAATCCACTTGCAGAGCTAACCCATAAACGTAGGGTCTCAGCATTGGGACCCGGAGGCTTGTCGCGTGAACGTGCAGGCTTTGAGGTACGCGATGTGCACTATACCCATTATGGCCGTCTTTGCACCATCGAAACACCGGAAGGTCCAAACATTGGGTTGATTTCATCTCTTTGCGTATTTGCCAAGGTAAACCGCATGGGCTTTATTGAAACTCCCTATCAGCGGGTTTTGGAAGGGAAAGTTATGCTTAAGGAGTCCCCGATTTACCTGAGCGCTGAGGAAGAAGAAAACAAAATCATTGCTCAGGCAAGCACTCCTATTTCAGACGATGGACGTATTGCAGACGAAAACGTCAAAGTCCGTTATCTCGCTGATTACCCTATTGTTGATCGCGAAAAATTACACCTGATAGACGTTGCTCCAAATCAGATTGCATCCATTGCAGCTTCGTTGATCCCATTCCTTGAACATGACGACGCCAACCGCGCACTGATGGGATCAAACATGATGCGCCAGGCTGTTCCTCTGTTGAATCCTGAAGTACCTCTTGTGGGAACCGGAATAGAAAAAGCTGTTGCCCGCGATTCGCGTGTTCTGATACATGCCGAAGGTAATGGGATGGTAGAATATGTTGATGCGACAGAAATCGTTATTCGTTACACCCGTGATGAAAACGAACGCCTTGTCAGTTTCGACGATGATGTAAAAAAATATGACCTCACCAAATTTGCCAGAACCAATCAAAACACCTGCATCAACTTAAGGCCAGTAGTGCATAAAGGAATGAAAGTGAAAAAAGGGCAGGTGCTCTGCGAAGGTTATGCTACAAAAGAAGGTGAACTTGCTCTCGGCCGAAATCTTATGGTAGCCTTCATGCCCTGGAAAGGTTACAATTTTGAAGATGCCATTGTCATCTCTGAACGTATCGTGAGAGAAGATATCTTTACGTCAGTGCATATCGAAGAGTTTGCATTGGAAGTCCGTGATACCAAACGCGGGGTAGAAGAATTAACGAACGACATTCCAAATGTCAGCTCGGAAGCTACAAAAGATCTGGATGAAAACGGGCTTATCCGTATCGGTGCCGAAGTGAAGGAAGGCGATATTCTGATTGGCAAGATAACACCTAAAGGAGAAAGCGATCCAACTCCCGAAGAAAAACTCCTGCGTGCTATTTTTGGCGATAAAGCAGGGGATGTGAAAGATGCTTCCCTCAAAGCACCTCCATCAATGCGTGGAGTGGTTGTTGACAAAAAGCTTTTCTCAAGGGTCATCAAGGATAAAAAATCGAAAGCTAAGGATAAAGACATCATCAAACACCTTGATGATGATTTTAACCGTAATATGAGTGACCTTAAAAACAAACTGGTGGATAAGCTTACCGTGATCCTCAATGGCAAGACATCTCAGGGAGTTTATAATAATTTCAGAGAACTGGTGATCCCAAAAAAGATTAAGTTCACCTACAAAATGCTTAGTGCACTTGACTTTAACAACGTCAATCCAAACCGGTGGACTTCGGACAAAGACAAGAATGACATGATCAAGCTCATGATCAATAACTATGTGATCCAGTATAAGGAAATTCTTGGGGTTTACAACCGCAAAAAATTTGTTGCTACTGTGGGTGATGAATTGCCTAATGGTATTGTACAGATGGCAAAAGTATATGTCGCCAAGAAACGCAAGCTTACCGTGGGCGATAAAATGGCCGGACGCCACGGGAACAAAGGAATTGTTGCCAAGATTGTACGTGAAGAAGATATGCCTTTCCTCGAAGACGGAACCCCAGTGGATATTGTATTGAATCCTCTTGGTGTTCCTTCACGTATGAATCTGGGCCAGATATACGAAACCATTTTAGGTTGGGCAGCAGCCAAATTGGGTCTCCAGTTTGCATCACCCATCTTTGACGGTGGCAGTATTGACCAGATCAATCAATACCTCCGCCAGGCCGGATTACCGGAAAACGGCCAGGTATATCTTTATGATGGTGGCACCGGTGAACGTTTTGATCAACCGGCTACTGTAGGTTACATCTATATGATGAAACTGCATCATATGGTAGACGACAAGATGCACGCCCGTTCAATAGGCCCATACTCTCTTATTACCCAGCAACCTCTTGGCGGAAAAGCTCAATTTGGTGGACAGCGATTCGGGGAAATGGAAGTCTGGGCACTGGAAGCTTTCGGCGCAGCAAATATTTTACAGGAAGTGCTTACTGTTAAATCCGATGATGTGGTTGGCAGGGCCAAAGCTTACGAGGCTATCGTGAAAGGTCAGAATATGCCCACACCGGGAATTCCTGAATCTTTCAATGTGCTGATTCATGAACTGAGAGGACTATGCCTCGATGTAACATTTAATTAGTATACCGTAAAAACCTATCCGGCAAGGTATTTATTAACACAGTCATCAAATTACTTTATATAAAATAAAATGGCTTTTAGAAAAGACAATACGGTAGGCAGCGCTTTTTCCAGCATTACCATCAGCCTTTCTTCACCTGAATACATTCTGGAACGATCAAGTGGAGAAGTGCTGAAACCAGAAACCATTAATTACCGGACTTATAAACCTGAACGCGATGGATTGTTTTGCGAAAGAATATTCGGGCCTGTAAAAGATTGGGAATGTCATTGTGGAAAATACAAACGTATCAGGTACAAAGGTATCGTTTGCGATCGTTGCGGTGTTGAAGTTACCGAAAAGAAGGTACGCCGCGAACGTATGGGGCATATCCAACTGGTTGTTCCTGTGGCACATATATGGTTTTTCAGATCATTACCAAATAAAATCGGAGCACTGCTTGGAATTCCCACAAAAAAAATTGAATCCATTATCTATTATGAGAAGTATGTAGTGATCAACCCTGGTGTAAAACGTCACAACAACATCCAGTACCTTGATTTCCTCTCCGAAGAAGAATACTTTGAAATTCTGGATTCATTGCCCAAAGAAAATCAATATCTTGATGACAGCGATCCTGAGAAGTTCATAGCAAGGATGGGAGCTGAAGCGCTTTATGATCTTCTCGGCCGGCTCGATCTTGATAAAGAATCTTTTGAATTACGCGACCGTGCCAACAAAGAAACCTCGCAACAACGCAAGCAGGAAATTCTCAAACGCCTGCAGGTTTTCGAAGCTTTCCGAGATGGACAGCGCCATATTGAAAACAGGCCCGAATGGATGATCGTAAAGGTAGTACCTGTTATACCACCTGAACTGCGTCCGTTGGTTCCACTGGATGGTGGACGATTTGCTACGTCCGATCTCAACGACCTCTACCGTCGCGTGATCATACGAAACAACCGCCTGAAAAGGCTGATAGAAATCAAAGCTCCTGATGTGATCATGCGCAATGAAAAACGCATGTTGCAGGAAGCCGTTGACTCTTTGTTTGACAATTCAAGAAAGGCCAGTTCAGTTAAGACAGAGTCGAACAGGGCGCTGAAATCTTTGAGCGATAGCCTGAAAGGAAAACAAGGACGTTTCCGCCAGAACCTGCTGGGTAAGCGTGTTGACTACTCCGGCCGTTCGGTTATCGTGGTCGGACCTGAGCTTAAACTCTATGAGTGCGGCCTTCCGAAAGAAATGGCCTCTGAACTTTACAAGCCTTTCATTATCCGCAAACTGCTGGAAAGAGGAATTGTCAAAACTGTCAAATCAGCAAAGAAAATTGTTGATCGGAAAGATCCGGTCGTATGGGATATTCTTGAAAATATACTGAAAGGACATCCTGTATTATTGAACCGCGCCCCGACCCTGCACCGGTTAGGTATTCAGGCATTTCAGCCTAAACTGATTGAAGGTAAGGCAATACAATTGCATCCTCTGGTTTGTACAGCATTTAATGCCGACTTTGACGGAGACCAGATGGCAGTGCATGTTCCGTTAGGAAATGCAGCCATTCTGGAGGCACAGATTCTTATGCTGGCTTCCCATAACATTCTGAATCCTGCAAATGGTGCACCAATTACTGTTCCGTCGCAGGACATGGTGCTGGGTCTTTATTACATGACCAAAGGCCGAAAAAACACACCCGAACATCCGGTGAAAGGTGAGGGAATGATTTTCTACTCTCCTGAAGAAGTCATCATTGCCTACAACGAACGCAAAGTTGATTTACATGCTTTTATCAAGGCAAGAATCGAAGTTCCTGAAAATGGCACTTTTATCAATAAAATCATTGATACTACTGTAGGACGTGTACTTTTTAATCAGGTAGTCCCCAAAGAATATGGATATATCAATCAGGTATTGAATAAAAAAGCCCTCAGGGATATTATCGGTGATATTCTGAAGAAAACCGACAATGCCAAGGCTGCCAGATTTCTCGATAATATCAAAGACCTTGGATTCTACATGGCATTCAAAGGTGGTCTCTCTTTTAATCTTGGAGATGTAATCGTTCCGGAGGAAAAAGTCAGGCTGATTGATGAAGCCAACCAGGAAGTTGAAGAAATCCTCATGAACTACAACATGGGATTTATTACCAACAATGAGCGGTATAATAAAATTATTGATGTCTGGTCGCACACCAATTCTCATCTCACCATCACCCTGATGGATAAACTTGTAAGAGATAAACAAGGATTCAATCCGGTTTATATGATGCTTGATTCAGGTGCCCGTGGCTCCAAAGAACAGATTCGTCAGCTCTCAGGCATGCGCGGTTTGATGGCCAAACCTCAAAAATCCACTGCAACGGGTGGTGAAATTATTGAAAATCCCATATTATCAAACTTCAAAGAAGGACTGTCCGTGCTCGAGTACTTCATTTCTACCCACGGCGCACGAAAAGGATTGGCAGATACTGCTTTAAAAACAGCCGATGCCGGATACCTTACAAGACGTCTTGTGGATGTTTCGCAGGATGTGATCATTTCAGAAGAAGATTGCGGGACTTTGCGTGGTTTGATGATCACTGCGCTGAAAAAGAGTGAAGAAGTTGTCGAAACACTTTATGACCGTATCCTTGGCCGTGTCACCCTGCACGACGTGCACCACCCCAACACGGGAGAATTGATCATATCTGCTGGTGAAGAATTAACTGAAAATATCTGCCGTATCATCGAAGAATCCCCAATCGAATCTGTTGAAATACGTTCAGTTCTTACCTGCGAATCGAAACAGGGAGTGTGTGCAAAGTGTTATGGTAGAAATCTTGCCACCGGATATATGGTTCAGAAAGGAGAGGCAGTAGGTGTGATTGCGGCACAATCCATTGGTGAACCAGGAACACAGCTTACCCTGAGAACCTTTCACGTCGGTGGTACCGCTTCCAGCATTGCCATTTCCTCAAAAATTCAATCCAGGTATAATGGTACGATTGAAATTGATGAATTACGTTATGTTGAATACCAAGGTTCTGATGGAAGAATGATAGATATGGTGATCGGACGTTCTGCCGAAATGCGTATTATTGATAAAAATACAGGCATCCCGCTGACATCAGCTCATATTCCTTATGGAGCAAAACTATATTTCCGCAGTGGTGCTGAAATTACTAACGGTGATCTTATTGCAGAATGGGATCCTTACAATGCGGTGATTCTATCGGAGGTTTCAGGTAAGATTGTTTATGACAATATCATCGAGGGTGTCACTTATAAAGTGGAATCTGATGAACAAACCGGATATCATGACAAAGTGGTAATTGAAACCCGTCATAAGGCCAAGAATCCCGCCATCAGGATCATGTCGGACGACAACGTACCCCTCAGGATTTATGATATTCCTGTTGGAGCCCACATTATTGTGGAAGAAGGTTATCAGATCAAAGCGGGAGAAATCCTGGTGAAAATTCCCAGAGCCATCGGTAAAACCGGTGACATCACCGGAGGTTTACCACGTGTCACCGAATTATTCGAAGCGCGTAATCCCTCCGATCCCGCCGTTGTATCTGAAATTGATGGTGTTGTTTCATTTGGCAAGAAATTGAAGCGCGGAAACAGAGAAGTAATAATCACTTCAAAAACAGGAGAAGAAAAAAGTTACCTTGTACCGACCACCAAGCAGATTCTCGCTCAGGAAAACGATTATGTCAAAGCAGGTACTCCCCTTTCCGACGGAGCTATTACTCCTGCTGACATTCTCGCTATAAAAGGCCCAATGAAAGTTCAGGAGTATATCGTGAATGAAGTCCAGGAAGTATATCGCCTTCAGGGTGTGAAGATCAACGACAAGCACTTTGAAGTAATCGTCCGGCAGATGATGCGTAAGGTTGAAGTTGAAGATCCCGGCGATACAAAATTCCTTGAAGGCGAGTTGGTGAATAAAACCGATTTCCATGAAGAAAACGACTGGATTTTCGGGAAAAAAGTTGTTGTCAATGCAGGTGACTCAGCCAATTATAAAGCAGGACAAATTCTTACAGCTCGTAAACTCCGTGACGAAAATTCGCTTCTGAAGCGCCGTGATAAAGCATTGGTTGAAGCCCGCGATGCCAAACCTGCAACTGCCCGTCAGGTACTTCAGGGCATCACCCGTGCTTCATTGCAAACCAAAAGCTGGATTTCGGCTGCCTCTTTCCAGGAAACTACCAAGGTGTTGACATCAGCTTCAGTGAACGCTAAAAGAGACGAACTGGTAGGATTAAAAGAAAACGTAATAGTGGGTCATTTGATTCCGGCAGGTACAGGCCTGCGGGAGTACGACCGCATCATTGTTGGATCAACAGAAGAATATGAACAACTGATGGCATCGAAAAGCGATAAATAAGCGCCATACCTCCCTGCCAGTAACTTAAATATGAATTAAAATGGAACCTCCAAAAAATCAACAGATTAACATTGAACTTTCCGACGAAATCGCCGAAGGTATATATTCAAACCTGGCTATAATCACACATTCTCAATCTGAATTCATTATTGATTTTGTGAAAATGATGCCCGGAATACCAAAAGCCAAGGTAAAATCGAGGATCATTCTGACTCCTCAACATACCAAACGATTGCTGAAAGCTCTGAAAGAAAATATTGCAAAGTTTGAATCCATGCATGGTATGATCAAAGAGTCGGAAGCTGACAACCTGCCTTTCAGCCTTGGTGCACCGACAGCACAAGCCTGATTCACTCCAAAAACAATAGTGACCCCATTACGGCATATAACCGTAATGGGGTTTTATTTTGTGTTAATCTGGTGTCAACAGCACCAATTGGTTTTTTTTGTAAGTTTGTCCTCATCGTACTTCCGTTTCAACCCAACACCATGCGAATATGAAACCATTTATTTCTGCAACAATTCTGTTATTGATCGTATTTTTTCCGGCTATGACTTCTGGTCAGTCAAAGCCCGAAGCATACCGCAACGAAAGGGAACGTATGGTTAACGAGCAGATTTTCAGCCGGGGAATCAGACATGAACCTACCCTCGATGCCATGAGAATCGTTCCGCGACATCAATTTGTACCACAAACCCAAACTTCGAATGCCTACCGTGATAATCCATTACCCATCGGCTACGGGCAAACAATTTCACAGCCTTATATTGTTGCATATATGACAGAAATAGTGGATCCCGGAGCTGACGATGTAGTGCTTGAAATTGGAACAGGCTCAGGTTATCAGGCGGCCATACTTTCGCAAATCGTGAGTAAGGTATACACCATTGAGATTATTCCGGAACTTGCGGAAAATTCAGAAAAACTCTTCAACAAGCTGAATTACAGGAATATTCATATTCGATGCGGCGATGGTTATGATGGATGGGAAGCTGCAGGACCATTCGATGCAATAATCGTCACGGCTGCAGCCGAATTTATTCCCCCTCCCCTGCTCTCGCAATTAAAAGAAGGTGGTAAGATGATCATACCGGTGGGAACCCCATTCATGGTACAGCAACTTACACTCGTCGAGAAAATCAACGGTAAAACCCTCACAAGGAACATGATGCCGGTGAGGTTCGTTCCTTTTACCAGAAGCCAGGAAAAGAAGCCATGAAGCCCGTTTTACCATTGCGATTCGGATTGGCACTCGTTCTACTTTCAGTCGCTGTCATAGCTTCGCAGATAACTTTGATGCAAATCCTATCAAATGAGCAATGGCATCATTTTGCATTTATGATTATATCCATAGCCCTTCTCGGTTTTGGAGCTGCAGGAACGACAATTTCTATTTTCAGGGATAAACTTACCAAACATAAGAACACTCTGTTACCTATATTTGCTTTTGCATCCGGGCTCAGCCTTGAACCAGGTCTGAGGCTTGCCGGTACAGAGCTTCTTTCCTTTGATCTGTATCTTTTATTTATTGATTACAATCATTTCTGGAAACTTGCCACCAACCTGATCATATATTTCCTGCCTTTTTATTTTGCTGCCCTTGCAATCGGAATTATTTTTACCGTGTATATTACCGATATCAGCAGGTTATATTTCATGAACCTTATCGGATCAGGATTGGGCGCATTGCTGGCATTACCCGTATTAAATTTGATGTTTCCATGGGAAGCCAAATCATTATGCGCATTGCTTTTGGTGTCTTCCGGATTATTGTTACTAAAAAGAATTACGCCTGCTTATGCCATTATTATTTCATCAGGCTTAATTTGCGCAGTGTTAATCAACCAGACAATTCCTTATACATTAAACATTTCACAATATAAAAGTCTGAGTAAAGCGATGAACCTTCCTGATGCAAAAATTATTTACGAAAAGCCGGGTATCTTTGGTTTGAACCAGGTGATTACTTCTACAGCAATGCGTTATGCGCCAGGAATCAGTTTATCTTTCGAGGGCGAAGTTCCTGCGTTGCCAGCTGTTTTTATCAATGGCGATTTTACGGGTATTGTCAGCAAACCTGATATGCATACAAATTTATGGCCGGATTACTCAACGTTTGCATTGCCATACGCAATTTGTAAACCCGATTCTGTACTGGTACTCAACGGGGGAACCGGATATTTTGCAGTCCAGGCTCTGCGCCGCGGAGCTAATGCAGTAGTTGTGTCTGAACCCAACAAAACACTCGTTCGTATGATGCAAACCAACCTGGCAGAGAAATCAGGATATCTTTACAGTCACGAAAACGTTCGCGTCCACACCATTGATTCACGGACATTGCTCGCATCTTCGAAACATCAATATGATATAATTATTCTGCCTGTTCCTGATGCATTTGGAGGCACCTCAGGACTCTGCGCCATGCAGGAAAATTACTTGCTTACTTTGGAGGGTTTCAACCAAACGTGGAATACGCTGAAACCCAATGGCTGCCTCACAGTATCATCGTATCTTGATTACCCTGTAAAGACTCCCCTGAAAATTTGTGCAACTCTTGTTCAAATGCTAAGAGAAAACAACATTTCAAAGATATTGCAACACATTGTAATGATCAAGAGTTGGGGCACTGTTACCTTTGTTGTTACCAAATCACCGCTTCAGGAAGAACAAATAAATGAGGTTCGTGTTTTTTGCGATTCTCTTTATTTCGATCCGGTATTATTACCAGGAGTTACAGATACTGAACGCAACAAATACAATGTCTTCAGCGATCCGTTTTTTTTCAGTCTCATTGATTCTATTGTCGCAAGTAATATGAACTTCGACCAGTATGGCTTTCATATTGAGCCTTCCACAGATAACAGTCCATATTTCAATCATTTCATACGGCTCAATACCCTGCCTTTGCTTCGAACACTTTACAACAGTCAGACAATTCCTTACCTTGAACTGGGCTACCTGATAGTTTATGTTACCTTAATACAGGTAACATTTTTTGCAATTTTATTTATCTTGTTGCCTCTGCTGAGGTTAAAATCCAAAAGTCACAGGAAACTGCCGGTACTCATCTATTTTTCAACTTTGGGATTGGGATACATGTTCGTTGAAATTATTTTTATTCAGCGCTTCATTATTTATTTTGGAACGCCGGTAATTGCGGCTTCATGGGTAATCACTATGATGATGATTGCCTCTGGCACAGGAAGTTACATTTCGGGAAAACGAAACATGACACAGGAAAATTTGCTGCCTGTATTCCTGATTATTCTGATTTGTTTTACTGCAATACTCTCCGGATTGAATCCTTTGCTGAAGGCAACCATAGGATTGCCAGCAATTTATAAAACGATCATTGCGTTCGTGGTGATTGCCTTACCGGCATTTTTTATGGGAATGCCATTTCCTGTGGCACTGAAGATTATTTCAGAAAGTAACAACAACATTGTTCCCTGGGCATGGGGCATTAATGGCTGCTTTTCGGTGATAGCTTCACCGCTTGCGATACTATTGGCTGTTGAAGCCGGATATGCTTGTGTGATGTTAAACGCAATATTGGCTTATTGCCTGGCATTGATATTTTCAGGCAAACTGCAAAACAGGATTGCTATTCCTTAATGCAACGAACCGAAAAACCGTAGCCTTTATTGAAATAGTTGCGATAAAAGTTATCGAGGCTTTTGCTGAGATAACAAGCGTTTGCATTATCGTTGTCGTAAAGATCGGCACTCCACCAGAATCCATTGTCGCCCACTGAACTGAATTGCCCGTTGTAGTGGCGGTAGCCACCCGGTAAACCGTTAAAGTTGCTTGAGTTTGAGCCATTACCACTCTCATTCCATCCGTTCTTTGATTTCATTTTATATCCGGCCAATTCTTCACTACCAAGTGCTCTGCCAAGTTCTTTCCAGTCATAATCAATCGGAATTCGCCAACCATCAGGTGCCAGACCGCGCGGGTCACTCACTGCAAACCAGTTATACATTCTCCCGTATTTCAATTCGTTGGCGGAATTGTTATCATAAAAACACCATGCGGGCTTTCCCTGTTGCGTAAAGATTTTCCACTCCTGGTCAGTTTTTGCCTGAGGGATTAAATCGCCATTACGAAAACGGTCAACATTGAGATTTTCTGTCATCCATTCCTGATTACCTATTATTACAGATTTGTATTTATCTGCCTTAGATGGCTTTGTTGCCTGTTGAAATGCAACAAAAACAAAAGCTGCAATCAAAATTGCAGGCGGGAGTACATAATATGCGTACTTTTTCATGAATGATTTTTTACAAGTTACTATTTATCAATAATTTTACATGAATAACCCTGTGTAATAGGGAAACTGGATCACAAGCCAAAATCTTGCCAAAATCAAAGATTTATTCTTAAGAAGTTGCAATGATAGTCATTTTTGGATATCTAACACACAATCTTTTACTTCAATTCAAGAGAATTAGGATTTATTAGCAATTTATCAACAGGGAAGAAAAATGACACGAAGTTATTTTATAATAATTACGATGCTCAGGTCCAACTCCCCTGACCTATTCTTGAGTAAGGGACTGCACTGAGGCTGCTGAATTCTTTTCTCAAAAATTTATAATAACCTGCAACCGCAATCATTGCGGCATTATCAGTGCTGTAATGAAAGTCAGGAAGATAGACATTCCAGCTATTACTTTGCTGTAATTCCAGCATTTTTTTTCTCAAACCTGAATTCGCGGATACGCCCCCTGCAATGGCAATTTCACTGATACCTGTCTGTTTAGAAGCCCTGATCAGTTTATCTGTCAATATTTCAATAATGACAGCCTGAATGGAGGCAGCCAGGTCGGCTTTATTGGATTCAATAAAATGAGGATCAGATTTTAACCGGTCGCGCAAAAAATAGAGAAATGAGGTTTTCAGTCCACTGAAACTATAGTCAAAGCCAGGAATATTTGGTTTTGAAAACCTGAAAGCATCAGCCCTGCCATTGCTTGCCAGTTTGTCAATCACAGGACCTCCAGGATAGGGCAATCCCATGATTTTTGCCGCCTTGTCGAAAGCTTCACCAGCAGCGTCATCAATGGTTTGGCCAATCACATTCATATCTGAAAAACTATTTACCTGAACGATCTGTGTATGACCACCCGAGACAGTAAGGCATAAAAACGGAAACGAAGGCATGGGTTTGGATTCGCTTTCTTTCCTGATAAAATGTGCCAAAATATGTGCCTGCATGTGGTCTACCTCGATAAGTGGAATATTCAATGCCTGCGTAAAGGCTTTGGCAAAAGAAACTCCAACCAGTAAAGAACCGAGCAAGCCCGGACCACGTGTAAAGGCAAGCGCATGAATATCATATTTCTTTACTTTTGCCGTTTTTAAGGCAGTTTCCACAACAGGTATTATATTTTGTTGATGAGCACGGCTCGCAAGTTCGGGAACTACTCCACCGAAATCTTTGTGAACCGATTGATTGGCAATGATGTTGGAGCGAACAATATTCCCTTCCAGCACCGCTGCAGATGTATCGTCGCATGAAGATTCAATACCTAATATTAAAACTGCCATTGATGAATATTTGATTTCCTGTTTAAATGGGCAAAGTTATCAAAAAAGCATTCAGGATATTAACGTGGGTTTTTCTCGTACTCATCTTGCTGTTGATTTCATTCTTCATTTTCATTCAGCAGGGCATGGTGCAAACCTATTTTGCAAAAAAAGCGGCTGCCTATCTCAGCCAGGAATTGAAAACCGAAGTATATATCGAAAAACTCAGGATCGTTTTCCCGTTAGACATTGATATTACTAACCTTGGTATAAACGATAAAAGAGATAAACCCATTCTGAGAACCAACCGCCTGCAATTTAGCCTGACCGATCTGAGACTTAAGGCTCGTGATATAGGAGTCGGAAGAATTGCATTGGAAAAACCTGAGATAAACCTTGTCACCTATCCCGGGGATTCTGTCATGAATTTTCAGTTTATCATTGATTACTTCTCCATCCACGACAGTACCGAAAGTGCTTCCAAACCCTGGAATTTCAGACTGATGAATGCTTCTGTCTCAGACGGAATTTTTTCTTTGCATAATCACAATGTGGATACCACTTCCAGTGGGATGAATTACGACCACCTGGATATTTCAAATATTTATTTGACCCTTAGCGATTTATCGTATAGAAACGATACCCTGTTTGCACATTTGCACCACCTGAGTGCTATTGAAAGTTGTGGATTTATTTTAAACCGCCTGCGTACCGATATTACAGTTACACACGATGGAATTTCCACCAGGGATTTGATTGTGCAAACCCCAAATACTGAACTGCTTCTTGACCTTGCATTCCAGTTTGATGATTTCAAAGCTTTTTCAAGGTTTACCCAGGAAATTTATATGCAGGCCGAAATTTTTCCTTCAGAATTAGATATGAGCGATCTGGCATATTTTGTTCCTGACTTAAAGGGAATGGATAATAAATTCATACTTAAGGGTCTCGTAAATGGCGAAGTGCGTAACCTGCAACTTAAAAACTTTGGCATCCAGTTCGGCTCTTACACCCAATTCAATGGAAATATCAGCCTTGACGGGCTCCCAAATATCAGGGAAACATTTATTCATATCAATGCCCGCGATTTATCAACCCATTACCTCGATTTACAGACACTTACACTTGCTTCGGAAAATGGCCCCGCATATCTTGAACTACCGGAACAAGTAAAACAATTGGGACTTGTTCGGGTAAAAGGAAGGTTCACAGGATTTTACAACGACTTTGTGTCCGATGGTACCTTCCGGACAAATTATGGATCGTTGACAACAGACATTTCATTGAAGTATGATTTCGCTACAAAAAATATCAATTACAAGGGAGAGTTAAGAACCCGCCGTTTCAATATAGGTATGCTCACCAGGCAGGAGGACTGGCTGGGCAGTTTGAATATGAATGCAAGAGTTGACGGAAAAGGCCGGCTACCTTCCAACTTTGATGCTACCTTCATAGCTACTATTGATTCTCTTGAAATCAAAGGAAATACACTCAATTCGCTGGTTGTAAACGGGGAACTGGCTGACAAACAATTCAACGGATCGCTGGCACTCAGCGATGAACTTATTAATCTTGACTTTTACGGGCTTTTCGATTTGAACGACGATCCACCGGTTTTCAATTTTATTGCCACCCTGAATGATGCCAATTTTGCCCGCCTGCACCTGATTGATCGTGACAGTACCTCGCTGTTGTCCTCAAAAATGGAAATAAACTTTTCCGGCAACAATTTAGATAATCTGAGAGGGGAAATCCTGATCGAAGACACAAAATATTATGAATCCGGTAAGTTTCTTGAAATGGATTATTTTTCGCTTAACGCCCATCCGGAGAACAATGGTAACCGTAAGCTTACCCTTCGTTCGGATTATATGGATGCCGATTTTGATGGCGATTTTGCATATAGCCAGATATATCCGGCTTTTTTAAAGATCCTCAGATTATATCTGCCATCGGCTGGAGAAGGCCAGACTCATTTTAGTGCTGAAGAAATACCGGAGCAATCCTTTATTGCAGCAATCACTCTGAAAAATACACAAGCATTCAGCAGATTGTTCTTTCCTGATATTGTCATTCATACAAATGCAATGATCGAAGCCCGTTTCAATTCGCTGGAAGATATGGTTGGGATTGCCGCCAGCGCCTCTGATATCAACCTGTATGGAACCAGGATCAAAAACTGGCATTTCAGCCTTATCGCCAGGAACAGAGAACTTAATGCAAGAACCGGTGCCGGTCATTTCATCTTTAAGGAAGCCAGCGAAAAAGACACCCTTGATCTGAGGCTTGATAAATTACTCGTTGAATCCTCTTTTTCAGGCGACACCATCCTTTACAGACTTTCCTGGAACAACCAAAAAAATCCCGGTGCTTATAAAGGTGACCTTAAAGGCTATTTTACCTTTGTAAACAGTCCTAAATTAGTGCTTGGCATAACAGAATCACATTTTATGATCAATAAGATACCCTGGTGGTTCAACCGGGATCATCAAATTACTATTGATACCTCATCCATTACTTTCGATAAGCTGGAATTTGAAAGCACTGATCAGGGAATTCTCTTTAACGGGAAAATCTCAGATGATCCGATAGAAAAACTCAGTATTGGATTTGACCAATGGAAACTGTCTAATCTCGAAATGATCCTTCAGACATACGGCGTAGATGTAAGCGGAACTCTAAACGGGCAGGTTGACTTACTCGATATGTATAAGAATCAGACATTTATTGCTGCAATAGGTGTCGAAAACTTCTCATTAAGCAAAGAAAACCTTGGCAATCTTGAACTGAACACATCATGGGACCCTTATACCAAATCAGTATGGGTTGATTCACAAATCAAATACACCGGTAATGTTGGAACCATCACTCCATTCAATCTGCAGGGTTTTTATTACCCTCAAAGTGAAACAAACAACCTTGACATGGAAGTCCGGCTGTACAATTTCAAACTTGAAACTGTTGATCCCTTTTTGAAAGGTATTCTTTCGGATGTAAAAGGCTTGGCCAGTGGAACAGTTGCTTTAAAAGGGCCTGTTTCCCATCCCGCTGTCAATGGCGAAGTATCACTGATGCGAACTGGGTTTACAGTAGATTTTACGAATACCCGTTATTCTCTGGCTGATGTTATTCATATTGAAAGCGG